>DATMKQ010000353.1:0-2121 GCA_035571275.1 Trebonia sp.
CAACAGCCGTTCCGGTCCGGCCGTGACCGCCGAGGCAGCCTACCTCGACCCGCTGACCTGTCCGAGCCCGCGCGAGCAACGACCGCAGCGCGGTCATGATCACCGTCTTCTCCTCCGGGACTCCGAAGTCCGGCCAGCCGACGCGGTCATGCGGCCACGGCGGCTGCCATCGACTGTCTAGGTACAGGCCGTAGTCCGGCCGTTGTTCCCGGCCGTACGGGTCGCCAGGGTCAAACGACACGGCCGTAACGGTGGTGCCATCCGGCAAGACCACCGCTGTACGGTGGCGGTGTACCTCGAAATTCTGATGGACGTGGCCGGCGTCCTCGCATTTCGGGGCTTGCCCAGCACGGTCCCAGTACACCTTGCACTCCGGGCAGACCACCACCACTCGAGTCCCGGCCATCACGCGCGCCGCCTTCCCCCTCGATCCTCCGCTACGAGAAGTATGGTTTCGACTCGGCATATGACGCACCGATGCCGGCCGGGATGCCGTGGCCAGTGGCGATCCGACACGTCTTTACGACGACGTAACGGTTAACGGAAGATGACGTGTGACTCTGCAAGGGTGAACTGAGTTTCCTGTCCCCCATGTCGATGTGATCGGAGGCCACTGTGAACGTCCACATCTTCGCCCGGCGCCGCGTCTGGATCCCGGCGGCGGCGGCAGCGCTGGCGCTCGCGGCCGGCGCGCTGGCCGCGACCGCCGGGTCTAGCTACGGCGCGACGGCCGGAGCCGGCGGCGGGAGCGCCGCGCGCGGACTCGACCACGTGTTCATCGTCATGCTGGAGAACCACGAGGCCGACCACGTGATCGGCGACCCGAACATGCCGTACCTCACCTCCCTGGCGTCCCAGTACGGGGTGGCGACCGACTACTTCGGCGTCACGCACACCAGCGAGCCGAACTACATCGCCGCCACCAGCGGCGACAACTGGTGGGTGAACAACGACAACGGCTGGAGTGCAGGGAACCAGTACGACCACACCAACATCGTGGATGAGCTGTCCGCGGCGCACATCCCCTGGGCCGCGTATATGCAGGCGATGCCGTCGGCCGGCTACCTGCCTGACAACTGGCCGGCCACTGGCGGCGCGCTCTACGCCAGCAAGCACAACCCGTTCATCCTGTACAACGACATCCGGCTCAACCCGTCGCGGGCAGCCGACATCAAGCCCTACACCGACATGGCCGCGGACCTGAACGGGCCGAACCCGCCACGGTACGTGTGGATCAGCCCAGACCAGTGCACCGACCTGCACGGCGGGGTCAGCACCGCGATCGCCGGGTACCCCGAGACGCCGTGCCCGTACTCGAACGTCGCCGGGGACGCGAACGACGAGGCGCTCAAGGCCAAGGCGGACGCGTTCGTCAAGACCGCCGTGCAGACGATCATGTCGAGCAAGGCGTGGACCGGGCACAGCGTGATCTTCGTTACCGCCGACGAGTCCGACTATGACGGTTCCGACGCCAGCGACAACTTCTACCTGTCCACCGCGGGCTGCTGCGACTCGCCGTACATCCCGGCCGGGGACCCGGAGATCAGCTCATCGTGGCCGGGCGGCGTCTACGGCGGCGGATCCGCGCCGATGGTGGTCATCAGCCGGCTCGGGCCGCGGCACGCGACCGACTCGACCCCGTCCAACCACTACTCGATGCTGCTCACGATCGAAGAGGGCTTCGGGCTCGGCAAGCTCGGCTACACCAGCGACTCCAGCCAGGTGCACCCGCTCTGGCCGCTGATCAGCCGCTAGCCGCGAGGCGAAGTAGCAGGCCGTTCGGGATAAAGCCTGCAACCTCAGCCGACGGTGACCTCGGCGCGGTTCGCGTAGAACGCCACGTGACCGGCGATCTCCGCGACCGCGTCGTAGGGCTGCTCGTAGGTCCAGATCAGGTCGGCCTCGGTCGCGCCGTCCGGGGTCTGGACGCTGTAGTAGCTGGCCTCGCCCTTGTAAGGGCAGTAGGTGTGGCTGTCGGTACGCCGCAGCAGGCTCTGGTCGACGTCGCCGAGGGGGATGTACTGCACCACGGGATAAGACGCCTCGGCCAGCGACAGCGCGCTGTCCGACTCGGCGACCGTCACGCCGCCGACGCGAACTGTCACGCGGGAACCGGTGGGG
>DATMKQ010000354.1:0-13714 GCA_035571275.1 Trebonia sp.
ACCCCGCCCACCCGTCCGACCCCGCGCACCCGTCCGACCCCACCCACCCGCCCGACCCCGCGCACCCGCCCCTCCCCGCTCGCCCCTCAGGAGGTGCCCGGTGACCGTGCTGCTGCGCACCGATGGCGTCAAGAAGGCCTACGGCGGCGTCCAGGCGCTGAACGGCGCGACGATCTCGGTCGAAGAAGGCACGGTGGCCGGCCTCATCGGGCCGAACGGCTCCGGCAAGACGACCCTGTTCAACGTCGTCACCGGCTACCAGCGGGCGGACGAGGGCCAGGTTTACTTCCGCGACAAGCCGATCACGAACTACGCGCCTGACAAGGTGTTCGCCGCGGGCATCGGCCGCACCTTCCAGCTCACGCGGATCTTCCCCCGGCTCACCGTGATCGAGAACATGCTCATCGCGGCGCAAGCCAAGGACAGGCCGCGCAACGTCCTGGCCTGGTTCGGCCGGGACGCGTGGACGCACCACCGCAGGCACGCCATGGACCTGCTGGCGTTCGTCGGCATCGAAGGGCACGCGAACGTGCTCGCGGGCTCGCTGTCGTACGGCCAGCGCAAGCTGCTCGAATTGGCCTACGTGCTGGTCGCGGACCCGGCGGTCGTCCTGCTCGACGAGCCGGCCGGCGGGGTAAACCCCACCTTGATCAACCACATCACCGATCGCATCCGCGAGCTCAACTCCGACGGCAAGACGTTCTTGATCGTCGAGCACAACATGGAGTTCGTCATGGGCCTGTGCTCCACTATCACGGTGCTGGAGTCGGGCGCTGCCGTGGCGAGCGGGCCGCCGGACATCATCAAGACCGACAAGCGCGTGCTCGACGCCTATCTCGGCGCGGACCTGGAGGAGGACGCCGATGACCACGCCGCCAGCTGAGCCCGTCCTCGTCATGGACGGCATCGTCGCCGGTTACGGCGGTGGTGACGTGCTGCGCGGTGTCACGTTCGACGTGCCGGAGGGGTCGATTACCTGCGTCGTCGGACCGAACGGCGCGGGCAAGTCGACGCTGATGCGCGTGATCAGCGGCCTGCTCAAACCGCGCCTCGGCACGGTGACGCTGCACGGGGAGAGGCTGAACGGCAAATCGCCGCGCGCGATCCTGAAGATGGGCGTGGTGCAGGTGCCGCAGAACCACAGCCTGTTCAAGGACATGACCGTCAGGGAGAACATCGACCTCGGCGGCTACACCCTGTCGGACCGGTCCCTCGTCAGCAAGCGGATGGACGCGGTTTTCGACTTGTTCCCCCAGGTCAAAGACTGGGGGCAGATGAAAGCCGGGGCGCTGTCCGGCGGTCAGCAGCGGCTCGTGGAGTTCGCCCGCGCGCTGATGCTCGAGCCGACGTTGATCCTGCTGGACGAGCCGTCGATGGGCCTGTCCCCGATGGTGCTGAAGTCGGTGTTCGACGCCACCAGGCAGATGAACTCCAGCGGCACGACGATCCTGCTCGTGGAGCAGAACGCCCGGGCCGGCCTCAAGCTGTCCGCCCGCGGCGTGGTCATGGAGAACGGCACGGTGCGGCTGTCCGGCACCGGCCGGGAGGTCCTCGAGCACCCCGAGATCGGCGAGCTTTACCTCGGCGGCGCCGTCAAAAGCTCATCCTGACGCTGGCCTGATCGATGCGGGTGGATGAGATTCGCCCCCGATTGAAACGGGTTCCGTTACTCTGGCACAGTTGACGCCCGAATCAGCCTTATGTCCAATGATCAGCCGCGGGTAGCTCTGGTCTGTGTGAAAGGGGACGAGCCGCTCATGACACGACGCCGGACGCTCGCGCTCACGGCATGCGCAGTACTGACCGGGCTTACCGTCGTGGCGTGCGCGACCGGCAGTTCTGGCTCGGGCGGCGGCACGAACACGGTGACCGGCAGCAACGAGTTGTACGGTGCCGGTAATACCAGCGTCGTGAACCCCTCGACGGCGACGGGCGGCACGCTGACCTTCGCCGACAGCAGCACGCCGGACTCGCTTGACCCCGGCAACACGTACTACGCGTGGACCTGGGACTTCTCCCGGCTGTACGCGACCCCGCTGGTGACATACAAGTCGTGCCCGGGCAGTTGCGGGCTCCAGTTGGTGCCCGGCACCGCGACCAGCCTCGGGCAGGTCAGCGCCAACGGCCTGGTCTGGACCTACCACCTCAAGCACGGGCTGAAGTTCGAGGACGGCACGCCGGTTACCGCGGCGGACGTGAAGTACGCGGTCGAGCGCACGTACGACAGGAACGTGCTCGCCAACGGCCCGACGTACTTCCCTGTGCTGCTCGATGATCCTTCTTACCCGGGGCCGTACCGGGACCGGGCCAAGAACCTGATGGGCCTGACCTCGGTCACCACCCCGGATGCGTACACGATCCAGTTCCATCTCCAGCACCCGTTCCCCGACTTCAACTACGTTGTCGCGATCCCCCAGACCGCCCCTGTCCCGCCGGACAAGGACACGGGCGCCAACTATCAGCTGCACCCGGTCTCCACCGGTCCGTACATGTTCCAGAGCTACCAGGCGGACAAGCAGTTGATCCTGGTCAAGAACCCGAACTGGACGCCCAACGAGGACCCGGAGGCCAGGCAGCTGGCGAGCAAGATCGTCCTTGACCTCAACCTGAGCGCGGGCGATGTCGACAGCCAGTTGCTGGCCGGGAACGTTGACATCGATGCCGGGGGAACGGGCGTGGGGACCGCCGCGCGCGCCAAGATCCTGTCCAGTCCGGCGCTGATGAAGGCCGCGGATGACGCGCTGACCGGCTTCCTCTGGTTCGCCTACATCAATACGAAGGTGCCGCCGCTGAACAACCTGGCCTGCCGGCAGGCCATCGAGTACGCGGCTGACAAGACCGACCAGCAAACCGCTTACGGCGGCCCGCAGGTCGGCGGCGCGATCGCGAGCACCGTCATGCCGCCGAACATCGTCGGCTACAGCCAGTTCGACTTGTACGACGCGCTGAGCGACCCGAGCGGCGACCTGGCGAAGGCGAAGGCGGCGCTGGACGCGTGCGGGCAGTCCAACGGGTTCTCTGTTGGCCTCGCCTACCGCAGTGACCGGCCCACCGATGTGCAGGCGGCGCAGTCAATGCAGGCGGCCCTGGCCCGGGTGGGGATTACCGTCCAGTTGCACGGCTACCCGTCCGGCACCTACTACACCGACTTCGCGGGCTCACCGGCCTACGTTCAGCAGCACGACCTGGGCATCGACCTGGGCAGCTGGGCCGCTGACTGGCCGGACGGCTACGGATTCCTCGACGAGATCAGCAACGGGAACGCGATAGCCCCCTCTGGTAACACGAACATCGAGCAGCTGAACGATCCGGTCATCAACAACCTGTTCGCCCAGGCGACGTCCCCGACGCTCTCCGGGGCCCAGGAGGCGGCCATCTGGCCGAAGATCGACCTGCGGATCATGAAGGACGCGGCGATCCTGCCCGAGGTCTACGCCAAGGCCCTGCTCTACAGGAACCCGGCCGTCACCAACGTGTACGTGCAGGGCTACTACGGGATGTACAACTACGCCGTGCTCGGCGTGTCCGGCTAGCGCTTGAGGGCCACCGTCACCCCGTCGCCGATCGGGATCATGATCAGCTCCACGCGGTCGTCGGCGGCGGCCAGGTCGTTCATCCTGCGCACCGCGATGACGGAGGGATTATCGTTCCCGGCATCGAGCACCCGGCCGTGCGAGAACGTGTTGTCCACCATGATCACGCCGCCGCCGCGCATCCGCGGCACAAGCTCCATCCAGTAGTCGGGGTAGTTGATCTTGTCCGCGTCGATGAACGCCACGTCATAGGCCTCTTCGCCGGGAAGCGCGCGCAGCGTCTCGAGCGCGGGCCGCAGGCGCAACTCGATCCGGTCGGTGAGGCCGGCCTTCTCCCAGTACTTTCGCGCCACCGACGTCCATTCGTCGCTGACATCGCAGCACAGCAGTCGTCCGCCTTCGCCGAGACCGCGGGCGATGCAGATGGACGAATACCCCGTGAAGGTCCCGAGCTCGATGCCCGAACGGGCCCGGCTGATCCTGGTCAGCAGCGTCAGCAGCGTCCCGAGCTCGGGGGCCACCTGCAGGTTCGTTTCGTTCGGGTAGCGCTCCGCCGTCTCGGTGGCCAGTTCCCGCAAGATCGCGTCCGGGGGGCTGCTGTGCGCAGTCAGGTAGGCGTTGAGGTGGAGGCTGATCTGCTCACTGCGGCGTGTCATGCCCTAAACCTAAATCAGCCGGACGGGCCGTGTGCCTCCACCCCCGCGATGGCAACTTATCGATGAGAGCAAAAGTGACAGGATCAAAAGGCCCGTGTGGCACTATATGGCACGTAAGAGTGTATTCTCCCATCGCTGGGCTTCGAGTAGTCATTCAGAAGCAAAGGGGACCGCGGCGCAGTGAGCATCAAGGCGAGGCCGGGTGGTGCTGGCAGGCGCGCGAAAGTGCCGGAGCAGCGCCAACGCGGGCGGTCCCTGCAGGACTTGTCAGTATCGTTCCGGCTGATCGCGGTCATCGTGCTCGCGCTGCTCATGGGCCTGATCTTCGGCGGCCTGCGGGTGGCCGACGCCGTGGGCAGCGCGGACCAGTTCGGCCGCGTCACGCAGCTGGCCAAGCTCGGTGAGCAGGGCGCGGTCGTCGTCCAGGACCTGCAGAACGAACGTGACGAAACCGCGGCGGTCATCGGCGGTGCCCTGCCGGCGGTCTTGACCCCGCTGTACAGCGCGACCGGCGCGGCGGTGGCCACGTTCAACGCGCAGGCCGGCGAGATCGGTGGCGGCTTCCCCGCGAACATCCGGTCCTCGGTGGCGACCGTGGTGACGGACCTGCGGAACCTCACGTCCGTCCGCACCCTGGCCAGGAACGAGGGAAACGCGACGGCCGTGATCACGGACTACGCGCAACCCGTCAACGACATCGACTCCCTGAACAGCCAGATCGCGCAGGGCGTGTCTGATCCCGCCCTCACCAACGACGTCCGGGCCCTTGACTCGCTGTCGCTGGCGAAGGAAGAGGTTACGGACCAGCGGGCGCTGCTGCTCAACGCTCTCACCCAGCGCTTTTACAGCATCGGCGTGGAGGAGGCGATCAACACCGCCGCCTCCCAGGAGCAGCTCGACGAGACGGCGTTCCAGTCGGCGGCGACGCCTTCGCAGCAGGCCGCTTTCACGGCTGTCCTCGGCTCGTCGCAGGTCAGCGACGCGACGAACATCGAAAACTTTATGGTCAGCGACAGTGACCCGTTCACCGACATCGTCAACCTGGGCATCTCCCCGGGTAAGGCGCCGTCGACGTGGTACTCGCTGATGTCCGACAAAAACGGGCAGATCCAGGGCGTCGGACTCGGCATCGCCGGGAACGTCGTCGCACGGGCCGCGTCACTGCAAAGCGGTGCGCGACAGTCCGCGGTTGTCGCCGCGGCCCTCACGCTGGCTGTCCTGCTTCTCGTATTCGTCGCCACCTTCCTCGTCGCCAGGTCCCTGGTGCGGCCGCTGCGCAGGCTTCGGGCTGGCGCGCTGCAGATCGCCACTGTGCAGCTTCCTGAGGTGGTCCAGCGGATCAGCGAGGCGGAGAACCCGGACACAAGCATGACGATCACCCCGATCGACGTGGCCTCCGCCGACGAGATCGGCCAGGTGGCGCGGGCATTCGACCAGGTGCACGCGGAAGCGGTGCGGCTGGCCGGCAATGAGGCGATGCTGCGTACGAGCTTCAACGCGATGTTCGTCAACCTTTCGCGGCGCAGCCAGTCGCTGATCGAGCGGCTCGCCCGAATGATCGAAGCCCTGGAGCAGAACGAGGAAGATCCGGACCGGCTATCCGGGCTGTTCTCCATGGACCACCTGGTCACGCGCATGCGCCGTAACTCCGAGAACCTGCTGTTGCTCGCCGGACACGAAGGCGCGCGAAAATGGAGCGAATCCGTGCCGCTGGCGGACGTAGCGCGCGCGGCGACGTCGGAGATCGAACAGTACAGCCGGGTGGTCCTCAACATCGAGCCTGGCATCGCGGTTGTCGGGCAAGCGGTGTCGGACGTCGTGCACCTGCTGGCCGAGCTCATCGAAAACGCCACGCTTTACTCCCCGAAAGACACCCAGGTGCAAGTGTCGGCGCAGGAGCCGACCAGCGGAGGCGTGCTGATCGAGATCGTGGACAAGGGGATCGGCGTTTCCGACGCGCGGCTCACCGAGATGAACTGGCGGCTGGACAACCCTCCCGTGATCGACGTGTCGGTCTCCAGGCACATGGGCCTGTTCGCCGTGGCGCGGCTCGCCGAGCGGCACAAGATCCGCATCCGGCTGCGCCCGGCGACCCCGCAAGGGCTCAGCGCGCTCGTATGGCTGCCTGAAACCGTCGTTGAGCGAGCCGCACGCGGGTACCACTCGGCCGGCGGGGCGTGGTCCAAGCCGTTCGGCGCGCAGGTCAGGCGGTCGGTCGGCCAGCAGATCAGCGGCGTGCGGCCGGCTGCCGAGGGCCGCCGCCAGACGGTTGCGGTAGCACCCGCGCCGGCCAGCGCCGGTACTTCCGTCGCTGAGGAGAACGGCGAGCAGATGTCGAACTGGTTCCGTACCCGTCGGATATCCGCGACAGGCGTAGGCTCAGGCACCGGCGGATGGCAGCCCGCGGCGCCAGCACCACCATCGCCACCGGGCTGGAGCGGGCCGCTGGCCAGCGACCCGTGGGCCCAGGGCCGGCACGCCGCGGAGATCATCGCGGATCCGATACGCGGAGATCAGACCGCCGCCGGACTCCCGCTGCGGGTGCCCAAGGCGAACCTGCTTCCCGGATCCGCCGCACAGCAGGCGCGGACGCTACCACGACGATCACCGGACATGGCTCGCAGCCGGCTCAGCGGTTTCCAGCGCGGAGCCCGCCGGGCGGCGGACAGCCAACAGGAAAAGCCGGCTGGTTTTGGCCAGCGGGACAAGGGAGCCGACAGTTGAGTCACGCTTACAGCCAGGATCTGAACTGGCTAGTCTCCGACTTCGCCGGGCGCGTCGCGGACGTAGCGCACGCGGCGGTGGTGTCAGCGGACGGCGTGCCGCTCGCGCTATCGGATCAGATTCCCCGTGAGTTCGCCGTCCAACTCGCGGCCATCACCGCGGGGCTGTCCAGCCTGATGCAGGGGGCCGCCAGGATCTTCGAGGCGGGTCCGCCCACGCAGGCACTGGTGGAGATGCAGTACGGCCTGATGCTGATCAAAGCGATCAGCGACGGGTCGAGCCTGTGTGTGCTCGCGTCTCCCGAGTGCGACACCGACCTCGTTTCCTACGAGATGTCG
The DNA here is from genome assembly GCA_035571275.1 of Trebonia sp. GTDB lineage: Bacteria > Actinomycetota > Actinomycetes > Streptosporangiales > Streptosporangiaceae > Trebonia. Next base: position 7,252 of record DATMKQ010000354.1, read on the forward strand.
ATGCTTGTCGAGGCGGCCGGCGAGGTGCTTTCCCCGGCGCTGCGGGGCGTCGCCCAGCGCGGATACTAGGCGACAAGCCCCGGTCGCGCGCCCCGGATGGCCTGGGCGCGCCACCACTCCTGCCCGTCGGCGGGCAGCAGATGGATCGGGTCGTAGTACGGGTACTCGCGGCCCAGCGCCAGGTCATCCCCGGTCTCGATGGCCGTCAGGTAGTTCTTCGTCCAGTACGAGATGCCCCGCGTCGTGTCGTGGCGCGCGGCCTGGTGCACCCATCGCTTGCCGACGTAAGGCACGTCGCAGACCACGCGCGGCGTCGCGTACCCCGGCAGGTACCCCATGATCGCGCTCTGCAGGTCCCGCGCCTCGCCCAGGGTCACCCGCCAGTGCTCGGCACCGGGGATCATGTCGCACATGTAGAAGTAATAAGGCATGATCCCGGCGCCATCGAGCAGCGCGAAGCACAGGTCGAGCAGCCTTGGCGCGGAGGCGTTCACCCCGCGCAGCAGCACGCCCTGGTTGCGCACGTCCCTGACCCCGGCCTCGAACATCGCCCGCACGGCGCTGGCCACCAGCGGGGTGACGGACTGCGCGGCGTTCACGTGGGTGTGGATCGCCAGCGACACGCCCCGCGACCGCGACGTCGTCGCGAGCCGTGCCATGCCCGCCTGAACCTCGGCGGATAGCCAGTGCTGCGGCAGCCCCATCAGCGCCTTGCTGGCAAGCCGGATGTCCCGCACCGACTCGATCTCGAGCAGCGCGGCCACGAACGACTCCAGGCGCGGCCACGGCAGGTTCGCCACGTCCCCGCCCGAGACCACGACGTCCCTGACGCCGGGGGTGCGCCGCAGGTAGTCGAGCATCGCGGTCAGCCGGTCCTCGCGCGTCAGCCCGAACTTGTGCTTGTCGACCTTCACGGTCGGGTTCCCGACCAGGTCCATCCGGGTGCAGTGCCCGCAGTACTGCGGGCAGGTCGGCAGCAGTTCGGCGAGCACTTTCGTCGGGTACCTGTGGGTCAGCCCCTCGACCGCCCACATCTCCGCTTCGTGCAGCGAGTCCCGCTGCGCGTACGGGTGGGACGGCCACTGCGGCTCCCGGTCGCTGAACACCGGCAGCATGTAGCGGCGCACCGGATCGGCGTACCACGCGTCGGTGAACGAGGCCTCGGACGCGGGGACGTCCGGCGCGATCGTGTTCAGCATCTGCGGCGGGATCAGCATCGACATCGTCGCCTGCTCGCGCTGGTCGCGCTCCAGGTCGGCGAAGAAGTCCTCGCGCAGCCCGCCGCCGACGACCGCGCGCAACTGCCGCGCGTTCTTCACGCAGTGCGCGCGCTGCCACTGCGCGGACTCCCACTCCGCGGCCGTCACGCCGGCCCACCCCGGCAACCGTCGCCAGTCCGGCTCGGCGAGTTCCCGGCGCCGGTACTGGTACGGCTGCTCTACCATGCTGTCTCCCGGAGTATGCGGAACGAACGATACGCGTGTGGTACCCGTATGATACGAAAGAAGCTACGGTTGATAAGTATTTCAAAAGAAGATTTTTCGGAACGATGCGGGGTTGCCGCGTCTGCGAAGACTGTCTGTCGCGGCGGGGAAGGATGATCGCATGACACGTCCTGCGCACGGACAGCCGCTCGCCGACTCCCTCGGCCTCAACCGTGTCGCCGACCCCGGCGAGCGCCTGGCGGGCGTGCTGCCGCAGGCCGCCTGGCGGCTGGACGCGAGCCCGCGCATCGGCGCCGACGAGGTGCGGATCCGTGTGGACAGGCTGAACCTGGACGCCGCCTCCTACCGCCAGCTTCGCGATGCCAACGGCGGCGACGGCGACGCGATCAGGGAAGCGGTCCGCGAGATCGTCGCCAGCCGCGGCAAAATGCACAATCCGGTCACGGGGTCGGGTGGCATGCTCACGGGGATCGTCGACGAGGTAGGCCCGGACTCGCCTCTGGACCTCAAGCCAGGCGACCGGGTAGCCACGCTCGTCTCTCTTACGCTCACGCCTTTGGAGATCTACGACGACCTGGCCGGGTGGGACGGCTTGTCCGAGCAGATCCCGTGCGACGGTCACGCGATCCTCTTCGCCCGCTCGATCGCGGCCGTGTTGCCTTCTGATCTTCCTGTGCCGTTGGCGTTGTCGGTCATGGACGTCTGCGGGGCGCCAGCGTTGACGCGGCGGGTGGTTGAGGGGTGTCGCGCCCGCGGCGCCTCCGAGCCCGGACCGGTCGTGGCCATCCTGGGCGCGGCCGGCAAGAGCGGCTCCCTGTCCGCCGCCGCCGCCCGTGCGGCCGGCGCCAGCCGGATCATCGGGGTCGTGCCCAACCAGCGAGAAGCCGCCCTCCTCGACCAGGCCAACGACCTGGCGACCGGGCGAGCCGAGCACCACGCGGGCGACCTAGCCGTGGGGCTACCGCCCACGCAACCGGCCGAAAATACCAGCAGCCACCTCGCCCCCCAGGCCGGCGTGATAACACAAGATCCGCCCGCGCCGCTGGTGGACAACGTGGTTGTCGCTGACGCCCGAGAGCCTGTGCATGTCGCGGAGGCGGTCGCGGGGGCGGGCGGGCCCGCCGACGTCACCGTGGTCTGCGTGGACGCGCCGGGGTGTGAGGGCGGCGCCATCCTGGCGACCCGCCAGCGCGGCACGGTCATCTTCTTCTCGATGGCGACAAGTTTCAGCGCGGCGGCTCTGGGCGCGGAGGGGATGGCGGCCGACGTGACGATGCTGATCGGCAACGGCTACGCCCCCGGTCACGCCGACTACGCACTGGGCCTGATCAGGTCCAACCCGTCCGTCCGCACCTTGTTCGAACGCCGTGTCCACCCCGCGGGGGAAGGAGAAGCATGACCCAGAAACTGGACCTTGACCCCACGGTTGTCGCCCTAGCACGAGAGCTAGCCAAGCGCGCCGGGGAGCCCGTGACAAAGCTGGCCACAACACACAGCACCGTGTCTATTGAGCGCGCCGTGCTCAGGCTGGCCGGCCTGGACGGGGCAGACGGTGCGGGCATGCCGTGGGTGAACCGCGTAGTCGACGCGGTGCGGGACTCGGTCGGGCTTGAGCACGGCGTGGCGCTGCCCGCATGGGATGCCATGCTCGCCGGAGGTTTTCCCGACCTGCGGACGCTAGCCGAACAAGCCGCGGCGGGACAGGTCAAGTTCCGTCTTCCCTCCGGAACAGACGCGATCGCGGCAAGAGAACGCGCGGTCCGTTCCGCCGAAGAGGGGGTGGCTGCGATCGATGCTCAGCGGGCGCTGCGCTCCCGCATGATCGCGGACCTCGCCGACCCGCCCGCACCGTTGATCTACCTGATCGTCGCGACCGGCGACATCTATGAGGACATCCCGCAGGCGCAGGCGGCGGCGCGGGAGGGCGCGGACGTGATCGCCGTGATTCGGTCCACCGGGCAGTCGCTGCTTGACTACGTCCCTGAGGGCGCGACCAGGGAGGGGTACGCGGGCACCTACGCGACGCGGGAGAATTTCGCTCTGATGCGCGCGGCGCTGGACGAGACGTCGCGGGAGCTCGGCCGGTACGTGCGGCTGACGAACTACGCGTCCGGCCTGTGCATGCCGGAGATCGCCACGCTCGCCGGGCTCGAGCGGCTGGACATGATGCTGAACGACTGCATGTACGGCATCATCTTCCGCGACATCAACCCGGTGCGCACGTTCATCGACCAGCGGTTCTCCCGGCAGGTGCACGCCAGGGCCGGGATCGTCATCAACACCGGCGAGGACAACTACCTGACGACCGCGGACGCGGTTGACGCGGCGCATACGGTCGTGGTTTCCCAGCTGCTCAACGAGTACTTCGCGCGGGAGGCTGGGCTGGCGACCTGGCAGCTCGGGCTGGGGCACGCGTTCGAGATCAACCCGGCCGTGCCGGACTCGTTCCTGCTCGAGCTCGCGCACGCGCAGCTTGTCCGCGAGCTGTTCCCCGGCGCGCCGCTGAAGTACATGCCGCCGACCAAGCACATGACGGGCAACGTGTTCGCGGGGTTCCTGCTCGACGCGTTCTTCAACCTGTGCGGGCTGATGACCGACCAGTCGATTCTGCTGGTCGGCATGATGACCGAGGGAATTCACACCCCGTTCCTGTCCGACCGCGATCTTGCCCTGGAGAACGTGCGCTACGTGCGGTCCGCGGCGGGGCGCCTCGGGCTGTCGTTCCAGCCGGACTCGTTCGTCGTGGGGCGCGCGCACCAGGTGCTCGACGAGGCGGTAGCGCTGTTGCGCCGGATCGAGGCCGACGGGCTGCTCGGCGCGATCGCCGACGGGACGTTCGGCGTGACGAAACGGCCGCCGGACGGCGGGCGCGGCCTGGACGGCGTCATCGAACGGGCGCTCGGTTACTTCAATCCCGTGGGGGAGATCCTCGACGGAGTTCGCCCGGCCCGCTCGGAGGATCCGGTGGCCGAGATCCTGGGAGGAGACGCGGAATGAGCGTTGCGTCTATAGTCCGGCCGTACGGTGACACCACCGGGGACGGGCGCGTGCAGGTGTCGTTCACGCTGCCGGTTCCCTCCGTGTCAGCCGATGACCGGGCGGTGGCCGAGGGCGCCGCGCTCCAGCTCGCCACCAAGATGGGCCTGTCCCCGGCGATGGTCGTGCACACCAAGCCCGTCGGCCCCGACTTCACCTTCTTCATCGTCTACGGGCGGGTAAGTCACCTTGTCGACTTGTCGGCGGTGACCGTGCCCGAGCGCGAGTTCGACGTGCTTTCCCCGGCGGAGGTGAACCTGCGGATCCGCACGGAGCTGGGCCGCGAGCTCGTCGTGGTCGGCGCGACGATAGGAACCGACGCGCACACGGTCGGCATCGACGCGATCCTGAACGTGAAGGGCCACGCGGGGGAGAAGGGCCTGGAGTACTACCGGGAGATCCGGGTGGTCAACCTCGGCGCGCAGGTGCCCGTCGAGGTCCTGGTGCGCCGGGCGGCGGACGAACGGGCCGACGCGGTCCTGGTCAGCCAGGTGGTCACGCAGCGGGACGCGCACCTGACGAACGCGCGGGAACTGGCCGCGGCGTTCCGCGCGGCGCCGGAGTTCGCGGGCGCGGCGCGGCGGCCGCTGCTGGTGGTCGGCGGGCCGCGGTTCGACCCGGCGGAGGCGGCGTCGCTCGGCGTGGACAAGATCTTCGGCCGCGGCACCACGCCCGGTGAGGTCGCGAGCTACCTGGCGCACGCGCTCGCGCCGGCGGACGCGCGATGACGGCCGACGCCCGCGCCGGGCTGACCGTCACCCACCGGCGGTACGTGAAGCACGGCGACGCCCACTACGGCGGAGGACTGGTGGACGGGGCGTACGTGCTCGGGTTGTTCGGCGACGTGGCGACGGAGGCGTGCGTGCGGATGGACGGCGACGAGGGCCTGTTCGCCGCCTACTCTGACGTGCGGTTCCGCGCCCCGGTCCTGGCCGGCGACGTGATCGAGGCGGCCTGCGAGGTGATCGCGGTCGGCCGCCGCAGCCGCCAGCTGTCGTTCGAGGCCCGCGTCGTCTGCCGCGCCGACCCCGCCCGGTCCCCGTCGGCGGCCACGGTCCTCGACCCCCCGATAATCGCGGTAACCGCGACCGGCACGGTCGTAGTCCCCGCGTAGCCGGCCGCCGCCTCCCACCGCGGTCAAGGTTCCTAGCCGACCCCTCACGCAAGGCGGTAGACGGTCACCGTTTTCACTGGCGTGTCTTCCAGCACGGTGAGGACCGGCATGTCGTAGCTCGCGATGGCGCACAGCGACTTGGCGGGCAGGAAGGCGCGGCCGGGGTCGGCGAGGAGGACGTCCGCGCCCGAGCGCGCGGCCGCCAGCAGGAAGCGCAGCGCCAGGTCGGCGAGGTCGCGCTGGTAGAAGACGTCGGCTAGCAGGACCACCTCCGCGTCGCAGGCGTCCTCACCGGCGAGGTCGAGCGGGCGGGCCGTTACGGCGGCGCCGTTCGCGGCGGCGTTGATGCCGATCGCGGTTACCGCGTTCGAGTCGATGTCGCCGGCCACGACGCTGGCCGCGCCGGCCTTCGCGGCGGCGATCGCCACCAGCCCGGAACCGGAGGCGGCGTCGAGCACTCGCCGCCCGCGCACCAGCCCCGGGTTGTCGAGGATGTGGCGGGCGAGCGCCTGACCGCCCGCCCAGGGGAACGCCCAGAACGGCGGGGCGTCGCGGTCGGTCCGGTCCCAGAGGCCGTACGGCTCGCCAGCGGTCAGCAGCGTGATCTCCTGGACGAACGGGACCGCCGTCCACGTGGTGGCGGAGCGAACGAGGGCCTCGGGCGTCACCCGACGAGCATAATCACCGGCGCGGGGAGGAACCGCGGCCATCGCCCGATCAGGCCGGCGCGTGGCGATACATCCGGAATGCCTGAATCTTAGCTTGAGGCATTCCGGGCAAGGCAATCAGCGCGGAAGATAGTCCGTCGTGGGGCACGGAGGATCTTCCGCCTTGTCTGACCAGGGGTGCCGGGGGCGGGGGGCGGGGC
>DATMKQ010000355.1:0-25310 GCA_035571275.1 Trebonia sp.
ATCCTTACCCACCCAAAGACGCATATCTTCCGGCAGCATCATCGGCTGATCCCGGTCCACCGGCTTGAACTGGCGTGCCATAAATCCATTCTGCCAGCATTAACACCAGAAATCCGGCAGACCGAGTTTTGCAACAGGCCCTATAGCCAGCTGAACGGGACATTCATCCGGCTGAAGGAGCCCTCGGCGTCACCTCCCGCCACTCCCGGACGTACCACTTGCTGACCACGCCGCGGAGCACGAACGGGTCGCCGGAGGCGAACTCCTCGGCGACCTCCCGGCTGGTGAACACGGCGATGGAGCCGCTCCCGTCCGTGAACGGGCCGAGCGAGAGCAGCACGCCCCGGTCCATGAACTCGGTGTACCTGGCCTTGTGCGCGGGGAAGTTCTCGACGGCGAGCGTCAGGTCGCCGCTCTCGTAGAACATCACGTACCGCACGGCCTCGCTCATGACGATCGCTCCCCCGCTTCGGCCAGACGGCCGAGGATGAACGCCCAGCCCTGGTCGAACGCGCCGCCAAGGTACCCGCCGGGCAGCGCGCAGTCCTGCGCTAGCTGCTCGTCGCTGAGCTTTTCCCAGCCGCTGTGCACGACCGATACCTTCGTCAGCGCCGGGCCCAGCTCGGCGAACGTCAGCTCCACCTCGGTGAGCGCGGAGACGATCGCCCAGGTCATCGCGAACCGCCGAGGCGGCTCCCAGGCCAGCAGCTCGCCCCAGTCCACCTGCGTACCGTCGGCCCAGGTCTCATAGACCCGTCCGCCGACCCGCCGCTCGACGGTGACATCGCGGACCCGGTCCTTGCCGGCCGAGAACGGGTTCACCGGCCACCAACTGCCCATCTCGGCGACGAACGTCTCGAACGTATGCGGTCGCGAGCTGCGGACGAGCACCGATTGACGCACCGGCGGGCGCCGCAACTCCGTGACGTCAGCCATGGCGGTTCCCTTCGCGCTGGGGCATGGGGGTGACGTCCATGAGTATCTCCTTCGTCTTTGGTGCCCGCGTTAGCCTGCCGCCGACTGACTGTCATCGCTGATGCCGCGGTCCGCCTCGGCGAGCCGCCGGGCCACGTCCAGAGATGAGGACCACATGTCCTCCAGGAACTCCCGCAGCCCGGCCAGGCCCTCGGGGCGGGCACGGTACAGCCGGCGGGTGCCGACCCTTCGTTCGGACAAAAGACCGGCGGTGCGAAGTACGGTGAGGTGCTGGCTTACGGCGGTGCGAGTGACGTCGAATGCCGCCGCTATTTCTCCCGCGGCCAGTTCGTCATGCGCCACCAGCCGCAGGATCGCGCGGCGGCGCGGCTCGGCGAGCGCGCGCAGAGCCTCGTCCGTCGCGGCCTCGGCGGGATCACCGCGCGGGTCCTCGCGGCGGGCGCCGCGCGGGGCCTCGGCCCGGGCGCCGCGCGGGTCCTCACGGCGGGCGCCACGCGGGGCCTCGGCCCGCGGGTCGTCGGCGGGGGTCAGGCCCACAGGCCGACCTGGTTGCCGTCGGGGTCGGTGAAGATCGCGAACCGGCCGTAGCCCTCGGGCAGGTCGGTTGGCGGGACGAGGCGCTTGCCGCCTAGCCGCTCGGCGCGGTCGAGCGCGGCGTCCAGGTCGTCGACGCGCATGTAGATCTTGACGGTCGGCGCTTCTCCCGGCGCCTCCGTGCCGCCGATGCCGCCGCCGATGGCGCCCTCGCCCGCATTGGTGTCGACGAGGGCGTAGCCGCCCATGTTCGGGTCCGCCTGGGCGGCCCAGCCGAACATCTCGGTGTAGAACTTCAGCGCCCGTTCCGCATCCGGGCTGATGATCTCGAAAAATGCTACTGGCTGTCCCATCGAGGTGCCCCCCTTGCGAAGTATCTGTCAGTACTCACTAACGTTAGCGATGCCTTACGGATGGCGTCAAGGGGAGTTGCCGCGTTGCTAGCTGTCGTGCGTGAGCTTGGGCGGCCTGACCACCCGCAGGACGTTGTGGTTGTAGATGAGGACTTCCCATTGGCCGACATCGTGGCTGCTGACCGGCTTGCCGAAGTAAGGTGCGGCTTGCGGCACGAGGTCGATGTTGACCAGGTCGATGACGACGAAGTTCGCGTAGTGCCTGGCGGGGTCGTACCACAGCGTGTTCGTTTCCCACGGGAACGGCCTGATCGCCCCGTCCACGAGGTGCACGGTGCGGACCTGGACCGCTCCGCCCGACTGCAAGGTCACGGAGGAGCCGTCCCAGTAGCCGCCGAGCCCGTAGTGCAGCCCGTGCTTTTCCAGCCAGGTGGCCAGGACCGCGTACGCGGGGACCTGCGGCGCGCTGGCCGCCGCTGCCCACGACAACGGCAGCAGCGCGGCGACGGTGGCGACGCCGGCCGCGGCCAGCGCGGTCAGCCGGCCGGTGATTCGCCGCGGAACCAGGGCCCGCGCGCCGAGGATCGCGCCGGCGGGCAGCACGACCACCAGATCATGCGGCGTCCGCGGGGTAGGCAGGGTGGAGATCGCGTAGACGACGACGTTGAGCACGATCACGAGGAGCAGCAGTTGTTCGGCCCGGCACGCCGCCCGCCAGCGCCACACCACCCGGACCATGCCAGCCACCGCGAGCAACAGGCAGCAGGTCCCGAACACCGACGCCACGCCGAGTGGGCGAGGGTGAGCGACCGGACCGCCGGAGATGCCGAAGAGCATCCGCACGGCGTACCAAGTCAGCCACGCGTTGTGCGGCCAGTGGGCGATCGGCGCGATCCGGGTCTTCGGGGACACCATCACGTACGCGCCAAAATGCTTCATGATCGCGCGGACCGCAAGCGACAGGGGCACGGACACGACGGCGGCCACCACGTTGGCGGCATCACCGCTCCTGAACTTGCCGGAGACCACGACCCGGTAGCCGCAAACCAGGACGATGGCGGGCACCGCGACGTAGCGGACCGTCACGTCGCCGATCTGGCCCGCGCACAGGAGGATGGCGACCAGCGGGGCGGTAAACCATTTATGGGGGACGCGATCGATCAGCAGGAACGGCACCAGGAAGAAGACCGTGGTGCCGGTGTGATCGGGGAATCCGAGCGGGATCCATATGTTCGAGACGATCAGCGCCGGCGCCGCGAGCACGGCCGCCACGACGCCCGCCCGCGCCACGCGCGCCCCGCCCCGGCTGTCGGTCACCGCGACCGCGACGGCGAGCGCCGTGACGATCAGGTAGACAAGCGCCTCGGCCACGTGCACGGCGATGGTGTGCAGCCCGAAGAAGATCTCGACCAGGGCGATCAGCGGAAGTTCGAAGGTGTAGAACGTGACGTCGCCGAGAATCCAGCCGTGCAGCAGCAGGTGACCGTGCAGCAGATCCCAGGCCTGGAGGGCGTTGTTGGCGGGGTCCGAGGTCGGCGCGTCGCCCAGCGAGATCCTCAGGAACAGTGTGAACAGCGCCGCGGCCCCCAGCGCCCAGGCCAACGCCGCCCAGGCGCGGCGGGCGAAGGGCCGTGCCGCGCCATGCGCGGGGCCGGGTTGCCCCGGCTGGGACTCGGGCGCGGCAGCGGGCTGCGCGCTGCCGGAGGGCGGCGCGCTGCCGGAGGGCTGCGCGCTGCCGGGAACCGCGCTGGCCGAGAACCGGTCACCAGAGCGCATGGTTCCCCAGGCTATCGGCCCTGGCCGCGGGAAATCGCGCGCGGTTGGCCGATTAACCAATTACGAACGATTTGTTCGTGATTGACGCGCGCTAGCCCGCGACGGAGGCGAGCAGGTCGGCGCGGGCCAGCTGCACGGCGGTGAGCAGCGCACCGCGCAGCACCGGCTCGCTGGACAGCGCTGTCGGCGCCACCCGCGGGTGCACCGGGCAGATCCTGGCCACCTCGGCCGCGACCCGGCCGGCCAGCGCCGATCCGCCGGCCAGGCCGATCTCGCCGCCGAGGACGACGAGACCGGGGTCGATGACCGTACACACGGCGACGGCGCCGAGCGCTACCCGGCGGGCGAGCTCGTCGAGGAACTGCACGGCACGCCCATCGGTGCCGTCAGGCCGCTCGGCGGCGGCGACAGCACCGGCGACCGCGGCGGCGTTGGCGGCGGTGGCGACCACGGCGGCGCGGACCGAATCGGCCGGGCTCAACCCGCCGGAGCCGGGCCCGCCAGCACCAGGCCCGGCGAGGCCGAACTCCGCCGCCAGCGCGCCGATCGCGTCCGAGCCCACCAGCCACTGCAGGCCGCCGCCGGCCGGGTACTTGACGTCCGACGTGACAGGCGCGCCTGGCACGGGCAGCCAGCCGATCTCACCCGCCGCACCGGACGCGCCCCGGTGCAGCCGGCCGCCCAGCATGGTGGCCAGGCCGACGCCGGTGCCGATCCACATGAGCACGTAGTCGTCGGCACCCGCCGCCGCCCCCATCGCGTGCTCGGCCACGGCCGCGAGGTTAACGTCGTTCTCGATCAGCACTCTTTTATGCAGCGCGCCGCGCAGTCCGGCGAGCACGCCCGCGTGCCACGCAGGCAGGTTGAACGAGAACTGAGGGTCGCCGCTCACCGGGTCGACCACGCCGGGGCTGCCGATGACGAAGGCGCTCAGCATGCTGATCGAGACCCCGGCGCTGCGGCAGGCACGATCCACGGCCGAGCGCACGAGCTCGACGGGGTCGCGCTCGCCGTTCGTGTCGTCCCGCGCCTCCGCGATCACCCGTCCGGTGACGTCGGCGACGGCGGTGCTCACAAGCCCGTGCTCCACGTACAGCGCCGCGACGTGGGCGCTGGACGCGACCACCGAATACAGGGCGGCGTTCGGCCCGCGTCCCACGCTCTGCTCGCCGACCGCGGCGACCAGCCCGCGCTCCTCCAGCCTGCCCAGCATCTGCGCGACTGTGACTTTGGACACACCGGTCAGTTCGGACAGCTGCGAGCGGGTTAGCGACCGGCCATCAAGCAATAGCTCCAGTGCAGCGCGATCGTTGAGCTCGCGCAGCAGACTGGGCGTGCCGGGCCTGGACGGCCCCCCGCTGACCGCCCGACCCGAACTTTGCTGGCTGGGCATCGGCTCGCTCCCCTCCCACGTATCGTGTGCGTGCCGTGTGTCTCAATCCGGCAACGGCTTGGCCGGACCCCTAGCTTATAGGAAAGTTTCCTATTAGTTTCACCGGTACACACCAAACCTAAGCCGTACAAGCCGGCTGGTTTGTGCCAACAGGTAAGGGAGGACACCAGCAGTGCGACACAAGATAACCGCCGCGGCAGCCTGCGCGGCAGCCGCGCTCGCCATGGCCGGCTGCAGTTCAGGGTCCAACTCCGGCTCGAGCTCGAGCGCAACGACCGGCGCCTCTTCTTCCGCTACTTCTAGCGCTTCTAACGCTAATGTTCCCAGCGAGCTCACCGTCTGGCGCATGGGCGCCTCGGTCCCGACCGAAGTGACCTGGATGAACGGCGTCATCCAGCAGTTCCACACGACATACCCGGCCTATGCCAACACCAAGATCAACGTCGTCTGGGTGCCCTGGGGCAACCGGGCTACGGACTGGACCAACGCCTTGACCAGCGGCAAGAACGCGCCGGACATCACCGAGCTCGGCAACACCGACACCCCGACCGAGGCCGCGCTCGGCGCGCTGGCCAACATCTCCACCGATGTCAACGGCTCCTCCATGAAGTCGGACCTCGTGTCCGGCATGCTCGCGAACGACACACAGAACGGCAACACGTACGCCGTGCCGTGGTTCGGCGGCGTGCGCGGCATCTGGTACCGCAAGGACCAGTTCAAGGCCGCCGGCATCACCTCGACCCCGACCACGTGGACCGAGCTGGTTGCCGACGCGCAGAAGCTGATGGCCAAGTACCCGGGCACCTATGGCATCGGCGCACCGTCCAACTACACCAACGCCATCGTCAGCTTCATCTGGGGCGCGGGCGGCCAGGTCGCGACCGAGAGCAGCGGCAAGTGGACCGGTGACCTCACCTCGGCGGCCAGCGAGGCCGGCATCAAGTTCTACCAGGACCTCTACACGTCCGACCACCTGTCGCCCGCGAGCTACGTCGGCCAGACCGAGCTCGGCAACGTGGGTGCGACCTCCGGCGGGTCCAACGAGGACTTCGCCCTCGGCAAGCTCGACATGTACATCGACGGCCCGTGGGCCTCGGCCGAGTTCCCCAAGAACGCGGTGGACAAGTCCAACTGGGCCTCGTTCCCGATCCCGAGCCAGAGCGGCCCGACGCCCGCGCCTGCCTTCGCCGGCGGCTCTGACCTCGGTGTCTGGGCCACGAGCAAGTACCAGACGGCGGACTGGGACCTGATCCAGGTGATGGACAGCACGGCCAACTCCACCAGCTTCGCGAACCTGCAGGGCTTCTTCCCGCCCTACACCGCCGCGCTGACCGGCGGCGCCTACTCCAGCAGCCAGCTCATGTCCGGCTTCGCCAAGGCGGCCACCGTCACGCAGATCTCACCGCTGAACGCGAAGAACTGGGGCACCGCCGACGCGACCGACCAGATCATCCCGACCATGATGAAGGCCCTCGACCGCGGCGCCAACTTCCAGTCCACGGTCGCCCAGGCCAACACCGAACTGGCGAACGTCCTCAACACGGGGCAGGAAAGCTAAAAAAGGGGTGCGCATGCTGAGCTCGGCGAAACAGGCCGGCCCCGCATCCACACCCGCTCTCGTCGGCCCGAACGGACGGTGGTCCCACCTGCCACCGTCCGTTCGTCGCCTCCGGCGGCGGGCATCACAGCGGCGGCTCGTGCCCTACATGCTCTTGCTGCCGTCCGCGGTAGCCATCGGACTGATGCTCGTCTGGCCATCGATCCAGCTGGCCATCTATTCCTTCCAGAACTACGGCCTGCCGCAGATCACGGGGGCCGAGCCCACCCAGTATGTCGGGTTCAGCAACTTCCGCCAGATCCTGACGGACCCCGAGTTCTTGTCAAGCGCCCGGATCAGCGTGCTGTTCGCGGTGGTCGCCGTGCCGACGACGCTGGTGGTCGGCACCCTCGTCGGGCTGCTGCTCAACCGGCTCGGCCGCAAGATGGCGGCGTTCGTCTCCACGGTGGCGCTGATCGCCTGGGCGATGCCGGCGGTCTCGGCGTCGGTGATGTTCGTCTGGCTGTTCCAGCCGGACGGCGGCATCGTCGACTGGCTGCTCACCAAGCTGCCGAGCTGGCTCGACGGCGGCGCGCGCTGGTCCGGGTTCAGCTGGACCAACGCCCCGCTCCCCGCGTACACGGTTATCGCGCTGCTCGTGGTGTGGCAGGGCTTCCCGTTCATCGCGGTGTCGGTCCTCGCCGGGCTCAAGACCATGCCCGGTGAGCTCCTCGAGGCGGCGCGGGTCGACGGCGCCGGACCATGGCGAGGGTTCTGGAAGGTGACCTTCCCGATTCTCAAGCCGATCTTCCTCGTGCTGCTGCTGCTGTCCGTCATCTGGGACGTCGGCATCTTCACGCAGGCGTACATCGTGACCGGCGAGCTTGGCAACCGGGACGAGTACAACCTCGGCATCTACGTCTACGACAAGGCGTTCTCGATGCCGCCCGCGTACGGCGTGGCGTCCGCGCTCGCGATGGTCCTCACGGTCGTGCTGCTCGTCGTCACCGCCGCCTACGTCCGCGGCATGGTCAGGCAGGGGGCGCTCTCATGAGCGCGAGATCCGGGTCGCGCCGGTCACGGAAGATCACGCTCAACACCCTCGGCGTGCTGGTCGCGGTCGTGACGCTGTTCCCGATCTTCTGGATGGTCTCGACGGCCTTCAAGCCGCCCACGGAGATCTACTCGCTGACCCCGCAGCCGCTCCCGCTGCACCCCACCTGGGCCAACTTCCGGAACGTGCTGAACGGCAGCGTGATCGGCATGCCGTACTGGACCTTCCTGCGCAACAGCTTGTTCGTGACGCTCTCCGCTGTCGTGGTGTCGTCGGTGGTGGCGCTGCTCGCGGCGGTCGCGGTCGCCAGGTTCAGGTTCCGGTTCCGGAGCACCTACCTGATCATGCTGCTGATCGTTCAGATGGTGCCGCAGCAGGCGCTGGTCATCGCGCTGTACCTGGACTTCCGCAAGGTGAACCTGCTGGACAGCCTGATCGGGCTGTCCTTGCTGTACATCACGTTCTCGCTGCCGGTCACGATCTGGATGCTGCGCAACTTCGTCGCCGCGGTGCCACGTGAGCTCGAGCAGGCGGCGGCCATCGACGGGGCCGGGCCCTTCCAGGTCTTCTGGAAGGTGCTGCTCCCGCTCGTCGCGCCCGGCCTGGTCACCACCAGCGTGTTCGCGTTCATCTTCGCCTGGAACGAGTTCATCTTCGCGCTCACGTTCCTCGGCACCGACGAGAGCAAGTACACGCTGCCCGTTTACGTCACGTATTTCTTCGGCAGAGGCACCACCGATTGGGGGGCCATCATGGCCGCGTCCGTGCTGTTCACGCTACCGGTCATGATCTTCTTCCTCATCGTGCAGCGGCGGCTGCGGACGGGGCTGATCGCCGGGGCGGTGAAGGGTTGAGCAACGACACCGCGCTTGAGCGGCTCGCCGACGCCATCCTCATCCCCCCGTTTCCCGGTACGACCGCACCGCGCTGGCTGCTCGACGCGCTCTACCGGGGGCTGGCCGGCGTCACGTTGTTCGCGCCCAACATGGCCGCCGGGCCCGAGACGCTCACCGCGCTCACCCGGTCGCTGCACGCGGCGGCCCCGGACCTGGTCGTCGCCACCGATGAGGAGGGCGGTGACGTCACCCGGGTCTGGTACGACACCGGGAGCCCCTACCCGGGCAACGCCGCGCTCGGCGCGGTGGACGACGTGGAGCTCACCGAGCGCGTGCACGCCGCTATCGGCGCCGACCTGGCCGCGCTCGGGATCAACCTCGACCTGGCGCCCTGCCTGGACGTGCTCTCCGCGGCGGACAACCCGGTGGTCGGAACCCGGTCGTTCGGCGCCGACCCCGCCCTGGTGGCCAGGCACGGCGCGGCGGCGGTGCGCGGGCTGCAGTCCGCGGGGGTCGCGGCGTGCGCCAAGCACTTCCCCGGGCACGGGGCGACGCTGCTCGACTCGCACTTCGAACTCGCCGTCGTCCCTGACGGGCTCGCCGTGGTGGAGGCGCGCGACCTGCCGCCGTTCCGCGCCGCGCTAGCGGTGGGTGTGCTCACGGTCATGCCGGGACACCTGCGGGTGGCCGGGCTCACCGGGGACCTGCCCGCGTCGCTGTCGGCGGCCGCCATCTCGCTGCTACGCGCCACGCTCAAGTTCGACGGCGTCGTCGTCTCCGACGCGCTCGAGATGCGGGCGGTGAGCGACGCGTACGGCATCCCTGGGGCTGCGGTGCGAGCCGTGCTGGCCGGCAACGACCTGCTCTGCCTCGGGCGGGACGTGCCCGAGGAAGGCTACCTGGCAGTGCGCGCCGCGCTGCGGGACGCGGTTCGCTCCGGCGAACTGCCCGCCGCCCGCCTGGAAGAGGCGGCCGCCCGGGTCGCCGCACTGCGCGCCCGCCTGGCGCGCATGCGGACCGGGCCCGCCTCGGACGGCGGTGCTGGCGACAGCGAGGGCGTCGCCAGCACCGCGCGGATCGCCGCCACACCGCCGGCCGACGACAGTCAGGCCGCTTCGCGGGATTCCGGGTCGCCGGCCGGACGGACCGCGATCGGACTCGTCGCGGCGCGGCGCGCGCTGCGGGTCACCGGCGCCCGGCCCGAGTTGCGCGACCCGATGGTCGTGGAGGTGGAGTCACTGCCGAACATGGCCGCGGGCGAAGCCCGCTGGGGCCTGGCCAGCTGGGCGCCGACGGGCGGCTCGCGGCGGGTGCCGGCGGCGCCCGATCCCGCGCGGGCCGCGGCGATCGCGCTGAAGGCGGCGGCGGGCCGCTCGCTGGTCCTCGTGGTCAGGGACGCGCACCGCTCCCTCGCCACCCAGCACCTGGTGACCGCGGTACTCGCGGAGCGCCCTGACACGGTGCTCGTGGAGATGGGCCTGCCCTTCTGGCGGCCGCCGGACGGCACGTGCCAGACCTACCTGGCCACCTTCGGCGCCTCCCGGGCGAACGCCCAGGCCGCGGCCGAGTTCCTCGGCCTCACCGCGTTAAGGCCCGTCCCACGCCAGATGAATGGCCCGGTCAGCTTGCTGTAGCCAGCTGGACGGGCCATTGATCTGCCTATGAACCTCCTCTAACCGAGGTCGGCTAGGAGGTTCTTAGGCCAGACCAGGACCGTGGCCGAGCCTACGTGGTAGGTGGCGGCGGGCTGGCCGAACGTGGCGAGGACCGCCTGCATGTCGTCGAAGGGGCCGTCGCCGGGCACGCCGCCGGGGTAGTTGGCCACACCGGGGTAGAGCACGACGAAGTTCGCCGTGGCGCTGGCCGGGTTGTACCACTGCGAGTCCTGCAGGTCGTGGAACGGATACAGCCGCCCGCCGTTGAGCTCGACCGGCCTGAGCTTCAGCTGGCCGCCGGTGGCCAGCGTAAGGGAATTCGCCGGCCAGAAACCGGACAGCCCGGAGGTCAGGTGGTGTGCCTGCAGCCAGGCCGCGACGGGCTGGGCCTGCACCGGGAGCGCCGGCTGGCTGAGCTCGTAGCCGAGGCCGGCTAGGTAACCGAGCAGGACGACGACGAGCGCCGGGGTGAGCAGCCGCGTCAGCCTGAACCGGGCGCCTGGGGTGGCTGCGCGGGCCGCCAGCGGCGGGCCGAGCAGCCTGCCCGCCAGGGCCGCGCCGAACGGCAGGACGGCCGAGATCTCCCTGGTGTTCGCCAGGTCCGAGGCGTGCGTGCCCGCCACGTAGGCGGCCAGGTTGATGACGATGCCGGCGAGCAGCACCTGCGCCACCAGGTCCCGATCCCTGGGGAACCGCCAGACCGCCAGGGCGATGCCGCAGGCGCCCAGCGCGACGCCCACGACGTGCAGCATGATGAACGCGGCGGTGACGCCCAGCGGCCAGACGAGAAAGTCGGCGCCGCCGAGCAGCAGCAGCCCGTCGCCGGTGAAACCCAGGTTGTGGCCAAGGATCGTGCCGACCGGAGACAGGGTCGTCGTGGCCGGCCAGGCGCGGAAACCGTGGGCCTCAATGACGCGCAGCGCCAGCATCCCGACGGCGGCCCCGGCCAGAGCGCCGACGCCGAGCGCGATCTCGTACCACTGGGCGGCCAGTCGCTGGCCGCCCGCCATGGCCCGGCCGACCCGGACCGCGCAGACGATGACAAGCGGCAGCACGCCGATGAAGAACACCGTCGGGTCCGCCACCTCGGCCCAGCCGAGGAGCAGCGCGGTGACGAGCGGGACGTACCACCGCGGGCCGGCCCGGTCCACGATCACCCATGCCAGCAGTACGGGGACCGACGTGCCGAAGTGGTCCGGGGACGAGAGCAGCGTGAGGGTCCCCGCGCCGAGCTGCGGGGCGAGCATGATCCCGGCCGCGATGAGCACCCGCGTGAGCGCCTCGCGGCCCGTGGACGTGCCCTTGGCGAGCAGCGCCGCGAGCAGCACCGCGAGCGTGTACGTGAGGGCGGCGGCCACGTGCACCGCGTCCTGGTTAAGCCCGCGGACCAGCTCCACGAGCATGTACTCGGGCAGTTCGGTCGTGTAGTAGGTGACGTCGCCCATCGTCCAGTGGTGCAGCGCCGCGTTGCCGTGGAGCATGTCCCAGGCCATCAGCGCCTGGGAGGCGCCGTCGGAGTTGACAGGAAGCGTCCAGGACAGCCGCAGGTATGCCGCGAATCCGGCGACCGCGCCCAGCGTCCAGGCCGCCGCGATCAGGCCGCGCCGGATCGGACGCGGTCGCGATCCCGTGCTGACCGGGACCGTCGGCCGCGGCCCTGTCCCGAGTGAGACGTCAGGCGGCTCCACCGCGCCATTTCACCACACCATCCGTCAAGGACTTACTAACTGGTGCGGGCTCGCTGGATAGCGGTCCAGATTTTCTCCGGAGTCAGCGGCATATCCAAGTGGCGGATGTTGTAGGGCCGCAGGGCGTCCATGACGGCGTTGACCACCGCCGGGGTCACGCCGATCGTGCCGCTCTCCCCCATGCCTTTGACGCCGAGCGGATTGACCGGCGACGGCGTGCACACCAGATACGACTCGACCGCAGGCAGCGAGGCGGCGAACGGCACCGCGTAGTCCATCAGCGACGCCGACATGGGCTGCCCGGCGGAGTCGTACTGCACGTGCTCGGACAGGGCCTGCCCGACGCCCTGCGCGACCGCGCCGTGCACCTGGCCCTCGACGAGCAGCGGGTTGATCACCACGCCGCAGTCGTCGACGGCGACCACACGCAGCAGCCGGACGCGGCCGGTGTCCGGGTCGACCGACACTACGCAGGCGTACGACCCGGACGCGTAGGTCTCCGGCGGCGCGCCGGAGGAGGCCGTGGCTGTGATGCCGCCGAGCCGGGCGGCCGCGTCGGCCACCGGCATCGGCGCGTCCACCCGGCGCGCCGCCTCCAGCGCCGCCTGGCAGGCGTTGTACACCGCGGTACCGCCCGCGACCGCGCTGCGCGAGCCGAACGTCCCGTACCCGAAAGGCGTCGTGTCCGTGTCGCCGAAGACAACGGTCACGTCCGCGTAGTCCACCCCGAGCAGGTCGGCGGCGAGCTGCGCGAACGCGGTCTCGTGGCCCTGCCCGTGGCTGCTCGTGCCGACGGCGACGGTCACCTTCCCGGCCGCGGACACCGTCACGGTGGCCTGGTCCCCCACGGCGCCGCCGGGAGCGCTGCTGGCTCCGGGCCCGGCGGGGACGACCCCCCCGTTGCGAGGCGTGATCCCGCCGGGTTCCACGAACGAGGCGATGCCGGTGCCGACCAGGTGGCGGTCGGGGACCGGCGGGACGGGCCTGTTCCCGAGCTTGCGCAACAGCAGGTCCAGGCCGGCCTGGTAGTCGCCGCTGTCGTAGGTCAGCCCGGTGCAGGTCGTGTACGGGAACGCGGCGGGCGGGACGAAGTTGCGGCGGCGCAGTTCGGCGGGGTCAAGCGCGATCTCGCGGGCGAGCAGATCGACAAGCCGCTCGCAGAAATAGGCGGCCTCCGGCCGGCCGGCGCCACGGTACGGGCCGATCGGGGTCGTGTTCGCGAACACGCCGGTCAGTTCCACGTCGAAGTTCTCGATCCGGTACCCCTGCGGGAGCATCGGGCCGAGCCTGCCGAGCAGCGAGCCCGGGGCGTTCGGGGTGAAGTAGGCGCCGAAGCTCGCGTGCACGGTGCCCCGGATGGCGGTGATCCTGCCGTTGGCGTCCGCGGCCATCTCCAGGTCGGCCACCTGGTCGCGGCCGTGCGTGGTGGCCAGGAACGACTCGCTGCGCTCCTCCACCCACTTGACCGGCCGACCCAGCGCCAGGGCGGCGGCGATCACCGCTACCTGGTCGGGGTACAGCGGTCCCTTCGCGCCGAACCCGCCGCCCATGTCGCCCGCGACCACGCGGATCCGGTCAGGCGGCAGGCCGAAGATCTTGGCCAGCGCGTTCCGCGCGCCGTGCGGGCGCTGGGTGGACAGGCGCACGTCCAGGCGGCCGTCTTCGCGGGGGATGGCGAGCACGCCGCGCGGCTCGAGTGCCACCGGCGCGAGGCGCTGGCTGACCATCCGCTGGGTGACGCGGTAGGCGGCCGCGGCGACCGCCGCGGCCGCGTCCCCGGCGGTCAGCCGCCTGGTGAACGCCACGTTGCCGGTCAGGTCGTCGTGCAGCAGCGGGGCGCCAGGTGCCGCCGCCTCGACCGGTCCTGTCACCGCGGGCAGCTCGGCGTAGTCCACGGCGACAAGCTCGGCCGCGTCCGCGGCAAGCTCGGAGGTCTCCGCGACGACGAGCGCCACCGGCTGCCCCGCCCACACCACCTTGCGGCTGGCGAGGACGGGCAAGACGGGGTTGGCCGAGCCGGGTGGCAGCCCCTCGGCGCCGGGCATCGGCCCGAGGCCGGTCAGGTCCGTCGCGGTCAGAACCGCCGCCACACCAGGCGCCTCGCGCGCCGCGGTCACGTCGACGCCCGTGATCCGCGCGTGCGCGACCGGGCTGCGCACCACGAACGCGTGCAGCGTCCCTGGCGGCGTCACGTCGTCCAGGAACCGGCCGCGCCCGGTCAGCAGCGCCGGGTCTTCCCGGCGCACGATCGCCTGCCCGATCAGGTTCTGATGGGTCATGGTGCCGCCCTGTCCACCGCTCGTCGCAGCGCCCGCGTCGTGAGGACCTCGGCCAGATGGAGGCGGAACGGGCCGCTCGCGTGCTGGTCGGACAGCGGGCTGACGCCGGACGCCACCTGGGACGCCGCCGCCTCGATCGCAGTACCTGAGGGCGAGACAGACGCGAGCATTCGTTCCGTATCAAGGGCCCGGAATGCCCGACCGGCGACGCCGGTGATCGCGACCCCAGCCGAAGTGATGACCCCGTCTTCCATCGTCACGACGGCACAGACGCCGGCTAGCGGCAGGTGGCTGGCCGGCTGTTCGAACTTCTCGTAGGCCGAGCCGGTGCGGCGACGCCCTGACGGCGCCGGGAGGGTGATCGCCGTGACGATCTCGTCGGCCGCGAGGTCGGTGGCGAAGACGCCCTGCAGGAAGCTGTCGAGGGGCGTGCGGCGGGTGCCGTGCGGGCCGGCGAGCGTGATCGTCGCGCCGTGCGCGAGCAGCACCGCGGGCAGGTCAGCGGCCGGATCGCCGTGCGCGACGCAGCCGCCGACCGTGCCCCTGGCGCGTACCTGCTGGTCGGCGAGCACGGCGAGCGCGTCGGACAGCGCCGGGAACCTGGTGGTAGCGAACTGGTCGCGCTGGAGCGCGCGGTACGTGGTGAGGGCCTTGATGACGGTGGTGCCATCGGGGTCTGTCGTGACGCCGGTCAGCTCGGGCATGCCGCCGATGTCGATCAGCGTGCTCGGGGCGGCGAGCCGCAGCTTCATCAGCGGCAGCAGGGACTGGCCGCCGGCGAGCAGCTTGACGTCGCCGTCCTCGTCGCTGTCCGCGGCCTCTTCGAGCAGGGCTAGCGCCTGGGCCAGGGATTCGGCGCGGACGTAACCGAAGTCAGCGGGGAACATCTCACGCCTCGCGCAGCTGTCGTGCCGCCTCGAGGGCGGCGGCGACGATGTTCTGGTAGCCGGTGCAGCGGCAGATGTTGCCGGCCAGGCCGGCCCGGACGTCGGCCTCGGTCGGGTCCGGGTTGTCCGCGAGGATCTGGCGCACCGCCATCACCATGCCCGGCGTGCAGTAGCCGCACTGCAGGCCGTGCTCGGTCCAGAACGAATGCTGGACCGGGTGCAGCGTGCCGGGCTCGGGGGCCACGCCCTCGATGGTCGTGATCTCGTGGCCGCTGGCCTGCGCCGCGAGCACCGTGCAGGACTTCACCGCCACGCCATCGAGCGCGACAGTGCAGGCGCCGCACTGGGTCGTGTCGCAGCCGACATGCGTGCCAGTCAGCCCGAACCGGTCCCGCAGGAGGTGCACAAGCAGCGTCCGCGCCGGGACCCGCAGCGCGTGGGGCGCTCCGTTGACGGTAACCTCGACGAGCACTTCTCGCGACGCCGGCATCCCGTTCCCTTCGCCTGATCGTGCGCACCACTGGTGCCCGAATCACTGTATGCGAACGATTGCAGCATAGTCCTGGCGCGCCGCACGTCAGAAAACCGATCAGAAAGCTGCGATAATGGCTCGCATGCGACTGTCTGCACGCGCCGACTACGCGCTGCGCGCGGCTATCGAGCTCGCCGCGGCGCCGGACGGCCACGTCACAGCCGAGCAGCTTGCGCACGCGCAGAACATCCCTGGCAAGTTTCTCGAGACCATCCTGACGCACCTGCGCAGGAGCGGGCTCGTCCGCAGCCAGCGCGGCCCGGACGGCGGCTTCTGGCTGGCCCGGCCCGCGACCGAGATCTCGCTCGCCGACATCATCAGGGCGATCGACGGTCAGCTGCTAGGGGTACGGGGCGAACGGCCGGAGAACGTCAGGTACCCGGGCGCGGCCGAGCCGCTGCAGCGGGTCTGGATCGCGCTGCGCGCCAACGAACGAGCGGTGCTGGAAACCGTTACGCTCGCGGACATCGTGGCGGGCAAGCTGCCGGATGCCATTCAGCTTCTCACCGACCCGCCGGAAGCCTGGGAGTAGGGCTTACGTGGCGTTACGCCGACCGGTCCGCCGAAGGGCCCGTCGGTCTCGTCAGACCGGCACCATGTCGTTGACGTCGCCGACCGAACCGACGCCGTCGAGCCTGACCGGCCCGGAGGCCTCTGGCACCTCGACAGGAACGCGCAGGCCCGGCTCGCGCATGGCGCCGAGCACCGGCTCGCTTTGCAGCTCGGCCAGGGCGAAGTTATCGGAAACCTCGCGGAACACCTGCGACAGCGGTGTGTCAAGAGCGGCGCAGATCGCGGCGAGCAGTTCGGAGGACGCTTCCTTGCGGCCGCGCTCCACCTCGGACAGGTAACCAAGGGAGACCCTCGCGGACGCCGACACTTCGCGCAGCGTGCGGCCCTGCCTTATGCGAAGTCGACGAAGCACGTCGCCGAGCAGTTGACGAAGCAGTACCATCGTCGCACTCCTTTCCTGAGGCAAATCCGCTTCCCGAGCTCCTCTCGAGGGTCCCTGGGCGCGACCGCCGATATGTCCACCGTACCTTTCAGTACGGTTAGCCCGCGAGACCACATGCCCTTGTGTTCGCTCCTGACGTAACGCTGTAATCATTTCCTCTGTTCCCAAGCACATCTCTAGGCTTCTCTCAGCCTGCCAAGTAGCAGACCAAGGACTCGCTCTACAGTCAGTCTACGTACCTCGTCACGGTTTCCGGCCAGCGCCATCGTCCGTACCACCGTGTCGTCGGCCAGACTTACCGCGATGTGCACCGTGCCGGCAGGCCAGCCGTCCGCGGGGCCAGGCCCGGCCACGCCCGTGGTCGCTACTCCGACCGTCGCGCCGAGCAGCTTTCGCACGCCGTCCGCCATGGCGGCGGCCACGGGGGCGTAGACCGGGCCGTGTTCGGCCAGCATCCGGGAGTCGACGCCGAGGATTTCCGCCTTGAGCTCGGGCGCGTATGCCACCACACCGCCCCGGAAGGCCGCGGACGAGCCCGGTATGTCGGTCAGCGCCCCGGCGACCAGCCCGCCGGTCAGCGACTCGGCGGCGGCGACGGTCATGCCCGATGCCGTCAGTAGGCGGAGGATCTCGGTGGCGAGTTCGCACGCGTCCGGCCCCGCCACTCCATCTGCCATGCGGTCCTCCTCAGGGCCATCCGTGTGCTGAGCTGACCTGGTTGACCGGTTGACCGCCTGGGGCTGGTTCGGGCGGTCAGGCCGGACTGGCCGGGGTGCGGTACAGGCGTACCGCACGTACCACATAGTCAGCACCCGTCACCAGCGTTACCACGACCGCCGCCGCCATGACAACCTCCTTAACCAAGGCGGGCGGGCTCAGCGACGCGGGCAGCACGTACAGGCAGATCGCGGCGACCTGGAGCAGCGTCTTCAGCTTCCCGCCAGAGCTGGCGGCGATGACGCCCCGCCTGATGACGGCGAATCGAAGCAGCGTCACGCCGACCTCGCGGATGAGGATCACCGCGGTGACCCAGCCCGGCAGCTCGCCGAGCGCGCTCAGGGTGATCAGCGCGGCGCCCGTCAGCGCCTTGTCGGCGATCGGGTCAGCGATCTTGCCGAAATCGGTCACCAGGCCCCGGCTGCGCGCCAGCCTGCCGTCGACCAGGTCGGTCACCGATGCGACGGCGAACACCGCGAGGGCGGTGAGCCGCCAGCCGGTCCCGCCCGCGACCAGGCACACGACAAAGACCGGCACGAGCAGGATGCGCGCGATCGTCAGGACGTTGGCCACGTTCACCAGGCCTGGGCCTGGGCCCGGCCCCGGTGAGCGGGGCGCGGCCGCGTTCTGGGCGGATTCCACCGTTAGGCACGCGCGACTAGGTCGGCGCCCGCCGATTCGGTGACGGTGGCCATCACGAGGTCGCCGACAGCCAGCGGACGGTCCGCGACCAGCGTCGTGGATCCGTCCACGTCCGGCGCCTGGTGGGCCGCGCGCCCCTCGTACCTGCCATCGCCGAGCACCTCTTCGACAAGCACCTCGACCGTCTCACCGACCCTGTCGGCGGCGCGCTGCGCCATGACCTCTTCGGCGATGTCCGCGAACTCGTCGACCCGCCTGGCGATCTCGTCCTCGTCGACCTTGCCTTCGAACCGGGCTGCTTCGGTGCCGTCCTCGTCGGAGTAGCCGAACACGCCGATCGCGTCCAGCCGGGCGTCGCTCAGGAACAGCTCGAGCTCGCGCAGGTCTTCGGCGGTCTCACCGGGGAACCCGACGATGAAGTTGGAGCGGACGCCGGCCTGCGGGCACTGCTGGCGGATCCTGTCGACCAGGTCGGTGAACCGTGCCCGGTCGCCGAACCGGCGCATCGACCGCAGTACCCGGCCGCTGGCGTGCTGGAACGACAGGTCGAAGTAGGGCACCACACCCGGGCTTGACGTCATCACGTCGATCAGGCCCGGCCGGACCTCGGCTGGCTGCAGGTAGCTGACCCTGACCCGCGCGATGCCGTCGACCTTGGCGAGCTCCGGCAGCACCGTCTCAAGCAGTCGCAGGTCGCCGAGGTCTTTGCCGTAGGAGGTGGAGTTCTCGCTCACCAGCAGCAGTTCGCGCACGCCGCTCTTGGCCAGCCATTCCGCCTCGGCGAGAAGCTCGGGCGGGCGCCGCGAGACGAACGCGCCCCGGAAGGACGGGATCGCGCAGAACGAGCACCGGCGGTCGCACCCGGACGCGATCTTCAGCGGGGCGGTCACGCCTCCTGACAGCCTTCGCCGCACCACGCGCGGCCCCGACGCGGGCGCGATACCAGGCGGGAGATCGGCTATCGCCAGGTTTTCCTGGCGCTTGTCCTGACGGTCGGCCGGGCTCACCGGCAGCAGCGTGCGCCGGTCCCTGGCCACGTGCGCGGGCCGCCGCCGACCGGCCAGCACGTCGTCGAGCCGGGCGGCGATGTCCGCGTAATCGTCGAAACTGAGCACCTGGGCCTCGGGGAGTTCCCCGGCAAGTTCGGCGCCGTAGCGCTCGGCCAGGCAGCCCACCGCGGCCACCTTGGCGCCGGAGTCCGCCGCGGCGAGCAGTTCGTCGATGGACTCCTGCTTGGCGGCCTGGATGAAGCCGCATGTGTTGACGACGACGACGTCGGCGTCCTCACCCTCACCCCGCAGCGTCCAGCCACCCGCCGCCAGACGCGAAGCAAGCTCTTCCGAATCCACCTCGTTGCGCGCACACCCGAGGGTGACCATGCTGACGGTACGGGAACTAGACACAACGAGAGGGTACGTGATCGCACGGTGCCCTTAGGTCACCGCCACCCCCGGCGGGTGATGGGCCAGGAAGCCGCCGGGGAGTTAGCCGATCGCGACCAGGTCCTTCCTCTGGGGGTTGATGTTGAGCGTGAGCACCTGCACCGTGTGGGTTGATTCCGCCTTGCCGTTCACCGTCAGCACGATGCCCATCGGGTTGCCGATCACCATGCTCACCGGGTGCTTTTCCCGCCAGGTCATCGTGTTGCCAGCCAAGATGGTGCCCTGGTAGAGCTGCTTGCCTGTCGCATCGGTCAGCGCGACCCAGCAGTCCTGGTTGGCGGTCAGCTTGATGACCGCCTCGGGGTGCGCGGACGGGTGCGTGACCGGCTTGGAGTGCGTGGTCGTGGTGGCCGCGCTGTGGTGCGGCTTGGGCGAGCTCACCGGGCCGGGCCGCAGCGTGTCAGTGGCGGTCGCGGTGTTGTGGTGGTGGTAGTCCGCCACCAGGTAGTAAGCGCCGAAGCCGATCACCGCGAGCAGCAGCACGGCGGCCAGCTTGCCGAATCCGAACCGGCTCGGTTCCCTGATCCGGATCGGTGTCGCCGGCTCGAACACCTGGGATGCCCGCATCGCTGATGGCGGGCCGTGCTCCTCGTCGTACTCTCTGATCAGCGGGGCCGGGTCGATGCCGACCACGCTCGCGATCGAGCGGATATGGCCGCGGGCGTAGAAATCGCCCCCGCAGGCCGAGAAGTCGCCTTGCTCGATGGCCCGGATGATCGACTCCCTGATCCGGGTCTGCTGGCTTACCTGCGTGACAGTGAGACCGGCCTGACGTCGCGCGTCCGCCAGCGTGTCACCGATGCCCACGCTGCGCCTCCAGGAATCTCGCGGTGAAACTCAACTTGTACCCAACGCACACCAGTAGTCACCTAGCGTTACAGCCTTAGGCCCGGAGCAGCTCTCCACGGCTTCGGTCTGACGCTCGACGGCTGTCTGGGCATTGCCCAGGGCACGCCTGTTATACCCCCCGCTACCCGCCCCGCAACGACGTGAGCACTTCATCGAGGTCATCCGGCCTGATCAGTACGTCTCGTGCTTTGGAACCTTCGCTTGGGCCGACAATACCCCGGCTCTCCAGCAAGTCCATCAGCCGGCCGGCCTTTGCGAACCCCACTCGCAATTTCCGTTGGAGCATCGATGTCGAGCCGAACTGAGTCGTGATAATCAGCTCGGCCGCCTGGAGCAGCAGGTCGAGGTCGTCGCCGATATCGGCATCGATCTCGCGGTTCTTCTCAGGAGCCGCTGCCACGTCGGCCCGGTACGTCGGCTCGGCCTGCTTCTTGCAGTGCGCGACGATGTCCCTGATCTCCCGCTCGGAGACGAAGGCGTTCTGCAGCCGGATCGGCTTGGACGCGCCCATCGGCAGGAACAGCGCATCGCCCTGCCCGACCAGCTTCTCCGCTCCAGGCTGGTCGAGGATGACCCGCGAGTCGGCGAGCGACGACGTGGAGAACGCCAGCCGCGACGGCACGTTCGCCTTGATCAGGCCGGTCACCACGTCCACGCTCGGCCGCTGGGTGGCGAGCACCAGGTGGATGCCGGCCGCTCGCGCCAGCTGGGTGATCCGCACGACGCTGTCTTCCACGTCTCGCGGCGCCACCATCATCAGGTCGGCGAGCTCATCCACGATCGTCACCAGGTAGGGGTAGGGCTCGTAGACGCGCTCTGACCCCGCGGGCGCGGTGAGCTTGCCGGCCCTGACCGCCTTGTTGAAGTCGTCCACGTGCCGGAAGCCGGACGCGGCCAGGTCGTCGTAGCGCCGCTCCATCTCGCCGACGACCCAGTCGAGGGCCTCGGCGGCCTTTTTCGGGTTGGTGATGATCGGCGTGATCAGGTGCGGGATGCCCTCGTAGATCGTGAGCTCGACCCGCTTGGGGTCGATGAGGATCATCCGCACCTCGTCCGGGGTGGCGCGGGTCAGGATAGAGGTGATCAACCCGTTCAGGCAGACCGACTTGCCGGATCCGGTTGCGCCGGCCACGAGCACATGCGGCATTTTGGCCAGGTTGGCCAGGACCGTGCGGCCCTCGACGTCCTTGCCCAGGCCGACCACCATGGGGTGATGGTTGGCGAGCGCGTCAGTCGAGCGGAGAACGTCGCCGAGGCTGACTATTTCCTTGTCGGCGTTCGGGATCTCCACCCCGATGGCCGACTTGCCTGGGATGACAGGCAAGATCCTGACATCCGCCGATTTGACCGCGTAGGCGATGTTCTTCGAAAGCGCCGTGACGCGCTCCACCTTCACCGCGGGGCCGAGCTCGATCTCGTACCTGGTCACCGTAGGCCCGCGGCTGAACCCTGAGACCTGAGCGTCCACGTTGAACTGCTCGAGCACCTCACTCAGCGCGGCGACGACGATGTCGTTGGCCTTGGTCCGCGCCTTTGGCGGGGAGCCGGGACGCAGCAGCGCCGGGGGTGGCAGTGTGTAGCTGCCGGCCGCGGCGCCGCTGAGCGTCAGCTGCTCGCCCGGCTTGACCGGACCGTGCACCGTGGCGGATGCGCCGGCTAGCCGACCGGGCCCTTCGGCGCCGACGGCACCCGCGGCACCGTCCACCGTCGCGTCGTACGTGTCGGAACGAGCCGTCGCCGCCACCCCATCCGTAGCGTCGCCTGCCCCGACCATGGCGCCGGGAATGCTCGGCTTCGCGGTGAAGCCGAGTTCCTCGAGCATGTCGGCGCCGATCCTGGCCTCCGCCTGGCCCGCCTGGGGAGGCGCCTGACCGGCGGCACCGGCGGGGCGGCGGCCGCCCGGGCCGAGTACCGGCGTGTCGTAGGGCTTGAGACGCTCCCCCGGCTCGATGGCAGGCGGCCGCAGCCGGATCGCCCTGGCGATCTCGCCGCGCACCGTCCGGCCGCCCTGCCCTGAGCCGTCCTCCGCCCCCTCGCCCAGCTCGTCTTCTGGCTCGGGGCCGGCGAAGCCGAACACCGTCTTTAGCTCACCCAGCCGGGTCGGCACGTGCCTGATCGGCGTGCCGGTGATCACCAGCAGCCCGAAACAGGCGACAAGCCCAAGCAGCGGCGTGGCCACCCACGGCGTGAGCGCGGCCACCAGCGGCGCGGAGACCGCGTAACCGACGTACCCGCCCGCGCTCCTGATCGCGGAGACGCCGTCCGAAGGGTGCGGGGTGCCTTTCGCGACGTGGATGAGCCCGATCACGCCGATGAGCAGCGCCACCCACCCGATAACCGCGCGCGAGGTCTCCGAGTTACGGTCCGGGTGCCGCATGAACCGCCATCCCAGCAGCGCGAGCAGCAGCGGGATCGTGAACGCGCCATCCCCGAGAGCGCTGCTCGTCAGGTCGTAGATCCCCCGCCCCGCGGCGTTGTGCATCCGCACCCACACGCCCGCCGCGAACACGATCGCCAGCCCGAGACAGAACAGGCCCGCCCCGTCCCGCTGGTGGTCGGGATGCAGATCCCGCGCGCCGCGCCCGATGCGGCGCACCGCGAACCCGACGGTTCTCGCGACCACCATCCAGCCCGCCGCGAGGACGTGGTAGAGCCACTTGGCGAGGATGACTACGGGGTCATGGCTCGGTGCCGGCGTCCGCTTGCGCGCCTCCCCCCGCCTTCCGCCCCTGCCCGCGCCTGCCCCCTTTTTTCCTGAACGAACCGTGCCGCCTCTCCCAGCACCGCGTCCCCCGCGCCCGCTGCCCGACCGTGCCGCGCCACTTCCGCCGGAACGCGCGTTCCGGCCCGTGCCCGTGCCGGTCCCTGAGCGCGAGCCGCGCCCGCCGCCCGTGCCGCCGCGCCCGGTGGCGCCGCTCCCCCGTGAACTTCCCGTGCCGCGGCCCGAACCGCCTTTGCCCGCGGGCCGGGCGCCGCCGGGCGGCAGGTTGGGAAGTATCACCTCAAGCGGCTCGTCGTTGACGAACTCGTCGCGGGCAGCGGCTGGCTGCCCGCCTCGAGAACGAGCCGAGCCCCTGGGCGCACGGGTAGCCATGATGACAAACGTAACGAGAACCTCGCCACTCCCGGAAGCACCTATACCCGGCGTGTCGTCCTGACGGCCCGATTGCGCTGTAGGCAGACGCAGGTTGCGGCGTCGCTAAGTGCGGGCGACGCGGTAGTGGTATCGGTGCGAATAGCTGAAGCCGCACCGCTCGTAGAGCCTCAGTGCCGCCGCGTTGTCGGTCTCCACCTGCAGGAATACGCGTCGCGCGGCGCGGCTGGCCGCCTCGGCGCAGATCGCGACCGTGAGCGCGGCGCCGAGGCCGCGGCGCCGGTGCGCCGGATTCACCTCCACCGCGGTGATCCCCGCCCAGCCGTCGGCTATCGACAGTCGGCCGATCGCGAGCACCTCCTCGCCCGCGTCGGCGCGGATGCTCGCGAACCCCTGCGACGGAGCCGACATGA
Source organism: Trebonia sp. (assembly GCA_035571275.1). GTDB lineage: Bacteria > Actinomycetota > Actinomycetes > Streptosporangiales > Streptosporangiaceae > Trebonia. The sequence continues at coordinate 23,573 of DATMKQ010000355.1, forward strand.
GCACCGTCCGGCTGATCGGCGGCTGCCGCTGCTGCCCTCGGTAGTGGTACATGCCCAGCCACGCGTCATCCGGCGTGTCGTCGACGCGGAACGCGGCGCCTGGCGGAAGCGCGGCGGCGGCGGCCAGGGCGTCCAGGTCGGCCGTCATCACGTAGGCGGGACCTGGTCGAGTCAGCCAGCTTCGTTCGGACAACTGATTGTCGAAATTACGCAGGGCCGAGCCTTCCGCCGGAACCTCAGCCCCATCCAGTGGCAGCGGCACGGCGATCATGGGTGATAGCGCTCGGGCGCGGTACCACGCGGTCACCTCGGCGAGGGCGGCATCCAGCGGCAGGCCCGGGTCGCCCAGCGGCAGCGCCGAGTTCGCGCGGCCCGTGAAGCCTTCGGCCGCGCGGAGCAACCACCCGCCCAGCCACTGCTCCTCCGACCCCCGCCAGTGCCGCGCGGTCACCCGCTCAAGCTCGATGATTCCCACCGCGCCATGATCGCATAGCGGCATATAGGCACAAATCGCGCTCCGGTGTGCATACTGAAAATGTGACGTATAGCGATGCTTTAGACACAATCCGTAAACCGCTGGTGCGGACCACGGCCAAGTGGCGGGCCGCCGGCCTGAGCGCCGATCAGATGCGTTCGCTGCTCCGCTCGGGCGACCTGATCCGGATGCGCTACGGGGTGTACGCGACCAGATCAGCCGTCGCCTGGGCCATGGACGACCCGCGCCGCCGCCACGCCCTGCTCGTGTTCGCTGCTACGACGTCGGTAGGTCTCGACGTTGTCGCCAGCCATCATTCAGCCGCTCTGATGCACGGCCTCGACCTGCTCACGCCCGCGCCGGCCGACGTCGTGACGCTTACCGGGCCGGCGGAACGGAGAAGCAACCGGCCGGATTCCGCGGGCATCGTCTTCCACATGGGCGCGCTGCCGCCCGCGCATGTGACCAAATGCCTGGGCGCGCCCGTCACCACAGTCGCGCGAACCGTCGTCGACCTCGGACGGACGCTGACGTTCACGGATGCCGTGGTAGTAGCCGACTCAGCGTTGCGGCTTGGCAAGACGGCCAAGCCGGAGCTCTCGGGGGTAGCGGCTGCGTGCGCCCGCTGGCCTGGCGTCGCCCAGGCATGCCAGGCGATCAGTTTCGCCGACGATCGTGCTGAATCGGTGCTCGAGTCCTGCGCGCGGGTGGTCTTCCACGAGCGCGGCCTCGAGGCCCCGGACTTGCAGGTCGATTTTCGGGGCGAGGGATTCTCCTTCCGCGGCGACTTCTACTGGGCCAGGTGGCGGACGATCGCCGAGGCCGACGGCATGGGAAAGTACGAAAATCCGGAGCGCGCGCGAGATCAGCTCCGGCGTGATCGGTTGCTGCGGGACGCGGGGTACAAGGTGATCCACTTCACCTGGCGTGAGCTATTTGACACCCCCGAGGCCGTGATCGCCCGGATCCGCAAGGCGTTCGCGTCGGCTACGCCCTTCTAGCGAGTCTAGCGAGGCCACTTGGTATACGAGATGACCACTTGGTATACAAGACGACCACGCCACCACCGGTTATATTAGGACATATCCGGCGCGAGAGTGGCAACCATGGATACCAAGTGGTCGGATGCTTCTTCTAAGCACATTAACCGGGCGGGCTAGATGTCGTCTAGACGTCCTGTGCCTGCGCGGCGAACTTTCACTCCGCGGACTCTAAGCCGATGGTTTTACAGAACTTGCACGAACATGCCCTGACCTGCGGCGG
>DATMKQ010000356.1:0-40441 GCA_035571275.1 Trebonia sp.
CGCCCGCTGTTTCGGCTTCGGCGTCGGTCGCGTCCGGGCGGCGTTCTACGTGGACGGTCATGGCGTCCATCCGGCCGCTGCGGGACAGGTGGAGCTGGAAGTGCGGGGACAGGGCCGGGAGGCTCAGAATGAGCTCCTCGACCTGGGTGGGGAACAGGTTGACGCCGCGCAGGATGATCATGTCGTCGGTGCGGCCGGTGATCTTCTCGATGCGGCGCATGGTGCGGGCGGTGCCTGGCAGCAGTCTGGTGAGGTCGCGGGTGCGGTAGCGGATGACGGGCATCGCCTGCTTGGTCAGCGACGTGAAGACCAGCTCGCCCCGCTCGCCGTCGGGGAGCACCTCGCCGGTGAGCGGGTCGATGACCTCGGGGTAGAAATGGTCTTCCCAGACGTGCAGGCCGTCCTTGGTCTCCACGCATTCCTGGGCGACGCCAGGGCCGATGACCTCGGACAGGCCGTAGATGTCGGTGGCGTCCAGGCCCGCGCGGGCCTCCATCTCGGCGCGCATCTCGTTTGTCCACGGTTCCGCGCCGAAGATGCCGTACTTGAGGGAGCAGCTGGCCGGGTCCATGCCCTGGCGCGCCATCTCGTCGATGATGTTGAGCATGTACGACGGGGTGACCATGATGACGTCCGGCTCGAAATCGCGGATCAGCGTGACCTGCCGTTCCGTCATGCCGCCGGAGACGGGGACCACGGTGCAGCCAAGCTTTTCCGCGCCGTAGTGCGCGCCGAGGCCGCCGGTGAACAGGCCGTACCCGTAGGCGACGTGCACGATATGGCCGGGCCGGCCGCCGGCGGCGCGGATGGAGCGGGCCATGACCGTGGACCAGGTGTCGATGTCCGCGGCGGTGTAGCCGACGACGGTGGGGCGGCCGGTCGTCCCCGACGAGGCGTGCACGCGCACTACCTGCTCACGGGGCACCGCGAACATGCCGAACGGGTAGTTGTCGCGCAAGGACGCCTTATCGGTGAAGGGGAACTTCGCGAGGTCGGCCAGGTCCTTGAGGTCGTCGGGGTGGACCGCGGAGACGTCGAACATCTTCCGGTAGTAGGGCACGTTGTCGTAGGCGTGCCGCAGCGACCAGCGCAGCCGGTCTAGCTGCAGCGCGCGTAGCTCGTCAACCGAGGCGGTCTCAATGGGCTCAAGCTCGCCTGGGGGGCTGGCGGCGGCCATGCGGTCTCCTTAGGCGTCGTAATCGACCGTGATCTCACCGGTCAGGGGCAGGGCCTGGCACGTCAGGACGTAGCCGGCGTCGAGCTCGCGCTGCTCCAGGGCGTAGTTGCGGCGCATCGCCGCCTCGCCTGCGACGATCTTCGCACGGCAGGTGCCGCAGACGCCGCCCTTGCAGGCGAACGGCAGGTCGGGCCGGACCTTCTGGGCGCCGTCGAGGACCGGGGTACCGGCCGGCAGGGGCAGCGTGGTGCTGCGTCCGTCGAGGATGACGGTCAGGCTGGCGCCCTCGCCGACGGGGGCGTCCTCGTGGGTCGCTTCGACGGGCGGCTCGTCGCCGACCCAGAACAGCTCGCGGTGGATCCGGCTCGCGTCCACCCCCAGTTCGCGCAGCACCTCGATGGCGCCGGTGACCATGACGAAGGGACCGCACAGCCACCACTGGTCCACACCCGCCACATCGACGGTCACCGGCAGCAGCGCAGTCAGCCGACTGACGTCGAGCCGGCCGCTGTGCAGCTCAACCTCCTGCGGCTCGCGGGACAGGACGTGAACGATCTGCATCCGCGCCGGATAGGCGTCCTTGAGGTCGGCGACCTCGTCGGCGAACATGACCGTGTCGCTGCGGCGGTTGCCGTAGAGCAGCGTGACCGTGGACTTGTCGTCGGCGGCCAGGACCGACGCGGCGATCGACATCATCGGGGTGATGCCGGAGCCGGCGGCGATCAGGACGTGCCGCCCCGGCACGGACAGGTCGGGGGTGAAGGTGCCGCCCGGCGCTTGGACCTCGAGCGTGTCGCCCGCCTTGAGGGTGCGCACGAGCCAGCCGGAGACCGCCCCGCCGGCGACCTCGCGGACGCCGATCCTCGGGGCTGACCCGACCCGCGCGCAGATCGAGTACGTGCGCCGTTCGTCGCCGCGGCGGACGGTCAGGCTCTGCCCGGCGGCGAATGCGAACTCGCCGGTCAGGTCGGGCGGCACCGTCAGCGTGATAGCGGCGGAGTCGTCAGTCAGCGGCTCGACGCGCTTGACGGTGAGCCGGTGAAAGTCCGTTCTCATAGGGCCTTCACCGCTTCAAAGGGCTCGCCGCACGCGTCGCAGCGGTGCAGCGATTTGCAGGCCGTGGCGCTGAACTGGGCCGTGAGTCGGGTGTCGGGCGAGCCGCAGCGCGGGCAGGGAGGAGACGCGGGACGACCAAGCGTCAGCGGGATCGGGCCGGTCCGGCGCGGTGCCGCCGACGGCGGGGCGATGCCGGCTTCGGCGAGCTTGCGGTGGCCTTCGGCGGTGATCCAGTCGGTGCTCCACGGCGGGGCCAGCTGGGTCGCGACGGTGACGCGCTCGAACCCGGCCCGGCTGAGGCGTGCCTTGAGGTCGGCGGCGATCTCGCGCATCGCGGGGCAGCCGCTGTAAGTCGGGGTGATCGTCACGACCACTCCCCCGCTAGGAGAGTCATCTACTGAACGGAGGATGCCAAGGTCCGCAACCGTCAGCATGGGCAGCTCAGGGTCGGGAGTAGCCGCGGCGATGTCGTACGCCGCGGTCACCATGTCGCGTCCGGGTGAGCGCGGGCGATGGACTGGAGCTCGGCGAGGATGTAGCCCATCGCCTCGGTGTGGACGCCGTCTCTGCCGGTGCGGCCGGCGATCGAGGCTAGCGGTGCGGTAGTTGGGCGGTCGAGCCCGGCGGTGGCGAAGACGGTGTCGAGCACCGCGTCGAACGCGCCGGGGTCGACGGCGGCGAGCGCGTCGGGATCGGGCCGGAACAGCTCACCCAGCAAGGGCCAGAGGGTGTCGAGGGCCGCCTGCGTCTTCGCGTGCGACAGGTCTGTGCCGTCGCCGAGCCTGACCACCCAGCTCGCCGCGTAGTCGCGGTGGTAGGCGAGCTCGTTGACGCCTTTGGCGGCGATCGCGGCGAGCACCGGGTCGGCGGCGGACGACAGAGACTCAAACAGGGCGAGCCGCCACGTGGAGAACATCAGCAGCCGGACGACGAGCTCGGCGAAGTCGCGGTCGGCGTGCTCGGCGAGCCGGACGTTCCTGAACTCCTTCTCCACGCGGAAGAACGCGATCTGGTCCTCGGTCTGGCCAAGTATGCCGCCGGCCCGGGCGAGGAGCATGCGTGCCTGGCCGAGCAGGTCGAGCGCGATGTTGGCCACCGCCGTCTCTTCCTCAAGCTCCGGCAGGCCGGCCACCCACTGCTGGAGCCGGTGGCTGTAGATCAGCGCGTCGTCCCCCAGGGCGAGGCTGTAGCGGGCCAGCGCTCCGGCGTCAAGGCTGTCGGGAACGGACGTGTCGATGCCCTCGAGAGGATCGGTGAATCCGGTGCCGAACGCCCAGCGCTGACCTTCGTCGTGATCCTCGGCGAGGAGGTCGTACGGATTGTCGTGGTCGGTGCTCATGTCGGCCGCCGCCTTACATATGCGGGACGTCGTCGGGGATGTCGTAGAACGTCGGGTGGCGGTACACCTTGTCGCCGGACGGCTTGAAGAAGGGGTCCTTCTCGTCCGGGCTTGACGCGGTGATGTCCGACGCCCTGACCACCCAGATGCTGACGCCCTCGTTGCGGCGGGTGTACAGGTCGCGCGCGTGGTGCAGGGCCATCTCCGGGTCGGCGGCGTGCAGGCTGCCGACGTGCACGTGGTTCAGCCCGCGCTTACCGCGCAGGAACACCTCATACAGCGGCCAGCCCGGGTCAGTCATGGGTCGCCTCCGCGGTAAGCCGCATTCGTTCGGACTCAGCTGTCTGATGATCTTGACCTTGGCGTTTGGCCGCGTGCGCCACGGCGGCCTCGCGGACCCACGCGCCGTCGGCGTGGGCCGCCTCGCGCTTGGCAATGCGCTGCGCGTTGCACGGCCCGTTGCCCGACACGACGGCCTTGAACTCGTCCCAGTCGACGGCGCCGAAGTCATAGTGGCCGCGCACTTCGTTCCAGCGCAGCTCCGGGTCGGGGAAGGTGACGCCGAGCCGGTCCGCCTGCGGGACCGTCATGTCGACGAACCGCTGGCGCAGCTCGTCGTTGGTGTGCCGCTTGATGCCCCAGCGCATCGACTGTTCGGTGTTCGGCGAGGCGGCGTCGGGCGGGCCGAACATCATCAGCGACGGCCACCAGAAGCGGTTGGTCGCGTCCTGCACCATGTCCCGCTGCGCCTCGCTGCCGCGCATCATCGTCATCAGCAGCTCATACCCCTGGCGCTGGTGGAACGACTCCTCCTTGCAGATGCGGATCATCGCGCGCGCGTACGGGCCGTAGGACGACCGGCACAACGGCACCTGGTTGCAGATCGCGGCCCCGTCTACCAGCCAGCCGATAACGCCGACGTCGGCGTAGCTGAGCGTGGGGTAGTTGAAGATCGAGGAGTACTTCTGGCGGCCGGAGATGAGCTTGTCCGTCAGGTCGGCGCGGTCCGCTCCCAGCGTCTCGGCCGCGCTGTACAGGTACATCCCGTGGCCGGCCTCGTCCTGCACCTTGGCGAGCAGGATCGCCTTGCGGCGCAGCGACGGGGCGCGGGTGATCCAGTTGCCCTCCGGCTGCATGCCGATGATCTCCGAGTGCGCGTGCTGCGCGATCTGCCGGATCACCGTCGCCCGGTACTTGTCCGGTATCCAGTCGCGCGGCTCGATCCGGCGGTCCCTGGCGATCGTCTCCTCGAAATGAGCTTCCAGGTCCTGCTCGGTCATGCGGCCCACTCCTTGGCGACCATGGTGAGCACGTCGTAGGTGGCCACTACGGCGCTCTCCTGGTTCGTTATCTCCGCGTCCCAGCGGACCTCACCGTAGTCGCCGGGCCTGGGGCTTATCTGCTTGCAGGTGAGGGTCACCGAGATCTCGTCGCCCGGCTTGACCGGTGTCAGGAAGCGGAGGCTGTCGATGCCGTAGTTCGCGAGCACGGGCCCGAAGTCAGGCTGCACGAACAGCCCGGCGGCCAGCGACACGACCAGGTAGCCGTGCGCGACGCGGCCACCGAAGAACGGGTTCTTAGCGGCCGCTTCCTCGTCCGTGTGAGCGTAGAACGTGTCGCCGGTGAACTCCGCGAAGTGCTGGATGTCGTCGAGGGTGACCGTGCGCGGGCCCGCGTGAATGGTGTCGCCGACGCGCAGGCGGCGCAGCGGCTTCGTGAACGGGTGAGCGTCGTCGAGGTTGCGGGGCGCGCCCTTGACCCAGCGGCCCGTGACGGCCTGGAGCATGCGCGGGCTGGCCTGGACGGCGGTGCGCTGCAGGTGGTGGTACACGCCGCGCATGCCGCCCATCTCCTCGCCGCCGCCGGCCCGGCCTGGCCCGCCGTGCACGAGCATCGGCAGCGGGGAGCCGTGGCCGGTGGACTCGGCGGCGTCATCGGAGTCCAGGACGAGGATGCGGCCGTGCCACGGGGCCGTGCCGAGCACGATGTCGCGGGCGAAGTCCTGGTCCTCGGTGACCACCGAGCCCGCCAGGCTGCCCTTGCCGAGTGCGGCCAGCTCGATGACGTCTTGTGTGCTCGCGTAGCCGATCAGGGCGCTGACCGGGCCGAACGCCTCGACCTCGTGCAATTCGGGGCGCCTGGCGTCGGACGCCTGCAGCAGGATCGGGGAGATGAACGCACCGCGCTCGGCGTCGGCGCCGGCCACCTCGACGTGCTCGGGGTCACCGAAGACGATCGTGGCGGCGTCTTCGAGTGCCTTGAGCGAGCGGCGGACCTCATCGCGCTGGTCCAGGCTGGCGAGCGCGCCCATCGTGGTGGCCGGGTCGGCCGGGTTGCCGACGATGACCCGGGCGAGCCGCTCGCGGACGGCCTCGGCCACCTGATCGACCCGGTCGGCGGGGACGAAGGCGCGGCGGATCGCGGTGCACTTCTGCCCGGCCTTGACGGTCATCTCGGTGACCAGCTGTTTCACGTACCGCTCGAACGCCGGTGTGCCAGGGGCGGCGTCGGGGCCGAGGACCGACATGTTCAGCGAGTCGGCCTCGGCGTTGAACCTTACCGATCTGGCGACGACATTCGGGTGACTGCGCAGCCGGTTCGCGGTGCTCGCGGACCCGGTGAAGCTGAGCAGGTCCTGCTCGGTGAGGTGATCGAGGAGGTCGCCCGCGCCGCCGCTGACCAGCTGAAGGGCGCCGTCCGGCAGCAGCTTCGCGTCGACGATCAGCTCCACGAGCAGTGCGGTGAGGTAGCCGGTCTGCGAAGCCGGCTTGATGAGGCTCGGTACGCCGGCGATGAGCGCGGGCGCCAGCTTTTCCAGCGGGCCCCAGACGGGGAAGTTGAAGGCGTTGACCTGCACCGCCACGCCGTGCCGCGGGGTGAGCAGGTGCTGGCCGAGGAAGCCGCCTTGTTTACCCAGCTGCTCCGCGGGACCTTCGACGGCGAATCGCTCGTTCGGCAGCTCGCGCTTGGCCTTGCTCGCGTAGCTGAGCAGCACGCCGATGCCGCCGTCGATGTCGAACTTCGAATCTTGCAGCGTCGCGCCGGTGCGGTACGAGAGCGCGTACAGCTCCTCGCGGTGCTCGCGCAGCAGCGGGCCGATCGCCTTGGCTAGCTCCGCGCGCTCGTGGAAGGTCAGCGCGCGCAGCGCGGGGCCGCCTGCCTCCCTACCGTGGCGGAGAGCGGCGTCGAAGTCGATGCCGGCGGAGGAGACCTCGGCCACCGGCTCTGCGGTGACCGCGTCGTAGACCGGGGTGCCGCTGTCCGGTGCGAACCAGTGGCCTGCGATGTAGCTGCGGACTACCGCCATGAGCGCTCTCCCGTTGGCTTCGGCTCTTTACATACCGGTCGTTCGGTAATTTACTCTATCACTGGGGGCTTGACCAGATGCCTCTGGTAGGAATCGTCCCTGCTGCCGGGAAGGGTAATCTTGACCATTCAGCATCGAACCAGGAGGTCTCGCGCCGTGCCGGAGCAGGTGACGGTCACCACTGTCGATCCGGCGCCGCGCCGCCGCGGGCGGCCCGGCTACGACCTAGAGGCGGTGCTTCGGGTGGCGGTCGAGGTCTTCAACGAACGCGGCTACGACGGGGCGAGCATGGAGGACCTGTCGAAACGCCTTGGCATCGCCAAGTCCGGGATCTACCACCACGTGTCAGGCAAGGAAGAGCTGCTCCGGCTGGCGCTCGACCGCGCGCTTGACGGACTATGGGAGGCGGCCGACCTCGCGCGGGCGCTCGACGCACCGGCGATCGAGCGGCTCGAGCGGCTCGTGCGCGACGCCGTGGGCGTGCTTGCCGCGCGGCTCCCGTACGTCACGCTGCTGCTGCGCGTCCGTGGCAATACCGATGTCGAGCGGGCGGCACTCGCCCGGCGCAGGGCGTTCGACGCCCTGGTCGCGAGCCTGGTTGAGGAAGCCGAGCGAGACGGGGACATCCGGCCGGACATCGACCCGAAGCTCGCCGCGCGGCTGCTATTCGGGACGGTGAACTCGATCGTCGAGTGGTACCGGCCTGCCTCGTCGACTTCGCCGAGCGCACTGGCGGACGCGGTATGCGCCATCGCGTTCGACGGCCTGCGCGTGCGGAGGTAACGCGATTTCGCGGGTAACGCGGAGCGTCGCTCCCGCCGTTCGTGGCTGCGACCCCGGAACTCGGCGACGAGCTCACCGCCTCGGGTGACGGTCACGTCGTAGACGCCGTTGCGTCCGTAGCGAGCGCGCACCCGGCCCTCGGCGGTGAGGGTGTCGCCGCCGCGGGCCGGCGCGACGAAGACGATGTCGGCGCCCGCCGCCACGGTGACCGGGCCCCAGCTGTTGCAGGCGCAGGCGAAGGCCGTGTCGGCGAGGGCGAAGATCACGCCCCCGTGGCAGATGCCGTGCCCGTTCAGCATCTCGTCCCTGACCGTCAGCCGCGCTCGCGCCCAGCCCGGCCCGTAGTCAAGCAGCTCGATACCGAACATTCGCGAGGCATCGTCGGAGGCGAACATCGTCTCGACGGGACCGGACTGGCCTGCGGGCTGTGACATGGGTCTCCCGGGCTAGATAACTGCCGAACGTTCGGTCAATAATATGACGTCGCACGGCGAACAGTGAGGGAGCGAGTACAGATGGAATCGTTCATCATCGCGGGTGTGCGCACGCCCATCGGCCGGTACGGCGGGACGCTCGCCAGCACCCGCCCGGACGACCTCGCGGCGCTCGTGATCGGCCAGGCCGTCGGCCGGGCCGGGGTCGACCCCGCCACGATCGACGAGGTCGTGTTCGGCGCGGCCAACCAGGCAGGCGAGGACAACAGGAACGTCGCCCGGATGGCCACCCTGCTCGCTGGCTTCCCCGACACGGTGCCCGGCTACACGGTAAACCGGCTGTGTGCCTCCGGGATGACCGCGGTGGCGACGGCGCGGCAGATGATCGCGGCCGGTGACGCGGACCTAGTCATCGCCGGAGGCGTGGAGTCCATGACCCGTGCGCCCTGGGTGATGGAGAAACCGAGCAAGGCGTGGGCGAAGCCGGGTGCGGCGTTCGACACCTCGATCGGCTGGCGGTTCACCAATCCCCGCTTTGATGCCGACACCACGCTGTCGATGCCGCAGACCGCGGAACGGGTCGCGCAGCAGTGGGCGCTGACCCGCGAGGAACTCGACGTCTTCGCCTTCCGGTCCCACGAGCGGGCACTGGACGCCATCAAGAACGGCCGGTTCTCCGCCGAGATCATCCCGGTGGGCGAGGTCAGCACCGACGAAGGGCCCAGGCCGGACACGAGCCTGGAGCGGCTCGCCGCGCTCCGCCCCGTCAACGGGCCCGGCGGCCTCGTCACCGCCGGGAACTCCAGCGCGCTCAACGACGGCGCCGCCGCCGTGGTCGTGGCCAGCGAGCGGTACGTCGCCGAGCATGGCCTGACACCGCGGGCCAGGATCGTCGCCGCGGCGAGCGCCGGGGTCCGCCCGGAGATCATGGGCATCGGCCCGGTCCCGGCGACCCGCAAGGTGCTCACGCGCGCCGGCTGGTCGGTCGATGAGCTGGACGCGATCGAGCTCAACGAGGCGTTCGCCTCCCAGTCGCTTGCTTGTATCCGGGACCTCGGGCTGAATCAGGAGATCGTCAACGCCGATGGTGGTGCGATCGCGCTCGGGCACCCGCTCGGCTGCTCTGGCACCCGGCTTCTGGTGACGCTGCTCGGGCGTCTCGAGCGGTCCGGCGGTCGCCGGGGTCTTGCCACCATGTGCGTCGGCGTCGGCCAGGGCACCGCCATGTTGCTCGAGCGGGTGTGAGCCCCGTGACTAGCGTGACCGTCGAACGGGACGGGGCCGTCGCCTCCGTCATCCTGCCCGGCCCGGCTCTAAGCCTGACCGTGAAGGAGGGTCTGCTCAACTCCCTGCTCGAAGTCGCGGCCGACGATCAGGTGCGCGCTGTGGTGCTGGCCGGGACCGGCCGGGCCTTTTGCGTCGGCCAGGACCTGGCCGAGCACGCCGCGGCCCTCGACAAGGACCCGGCGACGGCGCTCGACACGGTGCGGGAGCACTACAACCCCATCGTCGCCACGCTCACGACCATGCCGAAGCCCGTCGTGGCCGCCGTCAACGGGACCTGCGTCGGCGCCGGCCTCGGTTTCGTGCTCGCGTGCGACTTCGTGATCATGGCCGAGGGTGCGACGCTCGGCACCGCGTTCACCGGCATCGGCCTGACCTGCGATTCCGGGCTCTCGGTGACGCTCCCGGCGGCCGTCGGGATGCAGCGCGCCCGGGCGCTGCTGCTGCGGCCGACGACGTTCAGCGCCGAACAGGCGGTCTCCTGGGGGCTGCCGTTCGAGCTGGTGCCCGCCGCTACGGTCCGCGCGACGGCAGCCGCACTGGCCGCCGAGCTGGCCGCCGGGCCGACCGCGGCCTATGCGGAGACCAAGCGGTTGCTCTGTGACGGTGCGTCGCGTCCGCTAGCCGACTCGCTCGCGGCCGAAGCTGCCGCACAGCGCCGGCTAGGCACGACCGCCGACCATGCCAATGCTGTGCGGGCGTTCCTGACGAAGCAGAAACCTGCCTTCCAGGGCTCCTAGTCCGTGCAGCAACTCCGCCGGTTCTGGCCCGGTGAACCGTCGTCACCGGATCCCGGTGATTGTGAACGCGAACCACGGCGAACCACAAATGCAAGGACGCCCGGATGCGGATGCGTCTTCCGCGCGCCCTAGACGCCCTAGACGCAGCGATATGTCACGAATTGCCTGAATTCGGGATTGAGGCATTCCGGACAGGGAGATTATGGCGGAAGATCCTCCGCCCGGGGGGGCGGAGGATCTTCCGCGCTGTCTGAGCAGCGACGCCGGGGGGCGCGGGGTGCGGGAACGGTGTTACTGGCGGGGGTGGTGGTTACCTTAGGGCAGTCTCCGGCGGCGGGTCAGGCGGCGGGATGGGAGTCGGCAGGGGGGGCCGTTAGGCGGCCGAGCGGGAGTCGGACGGGCGGCGGCGGTGGGGGGCGTCGGTGAGGGTGATGGTGGCGCCCGCCAGCAGGTCGGTACGCTGGTCGATCGTCCGCGGCCAGATCACCGGAATCTGGTGACGACCTCTCACTGTCCTGGCGGTGAAACTGAATACGCTCCGAACGATCAGGTCCGTTCATGACCGGAAGGAGAAACGCCATGTCATCCGTTTTCGGGGCGCTCATCCGCGAGGCGCTGTACCCCTATCCGGACGGGCTGGCGATCGTGAGCGAGGTAGGCCCCCGCCGGGAAAGTGAGTGGTCGCCTGGACCCACATGGAGGTCCGGCCAGTGACACCAGATATGGGGGCTCGGCCGGGCGAACCGAGCCCGGCTGACGGCTCCGGCCCGCGCGAACTGCTCAGCTACCGCTCCGCGCAAGGCCGGTGGGTGGTCGCGGCGATGGTATTGGGCTCGTCGGTGGCAGGGATCGATTCCACCGTAGTCGCCGTCGCGCTGCCAGCGATCGGACGGAACCTGCACGTCGGATTCCAGGACCTGCAATGGACCGTCACGAGTTACACGCTGACCCTGGCCTCGCTGATTCTGCTAGCCGGCTCCCTGAGCGATCGCTGGGGGCGGCGGCGGGTGTTCCTGGTCGGGCTGAGCTGGTTCACCCTGGCGTCGGTGCTGTGCGCGGCCGCGCCCAGCATTGGTTGGCTCATAACGGCGCGGGCCGTGCAGGGTATCGGAGGCGCGCTGATGACACCGGCCAGCCTGGCGATCATTGAGGCGGCCTTCCAGCCCAGCGATCGCTCGCGCGCGATCGGGACATGGGCCGGATTTAGCGGGGTGTCCGCCGCGGTCGCGCCCTTCCTCGGCGGGTGGCTGCTGGAAACTGGCAGCTGGCGGTGGATCTTCCTGATCAACGTCCCGGTCGCCGCGGCGGTCGCGTGGATGACGCTGCGACACGTCCCCGAGTCCCGGGACACGTCGGCGTCCGGGGGCGCCGACTGGCCCGGCGCGCTGGCCGGCGTCGTCGCACTGGCCACGATCACCTACGCGATCATCGTGCTGCCTGGCGGGGGTGTCAGATCGCCGGAGTTCGCCGCTGCCGCGGTACTGGCCCTCTTGTCCTCGGCCGCCTTCGTCGTCACTGAACGGCGGCGGAGCCATCCCATGCTCCCGCCGGCGATCTTCCGCCCGGCGCAGTTCCGCGCCGCCAATGCCGTCACCTTCGTCATCAACGGCGCCCTCGGCGGCTTCGCGTTCGTCTTTATCCCCGCCCTGGAGATCATCGCCGGCTATAGCCCGGTGGTGGCGGGCTCGGCACTGGTTCCGGTCACCGTCGTGACCTTGCTGCTGTCGGGTTCCAGCGGCCGGCTGGCTCAGAAGATCGGCCCCCGGCCGCAACTAGTGGCGGGCTCCCTGTTGTGCGCGGCGGCGTCCATCCTCGCCGTGCGCATCGGCTCCCAGGCTGGCTACTGGACGGCCGTATTGCCGGTGGCCGTGCTGTTCGGCCTTGGCCTGGCGTCTCTCGTGCCACCCCTGACTGCCACCGCGATGAACTCCGCCCCGGACTCCCTGGCCGGTCTGGCCTCCGGAGTGAACAACGCCGTGGCGCGGGTCGCGGGCCTGCTCTGGATCGCCGCGCTGCCGCCTCTCACCGGCCTTACCGGTGCGGTCTACGCCGACCCGGTGCAGTTCCGGTCCAGCTTCGTTGAGATCAGCTGGATCTGCGCGGCAGCGTTCGCCTGCGCCGCGGTGCTCGCCGCAACGTTCATCACCGGCCCTCGCCGTCCCACTCTGTCACCGCGGCTGGCGCTTATCCAAACCCCGGTGCCCCACCTCGCCTGCCCGGTCGCCTTCCGCCGCGAACCGCGGCAGACCCGCAGACCGAACAGCGGCCAGACAAGCAATCGCGCCCATCTCGGCGATACTCCTGCCACTGGCCGCCCCTCGATGGAGCATGTCCAGGCAGCGGCTTGAGGCATTCGGCGGGAGTTCGCGCGGAGTCTACGGCGAAGACACTGTTCAGGTAATGCGTCCGCCACGCAGGAAGTACACGAAACACCCATTCGCGTCGCGGTATCACCAATGATACCATCTAGGCATGGCGATGACATTGCGGCTGGCAGACGGCGAGACCGAGGCGCTGCGCCGCCGCGCCGAGCTCGAGCACCGCTCCATGCAGGAGGTCGCCAGGCAGGCGATCCGCGAGTACGTGGAGAACCACAGCCGGGCCGACCTCCTCGACCAGGTGCTCGACGAGGAGCTGCCCCGCTACGCCGAGGCCCTGAAGCGCCTCGGGCAGTGATCTACCTAACACTGCCCGAGCTCTTGCGCGTAGCCGACCGGACCCTCGGCCCCGGCTATGCCGTCCGCGACTACGGGCTGCTCGAAGCTGCCCTCGCCCGTCCTAAGGCCACCGCGTTCGGTAAGGACGCCTACCCGAGCCTGGACGCCAAGGCCGCCGCCCTGCTGCACTCCATCGCCCGCAACCACGCCCTCATCGACGGCAACAAGCGACTCGCGCTCGCCGCGGTCATCGCCTTCTACGGCCTCAACGGCCGCCGCCTCACCCTCACCAACGACGCGGTCTACGATCTGGTGATCAGCGTCGCATCAGGGCAGCTCGATACGGTCGATGCCATCACCGCCATGCTGCAGACCGCGACAGAGCCTCGGTAGCAGAACAAGGCACATAGCCCGGACAGTGAACCTTTCTCGTGGTGACAGCGACGGGCACGGCGGATCCTTGGGTCAGGACGCGGGATCGCGTAAACATTTTTATCAGGTAAGCATTTGGCAGCTATTGGTGCATATAATTTTCGAGATCATGAGATTACCGCTTGGTCAGCGCCGAACTCGCCCGCGGCCTGCACGGCGCCGAACGCCGCTTCCCTGGTTAGCGCGATTGGGATGCTGCGTTCGACGGACGCTGCCCGATGCCGCGCCAGCGGGCACGGACACCCGCTGGTTTCGCCTCGGCGTGTGGCGCACTATCACGACAAGGGCATACACCAGCAGGAGCGCTACCCCATCGAAGAACAGGCCCGCCACGATCGTTTCGATCGCCGTGCTGTCGGCACTGATGAGAGTCCGCCCGCTGCCCCAGGCCCAGAGCGGGTCGCCAACACGGATCGGCTGGCCGAGTGGCACCTGGGTGCCCCAGGTGACGTCCGCGCGGCTTTTGGAAAGGTAGCCTTCTGTCACCACGTGGCAGCCGCCGCGCCGGGTTATGGCAAGGCAGAACTGACTATACGACACCGGGTTGAAGGTGTCCTGGCTCTCCGCGCCCGCCACATATGCCCACGAGTTCACTTCGGCGGGCAGGATGAACACGGCTATACCAGTCATCGCGACGAGCATAGCGATGGCGAACACCCAACTGCCATGGTGGCGCGGCGGATAACGATGCGCGTGGGCATACAACGGGTAATGCGAAACGCTGCCCTTCGCGCTCACCCGAACGGCCGCATCGGCGCGCCGAATGCGTGCTGTATCGACGATTACGACAACTAGCCCGGCCAGAACCAGAGCGAGCAGCACGAAAACTGGGATAAGGTTGAGGGTTTCCGACGTCCCAGTGAGGTTCTCGAAGAGGTTTAGGTCGATCCCCAGGTACACCGCGAGGCCGATCACGCTGCCTATCGCCACCCAGGCCCACCCGCGCCGCCGGTGATGCAACCTGACGAGCGCGGCAACATCCGGTGACTTGCCGGTATCCCGCTGTGCTGGCGCTTGCGGCATCGGCTGCTCCTCGGTTGAATACGCGGTCTGCACGCTTCCGCTTATGGTATTCACGGCTCCCGGCCGGGCAAGGTTTGCGCGGAATCCCGTCCAGAATTCCGGCGCGATGTCGGGAGTGGACCGATTGGATTTCTAGGTGCCCGTCGGCAAGGGCCGGGCGAGGTGATCGGGGATAGGGCTGTGGCACACTGCGGGGTATGCAGGCCGGCCCGCAGGTTAACCAGGGCGGCAGCGGGAGCCCGTGCTCCTGCTGTTGCACGGTCTCGGCGCGATCGGCGACGTGTGGCAGGGGTGGCGGCCGTTGCTGGCCCGGCGCTGGCCAGGGCGCTGGCTGGCGCCGGACCTGCCCGGTCACGGCGGTTCGCCGCCGCTATCGAGCTACACGTTCGAGTCCCTGGCCGCCGCGGTCGCGGACACCGTGGGGACCGATGCCCACACCGTCGTCCTGGGACACTCGCTGGGCGGGTGGCCGGCCTGGCCCTGGCCGGCGGCGGGTTCGACGTGCCGGTGCGGGCGGTCATCGGCCTGGGGATCAAAGTCGCCTGGGGCGAAGACGAGCTGGACCGTGCGTGAGCCCTGGCGCACCGCTCACCGGTCTGGTTCGCCTCGCGTGACGAGGCGGCGGCCCGCTACCTGCGCATCTCGGGCCTGAGCGGACTGCTGACCGCCGCCCAACCAGCCGTGAACGCCGGCCTGCGGGAGCAGGACGGCCGATGGCGGCTGCCATGGATCCGGGCGCGTTCGCCGTCGGGCACCCGATATGCCGCAACTGCTGGCACGATCCCAGCCCCCGGTAACCCTGGCCCGCGGCGAGCACGACGCCATGAGCACGGACGAGCAGCTCACCCGGCTGGGCGTCCCCACGGTCACGCTGCCAGGCCTGGGCCACAACGCACGTCGAGAACCCGGACCTCACGAGCACCCTCCTAGACGTGGAGGTAGTCAGAAGCCGATGATGTTGGGGCAGGGTTTGGGGTGCCGGGTGCCGGGGCGGGCGGCATCGACGGCCTCGCGGACGGTGCGGTGACGTCGAGCCAGGCTTTCGGTGTGTTCCACTGACGGACCGCAATGGGGCTGGTTAGTCGTCGTGTCACATAAATGCCACACGAAATCGATCTCGCGCGGCGTCGGTTGGGGCTCCGCGCCGTGGACCTACATTGTCAGGTCGGCAGCAACGCTACGTTGTAGTCGGCGAAACGCTTGTCGCGCGTGACTATCGTCAATCCCTCTGCATATGCCTGGGCGATCAGCATGCGGTCGAATGGATCATCGTGATGTCGCGGCAACTGGCCTGCCGCGATCCCATGCGCGACGCTGATGGCCAGCGGAACGAATCCGCTCTCGTCAAGTTGCCGTTCAAGGTCATCAGGGGCGGAGAGCTTACCCAGTGCCTTCTTGATCGAGATCTCCCAAGCGCTCGCTGCGGACACCATGACCAGATTCACCGGATCAGCAATTGCATCCCGCGCCTGATCATTGAGACCCTCATCCGCCAGCCACCACAACAACGCGTGCGTATCGAGCAACAGCCTCACGGACGCTCACCGCGGAACGCCGCGTCCATTTCGGCCGGCAGTTCGTCGAAGTCATCGGCAATGCTGACCTGGCCTCGCCATGCGCCCGGACTGCGGCGCCGCGAGGGAGCATCGCTTAGCGCAACGAGTCGTGCGATCGGCCGACCGGCGCGCGCGATCACGATCTCTTCGCCCGCCGCGGCACGATCCAGCAACTGCGACAGGTGGGTCTTGGCTTCGTAGACGTTGACGCTTGCTGTCATGAGATCATTCTAGACATATGGTCTAGTCTGGTCAAGTCAAGGTTTCGTTGCTTCGATGAGATGTCCGGCAGCCTGACAATTCTGGTCCATGCCATCGACGGGCAAACCTGTCGACGTCAGCGGAGATAAGGCCGCGGGCAGGCGGCGGCATGCGGGAGGAACTACATACACCGGTTCGTTCAGGATCCTGACGAGCGGTCACCGGGGCCCGTATAGCGCTGTTTCGCGAGAAGTTTGGAAGGCCCAGTATCGGTCGCCGTAGGACCAGTGCCACCACTCGGCCGGGTAGTTGATGAATCCGGCCGCGTCCAAGGCGGCTGCGAGAAGGTCGCGGTTACGTCGAGCGGGCCCGGGAACGGGATAACCGGTGCGGGAGCCTTCGCCGGGTTGGTTGAATCCCCAGCCCATGTCCGCGTACTCGTCGTGGTAGAGCAGGACGAGGTCAACGGCGCCGCCGGTGCTATGTGGTGGTGCATTGTCTGGCGGGGCAGTGAACCTGGTGTTTTCCCGGATCAGGTCCTGGCCGGTGAGGTCGGGTCGGCTGGCTATTAGTTCGTCCAGGCTCTTTTGCCACAGGCGCTCCTGGACCCAGATGGGGCGCCAGCCCTCCTTGATCTGGAGCTGGTATCCGTCCGGGAGGTATGCCTGGGCGCGAACGAGCCGCTCGGCCACGCCCGAACGGACTTGAAAAGGATTGCCCGATAGCTGTTGTACGCGCGCCCTGGTCCGGTCGATTGCCAGCGTTGAGTAGGCGCTGATATCGACCAGCGGCTCACCAGTTTCAGCGATCCGGCGGGCTAGTACCTGGGGATCATCGATCAGGACCTTGGCATCGGCGTAGGTTTGCACGGGCTGATCGTAGTGACCCTGGTGCTGTGCACAGCCGAACCCCTCACTCACTCCTCGGGGGTGCCGGGGTAGCGGGCCAAGAGTTCACGGCGCAGGAGCTTGCCGATCTCTGAGCGCGGCAGCTCGTCTACCACAGTGAAGCCCACCGGCACCTTGTACGGAACCAGGCGTTCCCGGCACCAGGCCGCGAGCTCGCTCGAGTCGAGGTCGGGGGCGCCGGTCACCCAGGCGTACGGCACCTCGCCGAGCCGACGGTCAGGGACGGCGGCCACGCCGGCGTCCCGCACCCTCAGGTGGGCCCGCAGCACCTCTTCGACCTCGTCCGGGAAGACCTTGAGGCCGCCGCGGTTGATCATGTCACTGACCCGGCCCCGCACCCATAGGAAGCCGTCGCCGTCCATCCGGCCGACGTCCCCGGTGCGCAGGTAGCCGTCCACGAAACGGTCGTCGTCCGAGGTGCCGATCTCGCCGCTCCCGCCGCCTTGTGCATAGCCTTCCATGCGGTACGGCGACCGGACGACGATCTCGCCGAACTCGCCGGTGTCCGCGTCCGTCCCGTCGGGTCGGCGGATCCGCAGATCGACATGCTCGTACGGGCGTCCGGCGGCGCCGAGCTTGGACTCTCCGAACTCCTGGACATCCCTGTTGGTCCAGCCGACGACCTCGCCGCCTAGCTCGGTCTGCCCGTAGGAGTTGAGCACGAAGGCGCCGAACCGCTCGTGGAACTGCCGGGCGATGGGCGGGGACAGCGGCGCGGTGATGGAGCGGACCAGCCGGAGCGGGGACAGGTCGTCGACGTCGTTGTCATCGGCGAGCATCGTGATCATCGCCGGTGCCAGCACCGTTGACATGATGTGGTGCTCGCGCACGGCGCGGGCGAACCCGCCGGTGGTGAAGCGGTCGAGCAGCACCACGCCAAAGCCGGCCCGGAAGCTGAACAGGACGGTGTAGATGCCGGCCCACAAGGCGAGCGAGACGGGGATCA
The DNA here is from genome assembly GCA_035571275.1 of Trebonia sp. Taxonomy (GTDB): domain Bacteria; phylum Actinomycetota; class Actinomycetes; order Streptosporangiales; family Streptosporangiaceae; genus Trebonia. The sequence goes on from DATMKQ010000356.1 coordinate 17,844, forward strand.
TGTTCTTCCGTGGGCGCGCGCCCGCCGCGGCCTGCTGGCCCCGGCTCGTCCCCGAGTGCTTCCGGCCGCGCAGCTTCTCCAGGCTCGCATCCAGCGACACGATTGTGGTGGCGTGGCGGAGCAGCACGGCCTTCGGCCGCCCAGTGGTGCCTGAAGTGCGCAGGACCAGCGCGATGCCGGGGTCAAATGCCGGGACATTCGTGTCAGCCGTGGCGACGACGGACGCGGCGCGGCCCTCGTAGTTGTGCTCGACCGCGCCGGTTCCCAGATCGTGGTCCGTGAGGTCGGCCCGCTCGCCGATCACCAGGGCGAGCGGCGTCTCTGCGGAGAGCGCGCGGACCTCGGCCGCGGTGTAGCGGCGGTTGATGGGGACGTAGACGGCACCGACCGACCACGCGGCGAACATGGCGACTACCGCTGACGGGCCGGGGGCGACAAGGTTGCCGACCGGCAGCCCCGGCCGGACGCCTGCGGTGCGCAACACGCCGGCGAGCTCCTCGACCCGGGCCGTCAATTCGCCCAGGCTGAGCTGGCCGCCATCGGAGGCGATCACCACATCATCCGCGTGGTACGGAAGGCCGAGCAGCAGGCTGATCAGGCTAGGCGCGGCCGGGGCCGACTCGCTCACCGGTCCAGAGAAGCTCACATGATCCCCATTCCCATGAAGCATGAGATATCTATCATTACTATAATAGAGATCACAACTCGAGGCCACTGGAGGGGTAACTGGGGGAGGTCAGCTGGGGAGGTCAACTGGGGTGGGAGCACCTGGGGAGGGGCAACTGGGGAGGGATCAGCTGGGGAGGGCACCTGGGGAGGGGGGTTGTCTTGCTGAAACCGGGGGACGGCGCCCGCCCCTTGCCGCGATGAGCATGATATCCGCGCTATCATTGCTAAGAATAAACACATAAGCACAGAGGCGCGCCTGAGTCATCGGGCGCGCTTCGAACTGAAGGGGCACTACTTGCGTCAGCTACGCCAGCCGCGCATTGCCGAGATCATCGCCGGCAGCCTGCGGGACGACATACTCAGCGGTCGGCTCAAAGAGGGTGACTTGCTGCCGAAACTGGAGGATCTGCTTAAACAATTCCGGGCGAGCATGCCGGCCGTGCGGGAAGCGATGCGAATTCTGGAAACCGATGGTCTCATCACGGTCAGGCGCGGAAATGTCGGCGGAGCCGTCGTCCATCTGCCCACGCCCGAGCGAGCCGCGCAGATAACAAGCATGGTGCTGCAGTCGCGAGGCGCGACCCTTAATGATGTCAGCGAGGCCTTGCTCCAGATTGAGCCGATTTGCGCGCGCATGTGCGCGGCCCGGCCCGACAGGCTTACCGAGGTGGTGCCCGACTTGCGCGCAGTCATCGAGACGCAATGGGCCCAGTTCGACGAGGTTGGCAGCTACAACAACAATGCCCGGCTTTTTCACGAAACTCTCGTGGCCAAGTGCGGCAATGAAACGATGATCGTCGTCGTCGGCTCTCTTGAGGCCATCTGGTCGGCGCACGAGTCATCGGTATGGGATGAAGTTGAGGTGAGGGAATTCCCGCCGGACTCGCCGATGGCCAGTAAGACGCGGCGGGCGGCGATCCGGGATCACGAAAAGGTCCTTGCCGCGATCGAGGCTGGCAACGAGGAGCGCGCTGGCGCGCTGTCCGCGCGTCATCTGACGGCGGCCCGCCAGAGCACTCTTGCGTCGAGCAGCCGGACGGGTATCACGGCCAACCTGCTGGGTGAGATGGAGATGCTGCCCGCACGGCAACCCGTCAGGCTGGGAAGCTAGCGGGCTCCCGCTGCCGACGACGACCGCCTGCTGGCCGGTCAGTACCGTCACTTATCGGTCCTGAAGGAGATCGTGCCGGTGAGTGACGGCTCGGCACCCTGGGCGGCGACGGCAACCTCGGTCGTTTCGCCGTCCGGGCGGCCCGCGCTCACGATCCGGGCACGCGCGAAGGCCGGGCGGACCAGCCGGTAGTCGAAGCCGCGGACCACCCGCTCCGGGGCATGCGTGCGCGGCAGTTCGAGCGCGAGGAGGGCGAGCAGCGGACCGTGCACGACAAGCCCCGGATACCCTTCGACTCCGGTCGCATAGGGCAGGTCGTAGTGGATGCGGTGCGCGTTGTAGGTGAGGGCGCTGAACCGGAACAGCAGGCTCGGGTCGACCGCGAGCTCGGCACGCCACTCACCGGCCGGCTCGGGGAAGCCTGTCGACGGCAATGGCTGCTGGCCAGGCACGGCACCCTCGTCGGCGCAACGGTAGAGGATGTCCTGCTCCTCGACGCCAACCGTAGTGCCGTCCACGGCGAGTTCGTGGCGCACCGTGACGAAGGCCAGATCACCGCTGCGCCCGGACTTCACAGAAACGGCGGCGACGGCAGACCGGCTTGACAGCAGCGCGCCCAGCGGGATTGGCGCGTCAAGCCGCAGCCGGCCGCCAGCGAACATCCGGCGGCGCCGCGGAATCGGCGGGAGCAGCGGCCCTGTCATAGGGTGGCCGTCCGCGCCGATCTCCGACTGGGCCGGATGGTCGACGAGCGTGAACCAGTGCCACAGCGGAGGGAGGCTGGCCACGGCCGCACTCGCCGGGTCCGGCGCGCCGATCAGGTCCGCGAACGCCTCGGCCGACCACGGATCAACGCGGCGTGTCAGCTCGAGCGTCCCGGGTCGCCAGTCTCGCAGTGCCCGCGTCAGAGCGTTCGATGTCACTGGACCATGGCCGCCAGCTGCTGCGCGAGCAGGTCGGTCAGCTCGCTGGCCGTGCCGAGCAGCAGGGCGCTGGCCCGGGCGCGCTTGAAGTACAGGTGCGCGTCGTGCTCCCAGGTGAAGCCCATGCCGCCGTGCAGCTGTATGGTCTGCGCCGCGACCCACTTGTAGGCATCGCCGCAGGTGAGCGAGGCGATCGCCGCGACGTGCTCGAGTTCCGCGGCGTCCGCCGCAACCGCGTCCGCGGCGGCCCGGGCGGCGGACCTGGCCGTCTCAACCTGGACGAGCATTTCGGCGAGCCGCTGCTTGACGGCCTGGAAGCCGCCGATAGGCCGGCCGAACTGGATCCGGCTTTTCGCGTAGTCAACGGTCATGTCCAGACAGCGCTGAGCGCCGCCGACCTGCTCGGCCGCGAGCAGCGCACGGGAGGTGGCGGTGGCCCGTGCGAGCGCGGCGGCGACGTCGCCGCCGACGCGCTCGGCCGGCGTCGCGCGCAGTACCAGGCGCGCTTGCCTGCGGGTCTGATCCAGGGTGACCAGCGGCGCACGCTCCAGGCCGGGTGCGTCACCGGGGACCGCGAAGACGCCGAGCTCTGCGCCGACCCTGGCCACGACGAGGATCAGGCCAGCCGTGGCCCCGTCCACGACGTAGCTTTTCGCGCCGTCGAGCAGCCAGCCCCCGCCCGCCGCGGCTTCGGCCCGGCACGCCACCGTCTCCGTCCGCCAGCGGCCGGAAGCCTCGGCCAGGGCGACCGTGGCGGTTAGCTCGCCCGCCGCGATGGCCGGCCCGAACCGGGCGAGGGCGGCCGCATCGCCCAGCGCCGTCAGCAGCGGCACGGCGAGTCCCGCCGTGGCGAACAGCGGCGCGCATAGCAGGCTCGCGCCCGCCTCCTCGAAGGCGATCGCGAGCTCCGTCTCGGTAAGCCCGCCACCGCCCAGCTTCTCCGGCAGCGCCAGCCCGGGCAGCGCGATCTCGCCCGCCAGGCGGCGCCACACCCGGTCCTCGTAGCCGCGCTCGGTCGCCATGGCGCGACGCACGTCGGCGGACGAGCTCAGCTGACTCAGCGCATCGCGGAAGGCCTGTTGGAGCAGGTCACTGTCCTCGGCGGTGGTAGTCATACGATACCTCTCCCTGCGCTATCCTTGCTATCTTATATATCAGAGAACCGAAGCAAAAGGTGGCACCGATGAGTGGAGACACCCAGACTCCCGAGCTCGCACACGTCACGGGCCCCGGCGTCACCGCGGATAAGGCCGTGGCCGCGGTCACGGCGTGGATAGCCGAGCACGTGCCGTCGGCTTGGCGGGAAGCGGCCGTCGACGGCGGACCAGCAGCGGTGCGCCGCGTCCGGACGACGGACGACTACCGCGCCTGGTACCCCGTGTACGGCCGCTCAGGCCTGGTCGCGCCTGGCTGGGAAACCCGGTACGGCGGGCTGGCGTGGTCGCGGGACACCGCACGCGCGGTGGAGCAGCTCACCGGCCGTTATCACCTGCCGCGGCTGAACCCGCTCGGCCTCAACCTGGCCGCCCCCGCGCTGTTCGCGCACGGGACTGAGGAGCAGCGGCTCCGCTTCCTGCCGGCAATCGTCCGCGCCGAGGAGCTCTGGTGTCAGCTGTTCAGCGAGCCAGGTGCGGGCAGCGATCTCGCCTCGCTGTCGACCAGGGCGGAACGGGACGGCGACGGCTGGGTTGTCAACGGCCAGAAAATCTGGACGACGTGGGCTGACCAGGCGTCGTTCGCCGTGCTGCTGGCCCGCACCGATCCGGACGTCCCTAAGCACACAGGGATCACTTACTTCCTTATCGACATGCGCCAGCCCGGCGTCGATACCCGTCCGCTGCGCCACATGGGCGGCGAGATCGAGTTCTTCCAGGTTTTCATCGACGGTGCCCGGGTGCCGGACAGCCAGCGCGTCGGGGCGGAGGGCAGCGGCTGGAAGGTCGCGCAGGCGACGCTCAGCGGAGAGCGGCAGATGGTATCCGGCGCGAGCTCCGGCGGCGTGGACCGGATCGGCGGCGGCAGCGCCAGATCCCTTATCCGGCTGGCCCGCCAGCTGACGGCCGACGGCCAGCCGGGCGGCTGGGACGATCCGCGTACCCGCGACCGGCTGGTGCGACTCTACTGCGAGGAGCGCGCCCGCGGGTGGACCAACCAGCGGGTACGCGCCAGCCTGGCCGCGGGCCGGGCACCGGGACCAGAGAGCTCGATCGGCAAGGTCCACGCCGCCGAACTGAACCAGCGGATCCAGGAGGCGGCGGCCGACCTGCTTGGCCCGGCGGGGATCGCGTGGCCGGGATCCCCGGACAACCCGGACGACTATGCCAGGAACATGCCGGCTGAGGTGCGCGGGATGCTGCGCAGCCGGGCGAACACTATTGAGGGCGGCACCAGCGAGGTCAACCGCAACGTGCTCGCGGAGCGGGTGCTCGGGCTGCCGAAGGAGCCCGATGCGTGGCACGGCAAGCCGTGGCGGGAACTGCCGCGGAACTGAGGACACTGGAAACGTCGCGACATAAGCCAGCCGAAAGGAAACCCGATGGACGAGGCCGACCTCACCATAGTCCTGCGCACCGCCCGTGACCTGGTTCGCGACCGGGTGATCCCGCACGAGGCGGACATCGACGCGACCGACGAGATGCCGGCCGGGCTGCGCGAGGAGGCCGCCCGGATGGGCCTGTTCGGCTTCGCGATTCCCGAAGAGTACGGCGGCCTTGGCCTGACCATGGCGCAGGAGGTCCGGCTGGTGATGGAACTCGGCTACACCACGCCGGCGTTCCGCTCGATGTTCGGCACCAACAACGGCATCGCCGGCCATGTGCTGCTCGAGGGTGGCACCCCGGAGCAGAAGAGGGAGTACCTGCCCCGGCTGGCCTCAGGCGAGTGGACGGCGTCGTTCGCGCTCACCGAGGAGCAGGCCGGCTCCGACCCGGCCGGCCTGACCACGTCGGTCGTCGCGCGCGGCGACAGGTACGTGATCACCGGCAGCAAGCGGTACATCACGAACGCGCCGGTGGCCGACGTGTTCATGGTCTTCGCGCGGCACGCCGACGGTCCGGCCCAGGAGAAGATCTCGGCACTGTTGGTGCCGGCCGGTACGCCAGGCGTCATGGTCGGACCCAAAGACGAGAAGATGGGCCAGCACGGCGCCTGGACCGCCGACGTCCGCTTCGAGGACGTGTCGGTGCCCGCCGGCGCGCTGATCGGCACCCCCGGCCAGGGCTATGTGACCGCGATGCGGTGCCTGGCCCACGGCCGGCTGCACATCGCCGCACTGTGCGTGGGCCTGGCGCAGCGCGCCCTCGACGAGACCATCGGGTACGCGCTCGAACGGCGGCAGGGCGGCCAGCCGATCGCCGAATACCAGCTCATCCAGGGGCTGATCGCCGACTCCCAGACCGACGTGCTGGCCGGCCGGGCACTGGTCAAGTCCGCCGCGGCCGACTTCGACTCCGGCGCCGATCAGCGCCTCGGCCCGTCCTGTGCCAAGTACTTCTGCAGCGAGATGGTCGGCCGGGTCACCGACCGCGCGGTCCAGGTGCACGGTGGCGCCGGCTATATGCGCGGCGTCCCGGCCGAGCGGTTCTACCGGGACGCCCGGCTGTTCAGGATCTACGAGGGCACCAGCCAGATCCAGCAGCTCGTCATCGCCAGGCAGGCGCTCAAAGCGCGTACTTCTCAAGCAGCCGGCGGCCGATGATCATCTTCTGGATCTCCGCGGTGCCCTCGCCGATCAGCAGCATAGGGGCGTCGCGGTAGAGGCGCTCGATCTCGTATTCCGTGGAGTAGCCGTACCCGCCGTGGATGCGCAGCGCGTCTTCGACGACCTCCTTGCAGTACTCGCCGGCGAGGTACTTCGCCATGCCCGCCTCGAGATCGCTTTGCCGCCCGGAGTCCTTGGCCCGGGCCGCCAGCAGCATCATCTGGTGCGCGGCCACCGTCTTGGTGCCCATATCCGCGAGCTTGAACTCGATGGCCTGGTGGCGCGCGATGGGCTTGCCGAACGTCTGTCGCTGCTGGGCGTAGGAGACCGCGAGTTCGAAGGCGCGGTTCGCGACCCCGCAGGCCCGGGCGGCCACGTTGACCCGGCCGACTTCAACGCCGTCCATCATCTGGTAAAAGCCCTGGCCGGGCTGCTCGCCGAGGACCCGGTCGGCCGGGACGCGGCATTCGTCCAGGATGAGCTCGGTGGTGTCCACGCCCTTGTAACCCATCTTGTGGATCTTGCCAGGGATGGTGAGACCGGGACGCGGCTGGCCCAGCCCGGGCTCCTTCTCCACCAGGAACGCCGTCATGTTCTGGTGCGGGCGCTCGCGGCCCTCATCGGTGCGGGCCAGGAGCAGGACGAGGCTAGACGAGCCGCCGTTGGTCAGCCACATCTTCCGGCCGGTGATCAGGTATCCGCTGGCATCGAGGACCGCCCGGGTCTTGATCGCGGCCACGTCCGACCCGAGGTCTGGCTCGGACATCGAGAAAGCCGCCCTGGTCTCACCGGTGGCCATAGACGGCAGGAATGCCGCCTTCTGCTCCGGCGTCCCGTGGCGGCCAATCAGATAGGAGACGATGAAGTGCGTGTTGATGATGCCGGAGATGCTCATCCAGCCACGGGAGATCTCCTCAACGACCAGCGCGTACGTCAGCAGCGGCTCGCCCAGCCCGCCGTACTGCGGGTCGATGGTCAGCCCGAAGACGCCCAGGGCCTTCAGCCCCTCCACGATCCGGTCGGGGTAGGTGTCGGATCGGTCAAGCTCGCCCGCCACCGGAAGGATTTCCTTATCGACGAACTCGCGCACCGCGCTGAGGATGTCCCGCTGAACGTCGGTCAGCTCGGTCGTGTCGGTCAGGCGCTTCATGTCGGCTGCTTTCGTGTGCGTTAACGGGGCGGGCGGGCGGGGCTGGCGGCCAGAGCTTGCCAGACGCGGTCTCGCAGCTCGAACTTCTGCACTTTGCCACTGGCGTTGAGCGGGAGCGTCTGGACGAGCTCGACCCGGCGCGGGACCTTGTAGTTGGCCATCTGGCCGCGGCACCAGGCGATCAGCTCCGGTTCGCTGAGCGCGCTGCCCTGGCGAGGGATCACGTACGCGTACCCCACCTCGCCGAGGCGCTCGTCCGGCACCCCGATGATGGCGACCTGGGCCACATCCGGGTGCCGCGATATAACGCTCTCGATCTCGGCCGGGTAGGCGTTGAAACCGCCCACGATGAACATGTCCTTGATCCGGTCGGTGATCCGCAGGTTGCCCCCGTCGTCGAGAACCCCCACGTCGCCGGTGTGCAGCCAGCCGTCGGGAGAGACCGCCTCAGCGGTAGCCTCGGGCGCGTTGAAGTAGCCCTTCATCACCGCGTAGCCGCGGACGATGACCTCGCCTGGCTCCCCGGCCGGGACATCTTGGCCGACCTCGTCCACCACCCGGACCTCCAGGCCAGGCAAGGGGCGGCCGCTGGTGTTGGCGATCACCTCGATCGGGTCGTCGTACTGGCACGTCGATACCGTGCCGGTCGTCTCGGTGAGCCCGTACGCGGTGACGACCGAGGCGAAGCCGAGGTCCTCGCGCATCCGGCGGACCAGGTCGACAGGGACCGCCGCGGCACCGGTCACCGCGAGCCGCAGCGTCGAGGTGTCGTAACCAGACAGGTCTGTATTGAGCAGCGACTGGTACAGCGAGGGCGGCCCGGGCAGCATCGACACCCGCTCCCTGACCACCAGGTCCATCACTACCGCGGGGTCGAAGACCGGGCACGGGAGGATGGTTGCCCCGCTGAGCACGCAAGCCAGGATCGCCGACTTCAGGCCGGCCGTGTGAAAGAACGGGTAGACGACGACGTAGCGGTCGCCGTGCCGCAGCCCGACCCGCTGTGACCAGGCGACGTAGCTGCGGGTGCTTGCCCCGTGGGTCAGCATGGCGCCCTTTGGCGCGCCGGTCGTACCTGAGGTGAAAATGATGTCGCTGATGTCCTCCGGGCTGAGATGGTCCTCGGGGTCGGCCAAGCCGTCCGGGACCGCGTCCCCGCCGCGATCCAGAAACCGCGGCCAGGGCGTGCCGTCCCCGGGAGGGCCGGAGAGCACGACGACCGGCAGCGCGGCCGCCAGCTCGGGGTCTTCCGCGGCGACCATGCCGACGTAGTCGGCGCCAAGGAAATCGGTCACTGTCAGCAGCAGCCGCGCGCCCGACGTGCGCAGCACGTGCGCGGCCTCACGGCCCTTGAATCGGGTGTTGACCGGCACAAGAACGGCACCGGCCGCATACACGCCCATGGAGGCGACGATCCAGTTCAGCGAGTTGGGTGCCCACAGCGCGACCCGGTCCCCCGGCCGGACGCCGGTCGCCGCACACGCGCGCGCCACGCGGCCCATCTGGTCGGCGAGACCGCTCCAGTCGATCCGCTGGTCACCGTCGACGATGGCTTCCTCGTCCGGCCACAACCGCGCGGCGAGCCGCACCGCCGCGGGGACGGTCGGCGGGATGTCGTCGGTGGTCACCGCCCGTTCTCCTTCGGCTCGGGTCGCTGCGGATCGGCCCACCGCGGCTCGCGCTTCTCGGCGAACGCGCGCGGGCCCTCGTCCTGATCGGGATGTCCCCAGACGCTGACGATCTCAAGTGCGCCACGGCGGCAGGCCTGCGTGAGCCCGGTCTCCAGCGCCCCCCACAGCGCGCGCTTGGTCGCCGCCATCGCGGCCGGCGAGTTGCGCGCGATCTTCTCGGCGAGCTCTTGGGCCGCCTCGCGCAACTGGTCCGGCGGGACCAGCTGGCTGACCATGCCGAGTTCGTAGGCCCGCTGGGCCGACATCCGCTCGTACCGGCCGACCAGGGCCATCCGCATCACGGCCTCGAACGGCATCTTGCGCAGCAGCCCGATCGACTCCAGGGCGACTACCTGGCCGACCGACACATGCGGTTCAGTGAACTCCGCCGTGGTCGCGGCGATCACGATGTCCGCGTCGGCCACCCAGTGGAACCCCGCGCCGGCGCAGATGCCGTTCACCGCGGTGATCACCGGCTTGCTTACCTGCTGGTGCCAGGCGGTGAAGTGCAGGTCGTAGGCCTCCAGGTCGGCCCGGTAGCGCTCCATGCCCAGCCCGTCGGCGGCAAGCTCGGCCACGTCGACGCCGGTCTGGAAGGCGCGGCCCTCCCCCGTGTGCACGATCACCCGCACCTCAGGGTCACGGTCGAGCTCCAGCCACGCATCCGCCAGCTCCGCGCGCATCACGGAATTCATCGCGTTCAGGCTCTCGGGCCGGTTGAACAGCAGCCAGCCGACCGGGCCGCGCCGCCGCAGAATGAGAGTCTGGTATTCGGTGTAGGGCACTATATCTCTCCCAGGAGTTCCTGCTGGCTAGTTGGCACGGTGGCGGCCCACGGTGACCGCACGATCTCCGTCGCCGCCGCGCGGCGGGCCTCGCTGAGACCAACCTCGAGCGCGTGCCAGAGCTGCCGCTTGACCAGCCGCACCGTTTCTGGCGGGTTACGGGCGATCTTCTCGGCCAGCTGCCTGGCCGCCGCCGCCGCGTCTGGCACTACCTCGCTGACGATACCGAGCTGGTAGGCGCGCGCCGCGTCCAGCCGTTCCTGGCGCCCGGTCAGCCCGATCCGCAGCACCGGCTCGACCGCGCCGCGGCGGGCCAGCGCGATCAGCTCGAACGCGCTGGCCTGACCCAGCGACACGTGCGGATCAAGAAACACCGCTCGCTCGGCCGCGATCACGATGTCCGCGTCCGCGACAAAGTGCAAGCCGCCGCCCGCGCACACTCCGTTGACCGCCGCGATAACCGGCTTACCGACACCGTTGTGCCACGCGGAGATCCGCAGTTCCGCCTTCTTGGTCCGCCGGGACTGCTCACGCAGCGCGTCCCGGTCACCGGCCAGCTGCCGGACATCAAGCCCGGTCTGGAACGCGCTGCCCTTGCCGGTGTTGACGATCACCCGCACATCCGGGTCGGCGTCCAGCTCGGCCCAGGCGCGCGGCAAGTCGGCCAGCATCGCCGCGTCCATCGCGTTGCCGACCTGCGGCCGGTCGAAGACCAGCCAGCCCACCGGCCCGTCGCGCTCGACCACCAGGCCGCGGTAAGCCCCGCTCATCGGCCGGTGAAGACGGGCAGCCGCTTCTGCGCGAACGCGGCCACCCCCTCGCGGAAGTCCTCACTACGCGAGGACAGCTCCATCGCGAACGCCTCATCGCGCAGCTGCCCGTCGAGTGACGCGCTACGTCCGGCGTGCATCAGCCACTTCGTCAGGCCCACGGCGACAGTAGCGCTGCCGGCGAGAGCCAGGGCCACTCGTTCCGATTCCTGATCGAGAAGATCGTCAGAGACGCAGCGGTCGACCATTCCCCAGTCCGCCGCTGTCGCGCCGTCCACCCGCTCGCTGAGCAGCAGCATCCGGCGCGCTCTGACCTCCCCGATCCGGCGTGGCAGCAGCCAGCTGACCCCGCCGTCAGGAGTGAACCCGCGGGACGCGTACGGAGCCCAGAACGTGGCCGTGTCCGAGACCACTGCCACGTCGGCGGCGAGGGTCAGCGCCAGTCCGATCCCCGCGGCCCAGCCGCGGACCGCGGCGACGATCGGGAGCTGTGTTTCCAGCAGCACCGGGATCAGCCGGTGCGCCTGGACGGGCAGCCGGCGCTGGATGCTTCCCGCCCGCGGCTTGCGGCCTTCGCCTGCGCTGTTGCGCGCGACGATGTCGAAGCCGGAGCAGAAGTGCTCCCCCGCCGCCGTCAGCAGCACCGCGCGTACCGTCTCGTCGTTACCCGCCGCCTCGACAATCTCGGTGAGCGCGGCGACCATCGCGTCGTCGAACGCGTTGCGCTTGGCTGGCTTATCGACGCGGATCCGCAGCAGCGGCCCGTCGTGCTCGGTGACCAGGCCGGGCACGGCTGGCCCGGACAGCGTCATGCCGTGAACCGTTCGGTTATCGCGCGCATGGCGCTGTCCAGATCCTCTCCCGGCGGATCAGGCAGCCGGACCGCGCCGTGCTCCCGGCTGGGCAGCAAAATCGTGGCCGTGCCGGTGGTTGTCTCGGTCCCGCGCTGGTTCCGCGCGATCAGGGTCAGGTCGACGGCCGGCCTGCCGCCGTCGGCGAGGTAACGCCGCGCCACGTTGCCGCTGATCCACTGGGTGTCGCCGACGTAGTTGAACGCGCGGAACTCGCACGACAGCTTCCATAGCCAGGCGTCGTCGCCCATCCAGTCCGTGCACGCGTGCACGAGCCAGAACTCGCGCATCCGGCCGTAGTCGAAGGTCGTCGGGTTACCGGAGCGGCGGGCGAACTCGGGGTCCCAGTGCACCCGCTGCATCACGTCGGGCACGTTCAGCTCGTCCCGGTGATAGAAGCCCGGGATCCGCATCCGGTTGCGGACGGCAAGGCCGAGCGGGCGGATGTTGTACAGGCCCATCCCCACCCCGACGTGCCAGCAGACGATGTCGGTGACCGTCAGCGGGCCCTTGACCAGCCTGCCGAGCATGTCGCCGTCGGCGACGTCCTCCCAGTAACGCGGCACCGCGCCGCGGCGCCGTTCGGCCAGGACCGACCGCTCGATCTCCTCGATCTCGGCGTCGGAGTAGACGTACGGCTCGATGGCCGCGTACTTCTTCTTCTCTCTCGCCTTCTTCCGCTCCGTGCGGATCATCAGCTTGTACTGGGCGGACAGCGGGCCCCCGGTGCCGGTGGCGAACAGCTGGCCGGTCCACTCGTGTACCGCCCGGCCCGCGAACTCGCTGTCCTTGTCGTGCACGCCGACCAGCGCATCACGCCGCCGCAGCCTGCGGCCCGCGGTCAGCGGCGCCCACCATTCCCGCGAGCTGCCTGCGTAGAAGGCGTGCACTCCGCGCAGCGGGTCACCCTTGAGCAGGGCGCGCCCGGCCTCGGTGGTCTCCACCGGCTCGTCCTCGCCGATCAGCGTGTCGCCCCCGACCATCGCGGGCGGTGCGATCGGCTCGCCCCAGCGCGTCGCCGCCGCGTAATCCCGGTCGCTCCACAGCGGGTTGTCGTCGCCGTAGGCCTGCGCGACGATCCGGAACGCGTCCAGGCCGGGCTCCAGGTAGTGCGGCGGGGCCGGGTTGCGTACCGGGATGCCGATCCGTGCCCGCAGCCGTACTACCGCGTCGTCGGTGATCTGGCCGTACGTGTCATCACGTGCTGCTGACTTCCCGGCGACTGCTTCGTGCACCATGTGAGTCCTTCGAGGGATCGGGTTCCAGGGCGGCTGCGCTCAGCCTCACAGTGCCATCATATTAAAGACAGTAATATTAGGTACAATACGCGAGTGGCCGGTACGGCGGTAGACAGGGCCGGTACGGCGGTAGACAGGGGCGAACGTGACCGACATCATCAGCGGCGATATGCCCGCCAAGGTCCGGCTGGACATCGACGAAGGGGTCGCGGTGGTTACCCTCGCTGACCCCGGCCGACGCAACGCGCTCAGCAAGCAGCTTTCCGACTCGCTCGCAGGTGCCGTGCGGGAGGCGCTGGCCGCCGGGGTACAGGCGGTGGTTTTGGCGGCGGAGCCACCGGTGTTCTGCGCCGGCGGGTCGCTGGATGACCTGCTGCGCCGGGAGCACCCGCTGGGCGAGGCCTACGCGGGTTTCCTTGCCCTCGCCGACGCGCCGGTGCCGACGATCGCGGCCGTCGCCGGACCTGCCATCGGCGCGGGAGTAAGCCTGCCGCTCGCCTGCGACGTCGTCATCGCCGGCGAGAGCGCACGGTTCGACCCGCGGTTTCTCGACGTCGGCATCCACCCCGGCGGCGGGCACCTGTGGCGCCTGGCGCAGCGGGTCGGCCCGCAGGGCGCGGCCGCGCTGGTGCTATGCGGGGACTCGCTGACCGGCACGGAAGCAGCGCTCTGTGGCCTGGCTTGGCGCTGCGTACCTGACGACGAAGTGCTCGCCGCCGCGATGAAGCTGGCCCGCCGGGCCGCGGCGCGCTCCCCCGAGCTGGTCAGGCGCACCAAGCAGACCCTGCGGTCGACGACGGGATACGCCGACGCGGCCGCGACCGCCGCCGCGGTAGAACTCCGGGCGCAGCAGTGGTCCGTAGACCAGCCGTACTTCCTGGAAACCGTGCGAGCGCTCAGGGACAAGATCGGATCTCGGTGAGCGCCGTCGGCTTGGTAACGACCGCGGTCCGCCCGCCGCGTAGATGACCTGCCCGGAGACGTACCCCGCGCCCTCGCTGACCAGGAACGAGACCACGTGCGCGATGTCCTCGGGCTGACCGACCCGGCCGACTGGGATCTTCTCCAGGTACCGCGTCGCGTATTCCTCGAAGCTGATCCCCATGCGCTCCGCGGTTATCCTCGTCATCTCGGTCTCGACGAACCCCGGCGCCACGGAGTTGGCGGTGATGCCGAATTTGCCGAGCTCGACCGCCAGCGTCTTGGTGAAGCCGTGCAGGCCCGCCTTCGCGGCCGAGTAGTTGGCCTGCCCGCGGTTGCCGAGCGCCGAGGTCGAGGAGATGTTGACGATCCGGCCGAAGCGGGCGTCCACCATGTACTTTTGCGCCGCCCGGCTCACCAGGAAGGCGCCGCGCAGGTGCACGTTCATCACCGTGTCCCAGTCGGACGCGGTCATCTTGAAGAGCAGGTTGTCCCGGGTCACCCCGGCGTTGTTGACGACGACGACCGGCAGCCCCAGGTCGCTGGCCACCGTCTCGACAGCGGAGACCACGGAGTCCTCGTCCGCTACGTCCGCCCGCACCCCTAGGGCGCGGCCGCCGCGGTCCGCGATCAGCGCGGCGGTGTTGTTCGCGCCGGCTTCGTCCAAGTCGAGCACGCCGACGGCCATGCCGTCGGCGGCGAGCCGGGCCGCGATAGCGGCACCGATGCCGCGTGCTCCCCCGGTCACGATGGCGGTCCTGGGGGGTGCGTCAGTCATGTCAGTTCTCCTTTGGGCTCAGTGGCGGTGGCGGGCGTGCGCCCGCTAAGCGCGGGTCGGGCCGCTGTCATCGTTGGGAGCACCCCTCCTTCGGGTCGACGCCAAACTCCGCCAGGACGGCTTCGGTGTGCTCGCCGAGTCCTGGCACCGGTCCCATGACCGCGTCCCGCGCGCCGAACATCACGGGCGGCACCGGCAGGCAGACGGGGCCGCCCGGCGTCGCCACCTCCGCCCACCGGTTCCTGGCGGCCAGGTGCGGGTGCGCGATCACCTCCGCCGGCGTCCGGTACACCGCATTGCCGATCCCGGCCGCCTCGGCGGCATCCTGGATCTCGGCGAGCGTGCGGCTGGCACACCAGGCCGCCAGCACCGCGTCGAGCTCGGCCCGGCAGCGGACCCGGTCGTCATTGCGCGCATACCGGGGCTCGGCCGCCAGGTCCGCGCGGTCGAGCAGCTGTGTCGTCAGCCGCTGCCACTCGCCGTCATTGGTCGTGCCAAGCACCACGGTCCGCCCGTCGGCGGTGGGATACGCGCCGTAGGGTGCCACGGCCGGCGACCCCATGCCCGCCGGCTGCTGGTCGACGGCGGCGTACCGGGTCCAGGTCAGCGGGTAGCCCATCAGGTCAACGGCGGCGTCGAACATGCTTACCTGGATGTGCTGGCCCCACCCGGTGCTCGCGCGCTCCGCCAGCGCGCCAAGCGCGGCGATCGCCGCGTACAGGCCCGAACCGGTGTCCGCGTAGGGCGGCCCGGGCTTGGCTGGCTCGCCCGGCCGCCCGGTGACCGCACAGGCCCCGACCTCGGCCTGAATAAGCAGGTCGTACGCGCGTTTGCCGGACAGCGGCCCCCTGTGCCGTAGCCGGAGATCTCGATGCCGATCAGCCTGGGATAGCGCGCGGCAAGGTCATCAGGGCCGATGCCCAGGCGCTTGGTCGCACCGGGGCCGAGGTTCGACACGCAGATGTCCGCACGGCCCAGCAGCACATGGAGCGCCTCGAGGCCGGCTGGCCAGGAAAGGTCGAGACCGACCGACTCCTTGCCCCGGTTGAGCCAGACGAAATGGGCCGCCATGCCGCGTGCGACGTCATCGTAGCGACGGGTGAAGTCACCCCGCACCGGGTGCTCGACCTTGATGACTCGCGCCCCGAGATCGGCCAGAGTACGGGTCGCCAGCGGGGCCGCGACAGCCTGCTCGAGCGCGACAACAAGCACGCCTGTCAGCGGCCCGCGCTTCGTGTCAGCGCCCGCCTGGCGGGCAAGATCGATATCCATATATTAGACATCTTATATATGAAAGCCTGCCCGGCCATGGTGCGTGCTAAGGAGACAATGATAACAATGATGACGGTACCCCCTCGACCGCGTCACGAGACCGCGTGGTCCGCGCTGCAAGGCGCGGACCACGGCGGCCCGGACGTCTCGCGGAACGCCTGCTCCCGCCCCGCGCCCGCCCGCGCTCGCCCCCGTCCGGGCTGCCGCCCGCGTACATCGATGTCGGCTCGGCCGAGACCTTCCGGGGACAGCCAAGCCAGATGTGGCGTCCGCCCGTGATGAAGTACCTGAGTATGTACTGAGGCGCGAATACGGGGCTGTCTCTGAATCGGTTGGCGTCGCGCCTCAGACTGGTGTCGCATGGCGCGTCACGACGCGGGCTGCGTTTGGCGGACGGGAACACGTGCGCCTGACTTTACACACTCTCTGACCAGAACATATCGGATATATCGGTATATATATACCTGGCGAAATGGTCGTAACGTACGCTAAGTCAAAACTAGAGGCTGATGTGACTGGCGGGATCACGCGCTGACGGGTGCGTAGCCATTGCGGCGCTTCGGCGCGGCCACCGTTAGCGGCGCCTCTGCTCTCCAGGCGCGGCTGCCTCACCGGTCACTCCCATTGGAGACGCGGGGCACGCCGCGCCATTCCGATTCGCGGCGGCGGTCAGGCGCAGCGCTCGAAGATGGCGGCTAGGCCCTGGCCGCCGCCTATGCACATGGTCTCCAGGGCATAGCGCACCCGGCGGCGGTCCATCTCGCGGAGCATCGTGGTGAGGATGCGGCAGCCGGTGGCGCCCACCGGGTGCCCGAGGGAGATGCCGGAGCCGTTGACGTTCAGCCGCTCGTCGCCGCCATCGATGCCCCACTCACGCAGGCAGGCGAGCACCTGGGCGGCGAACGCCTCGTTCAGCTCGATCAGGTCCAGGTCCGCCAGCTTGAGGCCGGCCCGGGACAGCGTGCGGGCGGTGGCCGGGACCGGGCCGATGCCCATGGTCGCCGGGGGAACCCCGGCAACCGCCCAGCTGACCAGGCGGCCCAGCGGGCGCAGCCCCAGTTCGGCCGCCCGCTCCGGGTAGGTGACGACGCAGATCGCGGCGCCGTCATTTTGCCCGCTGGCGTTGCCAGCGGTCACGGTGGCTTGCGGGTCGCTCCGGCTCAGGACCGGTCGCAGGGCCGCGAGCTTGTCCGCTGAGGTGTCGGCCCGCGGGTGCTCGTCGGTGTCCACGACGACTTCTCCCTTGCGGGTCTGTACGGTCACTGGCACGATCTCCGGCGCGAAGCGGCCGTCGGACTGCGCGGCCACCGCTTTGCGGTGCGACGCCAGGGCGAACGCGTCCTGCTCCTCCCGGGAGATGCTGTAGTCCCGCCGCAGGTTCTCGGCCGTCTCCAGCATGCCGCCGGGAACCGGGTAATGCTGGCCGCCGGCGGTCACCCGGCCGCGGGCGAGCCGGTCATGCAGGGCCGTCTCGCCGCCGCGCACCCCCCACCGGATGCCCGTTGTATAGAACTCGGCCTGGCTCATGCTTTCCGCGCCCCCGGCCAGCACCAGGTCGCTGACGCCGGTCTGCACCTGCATTGCCGCGTTGATCACCGCCTGCAGCCCCGAGCCGCAGCGCCGGTCGAGCTGGATCCCCGGCACGTCTACCGGCAGCCCCGCGTCCAGCGCGGCCACCCGCCCGATCGCCGGCGCCTCCCCGTTCGGGTAGCACTGCCCCAGGATGACATCGTCGACCACGCCCGGCTCGATTCCAGTACGGGCGATCAGCGCGCGGATAACTACGGCCGCGAGGTCCGCGGCCGGCACGTCACGCAGCACGCCGCCGTAGCCGCCAACCGGGGTGCGCAGCGGCTCGCAAATCACGGCATCACGCAGGGAAGCGGTCACGGGCACTCCAAAGGCCGGACGGGCCGCGGCGTGCCGGCGCCGTGCGAGGCGCCGCCGCGGAGGTACTGCCATCATATCTATCATATAATGATTAGCGGCTTGGGGTGGGACCGCTGCGGGTGCGGACCACTCTGGGCGGGGCCGCCGGGAGGCACCAGGGGCCGCCGGGGGGAGCCGGGGGCCGCGGGGCTCAGCTGTCCGGTGCCGGACCGCCCACCACTCCGCGTTCCATAAGGGCGCCGATTTGCTCGGGAGAGAGGCCAAGGAAGTCGCCGAGCAGGTCGGCCGTGTCAGCGCCGAGCACTGGGGCCGGGCGCACCTGATCGGCACCGGTCACGTACAGCGGCGACCGAGGAGCGAGCAGCGGGCCCACGCCAGGCTGGGTAATCTCCCGCAGCAGCGGGTTGCCGGCCTTCGCCTCTTCCGCGGCCATCTCGGTGAACCGGCGGTACCGCGACCACAGCACCGAGGTGCCGTCCAGCTCACGCGCGACCTGTGCCAGCTCCCGTCCGGCGAACCAGGGACGCAGCAGGGAGGCAAGCACTTCCCGGTGGGTGTAGCGGTCGCCGTCAGTGCTGAAGTCGGCGTCGAGCAACCGCTCCAGCTCCGCGAACGTCGCGGTGAGCCCGGTGACGGCGGCCAAGTCGGCGAAATGCCGGCTGGTCAGCGCGACCACCATCACGCGCTCGCCGTCACTGGTTGTGAAGTCCCTGGCGAATCCGCCGTACAGGTAGTTGCCGATCCGCTGCCGGTCCGCCCCGGTGAGCTGTGCCTCGGCCAGGAAGCCCAGGTGCGCGGTGACCGCGAGCGCCACATCGGCCAGGGCGAGCGTCAGCTGGCTGCCCTCCCCGGTGAGCCGCCGCCGCCGCTCGGCGGCGATCAGTCCGATCGCCGCGTACAGGCCGCAGGCGATGTCCCACGCGGGCAGCACGTGGTTGACCGGCTCACGCAGGCTGTCGGGCCCGGTGACGTGAGGGAAGCCCATGGTGGCGTTGACGGTGTAGTCAACGGCGGCACTCCCGTCGTGGTTTCCCTGGATGAGCAAATGGATCAGGCCGGGGTACCCCTTGCTCAGCTCGTCATAGCCGAGCCAGCGCGGGCCCACCGCGTTGGTCAGCACGATGCCGCCGGACCGGGCGATGAGGTCAGCCAGGAGGCCCCGGGCTTCCGCATCGCGGAAGTTCAGGGTGAGGGATCTCTTCCCCTTGTTCAGTCCCGTCCAGTAGAGGCTGACACCGGACGGGGCCAGCGGCCAGCGGCCCACGTCGGCAGCGCCGCCAATCGGGTCGACGCGGATAACGTCGGCCCCTAGCTGCGCCAGCGTCAAGCCGCCGAGCGGGGCGGCGACGAAGGACGACACCTCCCAGACGGTGAGGCCGTCCAGCGGACCAGGCGCGAGCGGGGCGGGGGTTGTCGTCATCCGGCGCTCCCGGTGAACAGTGCCTCCTGCGCCAGGCTCGCTCCCAGCATCCCGTCCGCCGAGTGAATCGTGCCGGTATACCAACCGCGCCCGCCCGCCGCGCTCTGCGGGGCCAGATCCATCAGCACCCACTCGTCAAGGCGAAGCGGGCGGTGGAACCACACCGCGTGGTCGAGGCTCGTACTGCCCGCCCACGGGCCACGGCGCAGCGCGCTGAGCCCGGTCAGCATGTCCGACACGAAGGTCAGCAAGCAGGCGTGGGTCAGCGGCTCGTCGGCCAGCTTCTCGTTGGACCTGAACCACAGACGCGTCGGCAGCGCCGACTCGCTGAACGGCTGCCCGGGCAGCCGGGCCTCAAAAGACGAGAACGCGGGCAGCGCCCACACGATTGGCCGCAGTTCATCGGGACCGTCCGCCACGGGAGCTGGTTCGATCTGCCGGTCGATGCCCTGCCGGGGGCGCTGAAACGAGGCCGACAGGTGGAAGATCACCTCCCCGTTCTGCAGCGCGACCACGCGGCGCGCGCTGAACGAGAAGCCGTCGCGGTCTCGTTCCACCTGCAGCACGGCTGGACTGGCCGCATCCCCGCCGCGCAGGAAGTAGCCGTGCAGAGAATTCGGCACTCGGTCGGGATCCACAGTGTGGCCGGCGGCGGCGAGCGCTTGTGCGGCGATCAGGCCGCCGAAGAGCCGGCCGGCGGCATCGGGTGTGGCTGGCGTGCGGTAAAGGTCGCGCTCAATTCGCTCGAGCGCGAGCAAGTCCGTGAGCTGGGCGGTCACCGCATCAAAGCGCGTTCGCGGTGACCCGGTCGGGGCGGGCGACGAAACCGTCAAGGAAAACCGAAGTGATGGCGTCGGCAAGCTGCTCGATGGAGTACCTCTTGTCGGAGTGCTGATCGCGCCACGACATCCATACCGCGTCCCTGATCAGCCGGTAGAACACGCGCGGTGAAATGTCGTCACGGAAGACCCCCTCCGCCACGCCGCGGGCGATGAGCTCAAGCCATACCCGCTGTACCTCGGCGCTGCCCTCCTTGAACTCCGGCCGGTCGATCAGGTACTGCAGCTGGTTCTGGTAGATCGCCGTCGCATACGGCCGTTGGCTGGCCACCCGCAGCGAGGCGAGGACCAGCTCCCGCAGCGTATCCGCGACACCGTCGCCGCGACCGAGCACCTCGGCGTACCTGGCCCTGGTTTCCTCGAGGAACTCAACCAGGATCTCCTGGACGATTTCATCCTTGGATTTGAAGTAGTGATACAAGCTGCCGGACAGCACCCCGACCGCGTCCGCGATCTCCCGCACGGTGGTCGCCTTGATTCCCTTGCGGGCGAACATCTCCGCAGCCGTGGCGACGATGAGCTCGCGGCGGTCCTGGGGCTCGGTCATGACGGGAATGCCTCCCAAAGAGACGATGACGGCGGATACTGGTTATTGGTCCACCGCCGCCCACGCTGGCAGTATGCCATTCGCGCAGGACGAAAAGCAGATCCAGCCCGATGGCCGAGCAGCTTAGCGCCAATTCCAATAGTCTATCAAGCGCTTGCTATCCCCGTGTTCACCAGAGTGGCGCGCAACGAGCCCTTCACCGCGCGCCCGATCGGCGAGCGCGCGGCGGCGACTATGACGGCGTCGGGCACTTGACCCTTCACTCTGCCTGGTTGAACTCGTGCCCCGTCGGGTCGTCGGGGTTGCGCTTCCACTCCTCCCGCGGATCGAACGGCTCGATGTCATTGAGCCGGCCCATTAGCGGGTTCGTGTTGACGGTGAATCCGCCGTCATCAGTGGTCTTCTTGATGCGCCATCCCTCCGGCGTCCTGACGAGGTGGTTCTTCCGCCGCGAGATGCCGAAGACCGGCGGGCGGCCGCGGAACTCGAACACGATGATCTGGTTCGACTCCTGGGTCGCGGTATCGCCGTCGACTTCGATGTGCTGGTCGAGGCTGGTCTGGAAGACGCGCGGCAACGGGCCCTTGTCGCCGTAGTAGTAGTCCCAGTACTTGGTGAGCTCAGCGCGGCCCGTCGGGCCCTCACCCGGCTTGTGCAGGCCCTTGATCTCGATCGTCGCGTCGTCGGCCAGCATGTCGAGTGCCTCCGGGCGACCCGCCTGGACCCCGTCGAAGCCTCCGGTGCACGCGTGGTGCCAGTAGCGGAACACCTCATTGATCGCGCGGACGTCCTCGAGCTCCTTGATCCTGGCCTCGAGCGCGGCCAGCCGCTCCTCAATCGAATCTGCCATCGAGCATCCTTCCTCAACCTTCCAAGCGCTTGCTTGATTCACGATACCGAACGGCGGCGCTGGCTGTCCACCTGCCGCGATGCCGACGCGGGCGGCGTACGGCCACCCACCGTGGTGCCGGCGCGGGCGGCGTACGGCCACCTGCCGTGGTGCCGGCGCGGGCGGCGTGTGGCCACCTGCCGCGGTGCCGGCGCGGGCGGCGTGTGGCTAGCCGTCCTCCAGCGCCTGGGCCAGCCGTTCCGGGGTGAAGTCCGGGGCGCGGCACACGTCGAGCAACCGCCGTTCCGCCGCCTCGTGCTGGCGCATCGCCGCAGGCAGGCCGGCCGCCAGCTCGGCCGGGATCCGCACCACTCCGTGCCGGTCTCCGTGCAGCAGGTCACCGGGAAAGATCCGCACGCCGCCGATTGTGACGGGCCCGCCGAGCTCCAGCACGTCGACGTACCCGCCGCCGACGCCCGGACCGGCCGCGAACGTCTGGAAACCGATCTGTTCCATCTCGGGCAGGTCGCGCACCGGGCCGTTGGTAATGCCCGCGACGCAGCCGAGCGCCTGGCTGATCGTGGCGGACAGCTCGCCGAACACGCACACCGGGCCGCGCCAGTCGCCCACGTTCTCCACCACCAGGATGCGTGGCGCGGGCTGCGCGAGCAGGTCCTGCCCGAGCAGCGCGGCCCGGTCGCGCGCCGGATCCCCCTGCGATCCGAACCGGCTGGTCGCCACGCGACGGGTCACCGCGAACCCCACCGTGACACCGAGCCCCGGCGACATGCAGCCGACCGCGAGCCGGTCGAGAGAGCACAGGTCGGCGGGGCGGACGCCCAGCCGCTTGAGTCCGTTGAGCACCGTTGGCGTGCTCCACCGGGCGAGCTCGCCGACGACGGCGGGGTCGGGGCTCACCGGTCCAGCACCACCAGGCCGTCCACCGCCACCATGCGGTTGGCGCTGACCTTGACCGGGTTGATGTCCACGGAAACAACCTCGGGCAGCTCCAGGCCGAGCGCGCCGAGGCCGACCAAGGCGGCCGCCAGCTCGTCGCGCTGGGTCGTGGTCATCCCCCGGGTGCCGCCGACCAGACGGCCGTGGCCGAGCTCATCCAGCGCCGCGGCCGCGGCGCGTATGTCGAAGGGAGCGACGAGCAGCCGCGGCCGGCCGAGCATCTCGACCAGCACGCCGCCGAGGCCGACGCTCACCACCGGGCCGAAGACGGGATCTCG
>DATMKQ010000357.1:0-2148 GCA_035571275.1 Trebonia sp.
CCGTCCGCCTGGTACACGTGGCCCGACGCCGTGAGCCGGTCCAGGGCCGCGTCCAGTTCGCCCCGATCATGCAGGTCACTTTCGTTGAAGTACTCGTCGAAGTGCACGCCAAAGCCGGCCAGCGACTGCCTGATCTCCGCGAACATCAACGCCACCCCGGCCGACCTGAAGGTCTCGAGCGCCTGCTCGCGCGGTTGGCCCAGCACGCCGGGATGCTCCTCGACGACCATCTGCGCGATCTCGCCGACGTATTCGCCGGCGTAGCTGTCGTCCGGCGGGGGTTCGTGCCGCGCGGCCGCGAGCAGCGAGCCGGCGAACCGGTCGATCTGCGCGCCGGCGTCGTTGAAGTAGTACTCCGTTGACACGTCGGCGTCCTCGGCGCGCAGCAGCCGGGCCAGCGCGTCACCCACGGCCGCCCAGCGCACGCCCCCGATGTGGACGGGGCCGGTCGGGTTGGCCGAGACGAACTCCAGGTTCACCCGCTGGCCGGCCATGGCCGTCGAGCGACCGTAGCCGGCGCCCTGCTCGACGACGGTCCCCGCGACCGACCCCGCTGCCGCGGGAGTCAGCCGGATGTTCAGGAACCCGGGCCCGGCGACCTCCGCGCTCTGCACCGCGGGATCGCGCGCCAGCTCGCCGGCGATCACCGCCGCCAGCTCACGCGGCGGGACACCCGCTTTTCGCGCGGCTTGCAGGGCAACCGTCGAGGCATAGTCGCCGTGCCCGGGATTCCTGGGCCGTTCCACGCTGACCGCGCCGGGTACCGCGGACGGATCAAGCCCCAGGCGGGTCAGCGCGGCCACGGCCGCGGCCCGGACGGCGACGCCTAGCTGCTCGGGAGTCACCGGGCAATAGTCGCCCGCCCGGCCGCCGCGACGCAAAAGCTTTAACGTCCGCGATCAGAGTTCGGCGCGCCGGTCGAACAGCCTGCGCGACGCCACGTAGCCGACCACGTCAGCGCCCAGGTTTTCGCAGCGCGCTAGACGGCGATGGCGGCGCGCCGGATGATGATGTTGCCCAGGGAGCTGCGCGCGTACACGTGCACGGTTTCCTCGGCCTGGGTCGGCTGGTCGGCGGTTTCCATCAGGTTCCGCAGGGTGCCGGCCTTGGTGTTGACGTCCAGGTACGCGGCGGTGCCCGGGTGGATACCCACTTCCAGCTCGCCCAGCGACGTCTCCAAGCGCAGGGTGCCGCGCGACGCGTCGCCGATACGGATATTGCCGTTAGCGGTCTTCGCCGTCACCGAACCGCGCGGGCGCTCGACCGTGATGTTGCCGTTCGCGGCGTTCACCTGGAGGTCGCCGGCGACCTCGCGGATCGTGCTGTCCCCGTTGGAGTTCTTGACTACCGCGCTGCCGTTGATCTCGCCGATGCGCACACAGCCGCAGCCGGTAGTGATGTTCGCCCTGCTCACCACTTGGTCGACCGTGATGTTGCCGGCGGTCCGCAACTCTAGCGGGCCCGCCTTCTCCAGTTGCAGTTCGCCCATGGAGGTCTTCAGCTCGCACTGGCCGAGCTCGCCGGTGGCGAGAAACCGGCACCATTGAGCGGTGCCGTGCAGCCGGGAGCCGGTGGGCACCTCGATGGTCACGTCGATCGACGGGTTGCGCCAGGCGTTGGGCGGTGCGTACATCTTCCACCCCGTCGGCCCTTTCACGGTTAGCTCGCCGGCGGCGAAATCGACCACGGTGTCCTGGGCGGCGCGCACGTCGCTCTTCTTCGCCGCGTCGGAGGGCCGGACGTCGACCACGGTGTCGGCTCGGTCCGAGGCGATGATCTCGACGTGGCCGAGCCATACGTCGACGGTGACGGCGATCGGCTGCGGCGTTTCGAATGTAGGCATGACTCTGCCCCTTACCTGGTGTGTTGACTGCGAGACGGGTGGTTGAGTTAGCGGACCCAGCCGGTGAACTGCTGGCCGCCGATGTGGCCCGGGTGGCCGGGCTGGTGGGCAGAAGTGCTGTCCAGGGCGGCCGCCGCGGCGCGCGCCAGCCAGACGTTGGCGGAAACCTTCTCCCTGGCCGCGGCTTCCTCGATGCGCGCCTTCAACTGCTCGGACAGGCGCAGGTTGATCCGGGCCATCGCGCCCTCGTCCGCGTCGGCGACGGGCGGCGGGGCGACGAAGGCGGGCGGACCGGGCGGGGCGGG
>DATMKQ010000358.1:0-16656 GCA_035571275.1 Trebonia sp.
GGCCTGGTTTGAGCAACTGGAGCCCGAGCCCCCCGCTTCCGAGCCGGGAAGGCCCGCACCCTCGCCGCTTAGTCCGCCGCTTAGTCCGCCGCTTAGTCCGCCGCCTAGTTCGCCGCCAGCGCAGCCGGCCCCGGTATCGCCGTCTTTCGGGCCGGCGCAGCCGTTCCCGCCTCCGCCCACCCCCGGCCCAGTACCGCCCGCCGCGGTACCGCCGTCCTTCGCGTCGGCGCTGGTTTTCCCGGCGCCGCCGGCCTCGGCGTCAGGACGGCCTTTTATGCCGCTGAGCGCGCCGACCTTCGCTGACTACCAGCAGGCGGCACCAGCCGACTTCGGGAGGCCGACCCGGCCCAAGCCGGTTCCAGGGCTCGTGCGGCCGCGGCCGCCGGAGCCTGACGAGTTGTTCCGGGCCTGGCAGGGATCGGTCCGCCAGGCCGGGGGCGGGTCGGCCCGCAGGGCGCGTCGGCGTCGCCTGGCGTGGCGAGCGCTCCGGGCCGGGGTGCCGGCCGCGGTCATCATCGCCGTAGGCGCCAGCGCGGTCATAATGCTGACGGGAAAGCCCGGCGACATGCCAGGCAGCCATGCGAAACGAACCGACCCGCCGCCCCCGAGCGCCCACGACGGGGCGCTTATCCGCGGCGCGTCGACCGCTGTGACGGCCACCGCCTTCCCCGGATACGCCGGTCAGCGGGGCACGGTGACGGTCACTTCGATGGCGTCGGCCGACGGCACGCGGCTGGCCGTCGGCAGCGCCGACGGGCATCCGGCGATCTGGCGGCACGCGGCGAGCGGAGACTGGACTCTGGTGTCCGCGGCCTCGCCAGCCGTCTACCGGCGGCCTGGCCACGAGCAGTTGACCAGCATCGCACACGGCCCCGCTGGCTGGATCGCGGTAGGCGGCGTCGTGTCGGGCCGAGGCCAGCAGTCGGTCGTCGTGACCTCCGTCGACGGCCTGACATGGCGGTCGCTCGACTCGCGCGGACCGGGCCCGGACGGCTACGTCACGGCGGTGACGGCGGGCCATGGCGGCTACGTTGTCGTCGGCAAGCAGGTCAGCGGGCACAGGATGTTCGCCGCCATGTGGTGGTCGGCCGATCTGCGCAACTGGACCAAGGGCGACAACGGCCGACTGAACGGTGGCATCAAGCCGAGCGGCGTGTACGCCGTCGCCGCTGTCCCGGCCGGGTTTGTCGCGGTGGGCACGCATGGCGACGGCCACGCGATCTGGACCTCACCCGACGGGCGACATTGGACAGTGCACGACATGCGGGTACCGCCAGGTGCCACGTCGGCGGTGCTCAGTCAGGTCATACCGAACGGTGGCCGTGTCGTCGCGGCGGGGTACGCAGTTACCCGGGCCGGCGACATTCCGATCGTCGTGGTGTCCGCGGATGGCGGCAAGCACTGGCGTCAGACCGTGCTCGCCGCCCCCGGCGGTCTGGGCGCGGTGACCGCGCTGACCGCGGCGGGCGCTGGTTTCGTCGCGGCGGGCCAGGCCGGCCCGAAGGGCGCCGAGCGGGCCGTCACCTGGAGCTCACCAAACGGACTCACCTGGTCGCCGCCGACCCCCGTCGGCAATGGCGCGCACGAGATAACCACCCTGACCGCGGCCGACCACGAGGTAACCGGCACGGCGCAGGCAGGTGGCACCCCGTCCATCGTGACCATCCACACCCCGTGACCCCGCAGGTCACGCAAGAAACGGCCCCTCCGCCACGGCATGATCCCGGCAGTCACATCATCCTCTGGTTTTGACTTCGCACACCTTCTGACCATTTCGCCGGTGTATATATCCTGATATATCCGTTATGTTCTGGTCATGGAGTGTGCGAAGTCAGGCCCGGCGCGCTCCCATCCACCTGGCGCCACCCGCGTCGCGACGCGGCCCGCGACGCAAGTAGTCCCAGGCGCCACATCGGCCGATTCTGAAACAGCCCGCATTGCGGTCAAGGCTTTAGCGCTGAGAGCGGCACCCCGCGGATCGACGCGTCCAGCACCTCGGCGGTATGCGCCGTGGCCATGGACCGTCCACGGCTGGCGAGTTCCGCGCTGATCTGCAGGGTGCAGCCCGGATTCGCGGAGATGACCAGGCTGGCGCCGGAATCGAGCACCGAATCCGCCTTACGCGCTCCGAGTTCGCGTGCGGCCTCAGGTTGCAGCAGGTTGTACACGCCCGCCGAACCGCAGCAGGTCCCCGCGTCACGCAGTTCCACCAGCGTGAGCCGGGGGATCTCACGCAGCAGTTCGCGCGGTTGCCTGGTAATCCGCTGCGCGTGCCCGAGATGGCAGGCGTCGTGGTAGGCCGCGGTCACCGGCAGCGGGTGCCTGGGCGCGACCGTGCCAAGTTCGGCCAGGAATTCGGCCAGGTCACGGACCAGCGCGGACAGTGCGGCGGCCCGCGACGCCCACGACGCGCCCTCCGCCTGGCCGGCTTCGGTGGGGGAGGCGTCGGCCATGTCGGTGGGGGTGGCGTCGGCCGTGTCGGTGGGGGTGGCGTCGGCCACGTGGCTGAACAGCCGCCCGTACTCCTTCATCGCTGACCCGCACCCCGCCGAGTTGACAACGATCGCGTCCACCCCAGCCGCCTCGAACGTGGCGATCGTCCGCTTGGCGAACCTGATGGCCTCCTCCGCGCGACCGGAGTGCAGCGACAGCGCGCCGCAGCACCCTTGCCCGCGCGGAATGATCACGTCGCACCCCTCGGCCGCCAGCACCCGCGCGGTGGCGGCGTTGACCCCCGGGAAGAACACCGACTGCACGCAGCCGGTTAGCATGCCGACCACCGCGCGCCTGGTCCCGCGTGCGGGGACGCGCTCGGGGAAGCGACCGGCCGGGAAAGCCAGGGAAGCGGGCGCGAGCCGCAGGGCGGCCTCGGCGGCGGGGGAGACCCGCGCGGGCAGTCCGCCGCGGGTCAGCGCCCGGTCCAGGCCGGCCCGCTGGGCGACGCGCAGCGGAGCGGTCAGTGCGCGCAGCCGGCGAGGGTACGGGAACACCGCGAAGATCGCCGCCCGCGTAGCGCGATCACGGAACGACCGGCGAACAGGCCCGCCCGCCGCGCCCGCCGCGCCCGCCCCGCCCGCCGCGCCAGCCCCGCCCCCCGCGCCAGCCGCGCCAGGCGGGAACGGCGAGACAGGCTCAGCCTCGGGCTCCTCGGTCCACACCCGGGCCGCCTCGATGATCTGGTCGTACTGCACCCCGGACGGACACGCGGTCATGCACGCCATGCAGCCGAGGCACCGGTCGAAGTGCTCGGCGGCCGCCGGAGTCAGCGAGGCGCCGTCGAGGATCTGGCCGACCAGGTGGATCCGCCCGCGCGGCGAGTCCATCTCCTCGCCCCACAGTTGGTAAGTCGGGCACACCGGCAGGCAGAACCCGCAGTGCACGCAGTCCTTGACCGCCGCGCGAACGTCGTCGTCGCTCATCGAGATACCTAGATCCCTTCGGGGAACCGGCCGGGCGCCATCCGGTGGCCGGGGTCGAACTGGTCCTTGACGGCGCGCATCAGACCCAGGGACGGCACCCGGCCGAACAGGCCCCCAGGCAAAGGGAGCTCCGCGCGGACCGCCGCGGGCGCGGCGACCACCACGACGCTGCCCCGCGGGCCGCCAAGCGACAAGCGCAGCGAAGACACGAACCCGGCGACATCACCAGCGTCCGGTGGCAACCCCACGTAAAGCACGCCGGCCCCCGCGGAACCGTAAACCGCCGGCGTGACATGGTTGCCCGCGGCCGCCGCCGAGACCGCGTCCAGCACGGTAGCCAGCGCCGACACCCAGAACGACACCCGGATCAACGTGCCACCGTCCGCCTCGATCCCCCACGGCCACCACGCCGGCGGCTCGCCGGAGACAGACCCGCCGAGCAGCTCCGCCAACGCCCCGGCCCGCGCGGCCACCCCGTCGCGAGACCCTTCGAGGAGAACGCTCACGCTGACCGGCCCGGCAGGGACCGGCCGGTAAAGCTCCACCGCGGACGCGACCAGCGGCGAGTTCGCGGCCGCCGCCACCGAGGAAGCCACAAGACCAGAGTCCGCCGGGAACGTGGTGCTCACGAACGCGCGTGCCCCGGGCAGCGGGTGCAGCCGGAACGTCGCCTGGGTAATCAGCCCGAGCGTCCCCGCCGAGCCCGCGAACAGCTTGCCTAGGTCGTACCCGGCGACGTTCTTGACCACCTTCCCGCCGGACTTGGCCACCGTCCCGTCGGCCCGCACGACCGTGATCCCGATCAGCAAGTCCCGAGGCGACCCGTAGCGCAGCCGCCGCGGCCCGCACAGCCCGGATGCCACCACGCCGCCAACCGTCGCGGTCCCCGGCACGTCCAACGCGATCTCCTGGCCGGAAGCGGCAAGCATCCCCAGCACATGGTTCATCCGGGCGCCCGCCTGAACCGACGCCACTAGGTCCCCGGCGGCGTGTTCCACAACGGCGTCCATCCGCAGCATGTCCACGACGAGATCGCACCGGCTCGGCGGAACCCCCCAGCCGAGCCTGCTTCCCGATCCGCGCGGCACCACCGCCAGGTCATGCGACGCCGCGGCGCGCAGCAACGCGGCGGCCTCGCCCACGTCGCCAGGCGACGCGACGAACGCGGGCACGACGCCGTCGATCGCGTCGTCGGCTTCGCCTTCGCGAAGCACGGAGCACGCTGCCGCGAGAGAGTCTGCGGACACCGTTCTGGATGATGTCATTAAAAAATCTCCGCCTGGCCCGAGGCTACCGCCGGGTGGGGAGCCCGCCGGTGACCAGGTACCTCACCGCACAGCCGCGGGGTCGGGAAGATCTTGCCCGGGTTGCACAGGCTGGCCGGGTCGAACGCGCAGCGTACGAGCTGCATGGTGTCGAGGTCGTCGGCCGTGAACATCTTCGGCATATACCTGGACTTGTCCAGACCCACGCCATGCTCACCGGTGATCGACCCGCCATAGGCGATGCACGTGTCGAGGATCGCCCCGGACAGCACCTCCGCCGCTTCCGTTTCAGACGCGGACGCGTCGTCGTACAGCACCAGCGGGTGCAGGTTCCCGTCCCCGGCGTGGAACACGTTCGCCACCCGGATGCCGGCCTCCTGCGACAGCTCCGAGATCCGGGCGAGCACTTCCCCGAGCGCCGTCCGCGGCACTACCCCGTCCTGCACGATGTACGCGGGCGACAGCCGTCCGACCGCGGCGAACGCCGACTTGCGCCCGGCCCAGATCCGGGCGCGCTCCGCCGGATCGTCGGCCGCGCGGATCTCATACGCCCCCGCCGCCGCGCACAGCGAACGGACCGTGGCGAGCTCCGCCTCCACTTCGGCGGCGGGCCCATCGAGCTCGACCAGGAGCACCGCGGCGGCGCCCTGTGGGTACGCGCAGTGCACGGCCGCCTCCGCTGCCTCGATGGACAGCGCGTCCATCATCTCGATCGCGGCGGGGACGATACCGGCGCCGATGATGTCGGAAACGGCGCGCCCGCCCGCCTCCATCGAGTGGTACGCGGCGAGCACCAGGTGGACCGCCTGCGGCGCCGGCGTCAGCTTGACGACGATCTTGGTCACGATCCCGAGCGTGCCCTCCGACCCGGTGAACGCGCCGAGCAGGTCGTACCCGTTGACCACCCCGGTGCCGTCGCCCAGCCAGGTCAGCTCCCCGGCCGGCGTGACGATCTCCAGCCCCAGCACATGGTTCACGGTGAACCCGTGCTTGAGGCAGTGCGCCCCGCCGGAGTTCTCCGCCACATTTCCGCCGACTGAGCAAACCACCTGACTGGAAGGATCAGGAGCATAGAACATTCCGAACGGCCGAGCGGCCTCCGTCACAGCCAGATTGGTTACTCCCGGCTCGACGACCGCGCGCCGGGCGACCGCGTCGATCTCGAGGATCTTCCGCATCCGGGTCATGACGATGAGCACGCCCTCTGAATGCGGGACCGCGCCGCCGGACAGGCCGGTGCCGCTGCCGCGCGCCACGAACGGGACCTCGTGGGCGGCGCACTCGCTGACGACGGCCGCGACTTGTTCGGCCGAGCCGGGGAGCACGACCAGCGCGGGGGTCGCCCGGTGTGAGGTCAGCCCGTCGCACTCGTAGGTGCGCAGCTCAAGGGGGTCGGTGACGACGTTCGAGGCGCCGCAGATCCTGGTCATCGCCGCGGTCAGCGCGACGGGGGCCCCCGTCGCCGCCGTTGCCATCGCCGTGGTGCCGGCCATCGACCGCCCCCCTTCTACGGCATCCGCTCGTACGCGGGAATCGTGAGGAAATCGGCGAAGGCGTCGGCGAGCGCCACCTCGGTGAACAGCGCGACCGCCTGCCCGTAACGGTCGGCGTCGAATGTCTCTCCGGCGAGTTCGCGGATCTTCACTAGTTCTTCATCGATCATCCGCTCCACCACGTCTTTTGTCACGAGCGGACCGTCGTCGAGGGTGACGTCGTTGTGCACCCACTGCCAGATCTGTGAGCGGGAGATCTCCGAGGTGGCCGCGTCCTCCATCAGGTTGAAGATCGCCACCGCGCCGTTGCCGCCGAGCCAGGCGGCCAGGTACTGCAGGGCGACGCTGATGTTGTTCCGCAGCCCGGCCTCGGTGATGCCGCCAGGGGTCTTGTTGATGGCGAGCAGGTCCTCGGCGCTGACGGCGACGTCCGGCCGTTGCTTGCCGATCTGGTTCGGCTGGTCGCCCAGGACGCCGTCGAAGACCTCTTTGCAGATCGGCACCAGGTCCGGGTGCGCCACCCAGGAGCCGTCGAATCCGTCGCCGGCCTCGCGGGTCTTGTCGTCGCGGACCTTGGCCAGCGCGATCTCGTTGACCTCCGGGTCACGGCGGGACGGGATGAACGCGGCCATGCCGCCCATCGCGTGCGCCCCGCGGGCGTGGCAGGTCTTCACGAGCAGTTCGGTGTAGGCGCGCATAAACGGGGCGGTCATGGTCACCGCGTTCCGCTCCGGCAGCACGAAGTCCTTGCCCCTGGTGCGGAACTTCTTGATGATGGAAAACAGGTAGTCCCAGCGTCCCGCGTTCAGCCCGCTGCTGTGCTCGCGCAGCTCATACAGGATCTCGTCCATCTCGAACGCCGCCGGAATCGTCTCGATCAGCACGGTGGCGCGGATCGTGCCGCGCGGGATGCCGAGCGCGTCGTGGGCGATGTTGA
The DNA here is from genome assembly GCA_035571275.1 of Trebonia sp. Taxonomy (GTDB): domain Bacteria; phylum Actinomycetota; class Actinomycetes; order Streptosporangiales; family Streptosporangiaceae; genus Trebonia. The sequence goes on from DATMKQ010000358.1 coordinate 7,115, forward strand.
ACGCGTCGTTCCACAGCCGCGCCTCGAGGTGGGACTCCATCTTCGGCAGGTAGAAGTACGGGCCCTTGCCCTTGTCGAGCTGCTTTCGGCTAGAGGCCACCATGTACAGCGCGAAGTCGATGAGGCTGCCGGAGGCCCGCCGCCCGTCGATCAGGACGTGCTTCTCTTCCAGGTGCCAGCCGCGCGGCCGGACCACGATCGTGGCCAGTTCGGCGTCCGGGCCCAGCGCGTAGCTCTTGCCCTCTTCTGAGGTGAAGTCGATCTTCCGGTCCAGCGCGTCCTTGAGGTTGAGCTGCCCGCCGATCATGTTCTCCCACAGCGGGGTGTTGGCGTCCTCGAAGTCGGCCAGCCAGATGTTCGCCCCGCTGTTGAGCGCGTTGATCGTCATCTTCTTGTCGGTCGGCCCGGTGATCTCCACCCGGCGGTCCGCTAGCCCCGGCGCCAGCGGCGCCACCCGCCAGGACGCGTCCTCGCGGACGTGCGCGGTCGACGGAAGGAACCCCAGCGTCGCCCCGCCGCTGAGCTCCGCTTGCCGACGGCGCCGTGCTACCAGGAGTTCGGCCCGCCGGTCGCCTAGCTCGTCATGCAGCGCTACCAGCAACTCCAGCGCCTCAGGGGTCAGGATCTCGTCGTAACGTTCTCCGGCGGGTCCGGTGATCTCCACGCGCTCCGGCATCGTTGGCTCCTCCCAGCAGTGGTTTGTACATCCTAGGCACCTGCCCTGCCGCCGCACGAGGCCGGTATTCCTCGTCGGCGCCCCGCGTTGACACACTTCGCGTGACCAGCGGGCCCGCTGTCAAACCGTCAACCAGTAGGTATCCTGACTGGCACGCGGGCAGCCGGGGGGGGTGCCTGAGGGGGCGGCATGGTTTCAATCGCGGGCCAGGACCGGCGGGTTACCGCCGGCCAGCCAGGGCCGGTACGAGAGCTCGTCATGAGCATGCCGGTGGCCGTGGCCTTCGTCCGCGGGCCTGATCTGGTCTACGGATTCGCCAACGATGAGTACCGGCGGGTGGTCGGCGTCCGCACGCTGGCCGGCCGGCCGATGCGCGAAGTATTGCCCGAACTGTCCGCCGAACATCTCCAGGCCGTCCGCCAGGTAACCGTGACCGGGCAGCAGCACCGGCGGCGTGAGCCGGAGAGCTGGATCCGCGGGCACGGCCGTGATCGCGAGCAGGTGTTCGTGGTATTCGCCTACCAGTCCGTGCGGGACGCCACCGGAAACGTGACGGGCGTGCTGCAGTACGCCACCGATGTCACCGAGTCCGGCCGAGCTGAGCCCGCGCCGCACGAAGGCAACCGCCTGCTCGGGCGGCTGCGGGACGCCAACCTCCTTGGCGTGATGGTGGTTGACGAGGCTCGTGTCATCGACGCCAACGACGCCTACCTCGACATCGTCGGCTACAGCCGTGAGGAATTCGACTCCAACGGGATCGACTGGCGCGCGATCACACCCCCGGAGTGGGCTGACAGCGACGAGGACGCCGTCAGGCAGTTGCGAAGCAACGGCGTCTACCAGCCGTACGAGAAGGAATACGTGCACCGCGACGGGCACCGGGTGCCCATCCTGGTCGGAGGCGCGGCGATTGACTTGCGCCCGCTCCGCTGGGCCGCCTTCGCGGTCGACCTCACGGCGCGGCAACGAGGTGAAGACGAGCGAGCTGGATTGCTGGCTCGCGAGCATGCGGCGCGTGTGGAAGCGGACGTCGCCCAGGAGCGGCTCGAGTTCCTGCTGCGGGCCGGGGACCTGGTCGCGGCGACCAGGGACAGGGATGACCTGCTCGAGAAGGTGACTCAGCTGGTGGTGCCCGCGCTTGCCGACTATTGCGTGGCCTTCGCGCCGGTCGCGGGCGGGAAGCTGGGCGCCGCGAAGCTGACGCACCGTGACCCGGCCAAGGGAGAGGCGCTCAAGCTGCTGCGGGAACGCCCGATCCCGGCCATGGGACCGCTGATCGTCCAGAAGGCCTACGCGACAGGAACCACGCAGCTGGCGAGCGAATTCACTGCCCGCACGCCCCGCTGGAGCGACGCCGAGCCGGGCCTGATGAACCTGGCCGGCAAAGTCAATCCGACCAGCGCGCTGGCGGTGCCGCTCGTGGTCGCGGAGCAGCCACTGGGGGTCCTTCTGCTTGGCCGCGGAGAGCCTCGCCCGCTGTTCGCCGAGACCGACGTGGCGATCGTGGAGGAACTCGCGCGCCGTCTCGCGGCCGGACTGGCCAACGTGGAGACCTTCGCCCGCGAGCACACGGTCGCGGAAACCCTGCAGCGTGCCCTGCTGCCGGCCGATCTGCCCAAGTTTGACGCGCTCGACCTCGCCGTGCACTACCTGCCTGCCAGCGACGGGGTACACGTCGGCGGTGACTGGTACGACGCCTTTCCGCTGAGCCGCGGCCGCGTCGGCCTGGTCATCGGCGACGTGGCCGGCCACAGCATCGAATCCGCGTCCATCATGGGCCAGATTCGGAGCCTGCTACACGGGTACGCCATCGACGACGCCGCCCCGGCGGACGTGCTGCGGCGCACCAACGCGGCCGTTTCCCAGATGCTTCCCGAGGCCGTCGCCACCGTCTGCTACGCGGTGTTCGACACGGCCACTGGCGGCCTCGAGTACGCCAGCGCCGGCCATCCGCCCGTCGCGGTTACGACCGGCCGCGGGCACGCCGAATTCCTCGATGGCCCACTAGGCACCATGCTCGGCGTGAGCGCCGACGTGCCCTTCGCGGCCCGCCATCGCCTGCTCCCGCCCGGCGCCGGGCTCCTTTTCTACACCGACGGGCTAGTCGAACACCGCCACCTCGACATCGCCGACGGCCTCGCCGCGCTGCGGACAGCACTGGAGCAGTCCTGCGCCCAGACGGCCGAGCAACTCTGCGAGTTCGTGCAAGCGACCCTGATCGGTTCAGCCCCGCGCGCGGACGACGTGTGCATCCTGGCGGCCCGCCTCCCGGACTTACCCCGCCCGGGTGCCGCGGCGCCCGTTCACCCCGCCCGGGTGCCTCGGCCTTCACCCGCCCGTTCACCCGCCCCGTTCACTCCTCCGATTTATTTGCGATTTCCGGCGTCCTGGCACCTGAAATCGCAAATAAATCCGCGGCGTATGCTCCTCGCGCGGTCGCGCTGGCCTTTGTCCCCGGTTTCTGCTGCCCTGACAACGGAAACCGGGGACAAATCATCTGCGGTCCCGCGTTCCGCGCCGCCGGCCGTGGGCGAGGCGAAGCGCGGCGGCGAAACGCGGTAACAAGGCAGCTCGCGACCGGTTGCGCGCCGTCGGCGCGCACCGCGCTGCCGCGCGGGTTTCGTCGGCCACGCTGAATCAGCGCCGCGTCCCGTGCTAGGCTAGTCATTCTGCATGGCATAAAAAAGGCCAGTACGATAACCGGCACTCGGGAGTATATCAAAAAAAATGGTATTCCGCCAAACGGACGCCGGGCCCGCAGACGCTGAATCCAGCTCCGAAACCGATAATGCCGACCACGCCAATAATTCCAGCCGCGTTCAGCACGGCGGCAGCGCGGAAAACCCGGAAAACGCGAAGAACGCGGAAAACCGGGAGAACGTGGAAAGCGCGGAAACCGACGACGGCCCCCGCTCATCCACGCTGCTGGACGAGCAGGCGTATGTGAGGATGCTGTACGGCCTGCTCGACCAGGCGCGCGAGCGCAACGAGGCCGCCCTGGACGACGTCCGCGCCGCGGGCGGCCCCGGCGGCACCCACCAGGCGCGCCTGGAACGAGACGTGTCGGCCGCCGAATACGAAAAGCGCCTCACCCAGCTCAACAGCATCGAGCGCGGCCTCTGCTTCGGGCGCACCGATGACGAAAACCGCGACACGCTGTACATCGGCCGGATCGGCCTGCGCGACGACGACTACGAGCTGAAGCTGATCGACTGGCGCGCCCCGGCGGCGCGGCCGTTCTACGCCGCCACTCCAGGCAGCCCGCAGGGCCTGGTCCGCAGGCGCCACATCTATACCCGCCAGCGCCAGGTGACCGGCATCGACGACGAGGTCTTCGACCTCGACCGGCTGACCGAGACCGACCGGCAGGGCCTGTCCGGCGAGGCCGCGCTGATCGCCGCGGTCAGCAGTGCGCGCACCGGGCGCATGTCGGACGTGGTGGCCACCATCCAACGGGAGCAGGACCGGGTCATCCGTTCCGCACTGCAGGGCGTCCTCGTCGTTCAGGGCGGCCCCGGCACCGGCAAGACGGTCGCCGCGCTGCACCGCGCCGCGTACCTGCTATACACCCACCGCCGGACGCTGGAACGCCGCGGCGTCCTGGTCATCGGCCCGAACGCCACCTTCCTCCGCTACATCAGCCAGGTGCTCCCGTCCCTCGGCGAGACCGATGTCGTGCTAAGAACCCTCGGCGAACTGTTCCCCGGCGTGCGCGCCAGCGACACCAGCGACCCGGCGGCGGTCGTCAAGGGCGACGAGCGGATGGTCGAGGTCCTCCGCAAGGCGGTGCGGAACCGCCAGCGCGTCCCGAAGGACGACCTCGCCGTCGACGCCGACGGCGTGCCGGTCCCGTTGTCCCGCGACTCTGTGCTGCGCGCCAGGGACCGCGCCCGCGCGCTGCGCAAACCGCACAACGTCGCCCGCAAGCTGTTCGTCACGGAACTGCTCACCGACCTCGCCCGTAACGAGGCCCGCGTCCTGGACCGCCCGATCGAGGACGAGGACCTGCCCGATGCCCGCGCCCGGCTGTGGGACGAGCCGGGAGTCCGCGCCGCGGTCGACGCGCTCTGGCCGCCGCTGACGCCGCAGCGGCTGCTCGCCGACCTGCTTTCCGAGGAAGGTGCCCTCAGCTCGGCCGCCTCCTTCCTTTCTCATCCTGAACGAACCGTGCTCCTACGCCGGGAGCGCCCCTCCGCCTGGACGGTGGCGGACGTCCCGTTGCTTGACGAGGCCGCCGAACTGCTCGGCACCGACAACTCGGCGCAACTGGCGGCGAGCCGGGCCGAGCGGCGTACGCAGCGCCTGGAGGAGAAGTACGCCAGGGAGGTGCTGCAGATGTCCTATCTGCCCGGCACCGACGTGAGCCTCGCCGATCTCGGCATGGTGGACGCGGAGACGCTGGCGGCCTGGAACCGGGACTCCGCCCCCGCCTTGTCCACGGCCGACCGCGCGGCGGCCGACCGCTCCTGGGCCTACGGCCACGTGATCATCGACGAGGCGCAGGAACTATCCGCCATGGCATGGCGAATGGTGCTGCGCCGCAACCCGACCCGCTCGCTGACCGTGGTCGGCGACGTCGCGCAGACCGGCTCGCCGGCTGGCGCGCGGTCCTGGAAGCGGATGCTCGATCCGCTGGTGCGCGGGCGCTGGCGCGAGGAACGGCTGACCGTCAACTACCGCACCCCTGCGGAGATCATGGCCGTCGCCGCCGACCTGCTCGCCTCGGTCGCTCCTGACGAGCGCCCCCCGGAATCGGTCCGCAAGGAAGGCGTCTGCCCCCGCGCGATCCGCGTCCCGCCGGCCGCCGACGGCACCCACCCAACCCCGTTGGCAACTTATGCCGCGCGGATCGTCCGCGAGGACCTAGCCGAGCTCGGTGGGCTCGACGGCGGACGCCTGGCGGTCATCGCTCCGGACGCTCGGGCCGCGGAACTGGCGGCGGGCGTCCCCGAGGCGATCAGCGGCGACCGGCCGGAGTCTCTCGACTCGCCGGCCGCCCTGCTCACGGTGTCGCAGGCGAAGGGTCTGGAGTTCGACCGGGTGGTGCTCGCCGACCCGGCCGGCATCATCGCTCAGTCCCCGAACGGCGGCCACGACCTCTACGTCGCGATCACCCGCGCCACCCACCGCCTGACGGTCCTCCACGAGGGCGACCTGCCCGCGCCGCTGCGCGGCCTGAAGGAGTTCCCGGCGGCTGCCGCTGTCGATTCCTAATCGTTATCAACGGGCCTTGGTGATGTCCCGGCTCTCGGCGTGTCTTATTACGTGGCTGCCGCACAGGATGATTTCACCGAGTTCTACAAGGCCAACTACAGCCGCGTAGTGACGCTGGTGGGTGCCATGGTGGGTGACAGGCACCAGGCCGAGGACATCGCCCAGGAGGCGTTCGCCCGGGCGCTTGCCCGCTGGCCGAGAATCGCCCGCTACGACCTCCCCGAGGCATGGGTACGGCGGGTTTCGCTCCGCCTGACCATCGACGCCAGCAGGCGGATGCGGCGGGCGGCACTCATGGCCCCGCTCCTGGCGGGGAGGCCGCGTGAGGACAAGTCCGATCCGCTGGCGGTGACCGCCATGACGCAAGCGCTCATGCGGCTGCCGCTCGCCCAGCGCCAGGTGGTTGTCCTGTACTACCTCGCGGATCTGCCTGTGCACGAGATCGCTCGCGATTGCGGGATCTCGGACGGGGCGGTCAGGGCCCGGCTGGCCGTGGCCAAGCGACGGCTGGAGCGTGAGCTCAGCGAGGACGACAAAGACGACAAAGAGGTGCCCGATGCTCGATGACGATCTGCGCGCGCAGCTGGCTGACTGGGTCGCCCCGCTCGCGGACTTGCCCCGGCCGGACATCAGCACGCTGCGGCGCCGCACCTGGCGCCGCCGGATGCGCGGGGGTGCCGCAACGGTGGCGGCGGCCGCGGCCGTCGCCGCCGCCGTCAGCATCGCCACGCTGCCCGGATCGGGGCGGCACCTGGTGGCGCGGGGCGGGACGCCCGCGGCGGCGCCAGGCACGTGGTACCCGGGACGGTGGTTCGCCGCCGGGAAGCCGCCCGCCGCCGACGCGAGCGTGGCGGCCGCGCCGTACGTCGTCAGGGTCGCCAACGGCGCCGAGGTCGTGACGGATGTGTTCACCGGCGCGGCGGCCGGAACCGAAGGCCGGCCTCCCGGCGGGCGGTTCGCCGCGGTTGCGGCGGCGGGCGATGACCGCACCTTCGTGCTGGCGGCCCAGACCGGTATGTCCGTCAGCTTCTACGAGCAGCGGTTGGGGCCGCATGGACGACCGGGATCACCCGCCCTTGTCTTTACCCTCCCGGCCAGTTCCGTGCCCGCGTTCGCCGTTTCGCCCGACGCGAGCCTGCTCGGCTACGCCACTCCCGGCGGTATCGGGGTCGTGTCGCTGACAACGGGAGCGCGCCGGTCCTGGACCGCCGCGGCCGGGGAAGTAGTCGGCCTGTCCTGGGCGGGCGACAAGGCGCTGGCGTTCGCCTGGGCCGGCACCGCCGCCGGTGAGATCAGATCGGTGACGGTGCGGCTGCTTGCCATCTCGCCGCCCGGGTCACGCCTGATGGCGGCCAGGCAGCTCGTCCCGGTGTGCGCCAACTCCAACGGCCAGCTGTGCCTTGAGCAGCACCCCCTTGGCGCGGCCGGCGGACCGAAGGTGTTCGTCACCGACCAGTTCAACGGCAATGGCACCCTCGTGGCCGACGTGGAGGAGTTCACCGGCGACACTGGGCGCATCGTCTTCGGCGACAAATCATTGCCGAATTCGCCTGCCGCCGCCTCGGCCTGCTCGGCGCTGTGGACGGACCCGGCCGGCGAGCAGCTCGCGGTGTACTGCGCGGGCTCGACCACGATCGTTGGCGGCCGTGCGGCCGACCTGCACGTACCCATCAACTCTTCGGACGTGCAAAACCAGACGTTCGCCTGGTAACGCCCGTCCTCAGGCTTTCCGCGGGTGATCAAAACACACGCCGGAGCCTCCAAAAAAACAAACCGACCGATCGGTCTTATTTGTGGTAGCGTGGGCTCGTGGCCGACGGGAGGATCGTACGGGGCGAGCGGACGCGGACAGCCGTGCTCGACGCGGCGGTGGCGATGGCGTCTATGGACGGGCTCGAGGCGATGTCGCTGAGCCGGCTGGCCGACGCGACCGCGGTCAGCAAGTCGGGTCTGTTCGCGCACTGGCCAGACAAGGAGAGCCTGCAGCTCGCCGTCGTCGGGCATGCCGTCCGGCAGTGGACAGAACACATCGGGGCGCCGGCCCTCGCCGCTCCGCGCGGTGTCCGGCGGCTATGGGCGCTGCACGAATACCGCCTCGCCTTCTACGCCGCCGGAGTGCTGCCCGGTGGCTGTTTCTTCGTGGCCACCCAGGCCGAATTCGACGACCGCCCCGGACCGGTGCGAGACGCGATCGCCGGCGCGATCGCCGACTGGCATGACCTGATCAAGACCGTGGCCGCGCAGGCGGTCGAGCTCGGTGAGCTGAGAGAAGACACCGACGTCGGCCAGCTGGCCTTCGAGATCGAGGCCCTCGGGGCGGCGGTCGTGATATCGCTGCGGCTGTTCCACGCGAAGCAGGCCGGCGCGCAGGCCCGCAAGGCGGTGCTTGACCGGCTCCGCGCTTTGAGTCCAGCACCCGAGCTGCTGCCCAGGGAGTAACCGATGGATGGCGTGATCGAGCCGGTCGACGTCCACTTCGACGACTTGGACGCGATGGGAGTCGTGCACAACGGCCGTTACGTGCTGCTCCTCGAGCGCGCGCTCACCGCGTACTGGACCCGGGCCGGCTGGGCGTTCGACCCGGCCGGCCCGCGGTTCAGGGAAGCGTTCTTCGTTGTCAGGGAGTTCGCCATCACCTACCACGTGCCGATCACCCGCGTCGCCCCCGTGCACGTGCAGCTATGGCTCGATCATCTGGGCAACACCAGCGCGGTGTACGGTTTCAGGGTGCTGTCGCAGGACGAGACCGTGACCCACGCCGAGGGGCGGCGCGTGCAGGTCAGGATCGACCCGGCCACTCTCCGCCCGGCCGTCATCGGACCCGAGTTGCGCTCCGCCTGCCGTCCGTTGCAGCGGGAAGCCGTTTCCCAGGGATTCGATGCCCGAGTCGGCTGACCCGCACGGGCAGGAGTTGCTGCGCGCCCTCGGCGAGCGGCGGCGCACGGGCAGCCGCCCCGGCCGCAGGACAGACGGCCTGCGCATAGCGCTCGCGATCGAGGGCGGCGCCATGCGCGGCACGGTCTCGGCCGGCATGGCGCTCGCGCTGCACGAGCTCGGCCTGACCTCCGCGTTCGACGCGGTTTACGGCGCGTCCGCCGGAGCGATCACCGGTGCGTGGCTGCTGAGCTCGCGCCCCGAGGGCCTGCGCGGGTGGACCGAGCCGTCCTATGCCAGCACGCTGATCCGCTGGTCGGCGCTGCTGCGCGGACGGCCCGTGGTGGACGTCCGCACCCTCATCGAGGTGGTCTACCAAACGGAGTTCCCGATGGACTTCGGCTCGGTGCTAGCGAGCGAGGTCGAGTACCATCCGCTAGCCACCGACGCCATCACTGGCGAATCGATCGACCTGCGGCCGCTGATCACCGATCCCGCCGAACTGCGGCTGGCCCTGCGGGCGAGCGCCTCACTCCCGTTCCTGGCGGGCCCGCCGGTGCGGTTGCGCGGCAGGCGCTTCTACGACGCCGGGATAGCGGAGTCGGTCCCGTTCCGCACGCCGCTCGCCCAGGGCGCGACCCACATCCTGGTCCTACGCTCCCGCGGCCTCCCCCCGCCCGCGCCCAATCCCGCCCGGCCCAGTCCCGCCAAGCCCAGTTCCGCCCGACCCAGTCCCGCCGAGCCCAGTCCCGCCGAGCCCAGTTCCGCCCGGCCAAGT
>DATMKQ010000359.1:0-2182 GCA_035571275.1 Trebonia sp.
GTACCAGGCGGCGGCGAGCGGAGCTCGGGTTACCACGATTGACGGGCGTGAGCTGATCGACTTCTGCCTTGGCGACACCGGGGCGATGGCGGGGCATTCACCCGCGCCGGTCGCCGCGGCCGTCGCGCGCCGCTACACCGATCTGGGCGGGGCGACCACGATGCTGCCGACCGAGGACGCGGCCTGGGTGGCGGGCGAGCTTTCCCGGCGCTTCGGCGTGTCGCACTGGTCGTTCACGCTGACGGCGACCGACGCCAACCGGTGGGCCATCCGGATGGCCCGGCAGCTGACCAGGCGGCCGAAGATCCTCGTCTTCAGCTACTGCTATCACGGCAGCGTCGACGAGTCGTTCATCGTCGTGGGCGGCGACGGCAGGCCGGTTTCCCGGGCAGGGAACGTCGGCGCGCCCGTCGATCCCACGGTGACCACCCGGGTGGTGGAGTTCAACGACGCCGCTGCGCTGGAGCGGGAACTCGCCCACGGAGACGTCGCGGCGGTGCTGATGGAGCCGGCGCTGACCAACATCGGGATCGTGCTGCCGCACGACGGGTTCCTCGCCACGGTGCGCGAGCTGACCCGCGCCGCCGGCACGCTGCTGATCAACGACGAAACCCACACATTCAGCGCCGGCCCCGGCGGGTGCACCCGGGCCTGGGGACTATCGCCGGACATCGTGACGATCGGCAAGTCGATCGCGGGCGGGGTGCCGGCCGGCGCGTACGGGATCAGCGCCGACCTGGCGGAAAAGATCCTCGGCGACGAGGACGCCGACATCGTCGACACCGGCGGGATCGGCGGGACGCTGGCCGGCAACGCCCTGTCCCTGGCCGCCACGCGGGCCTGCCTCGGTGAGGTGCTGACCTACGCGGCGTTCGCATCGATGACCGATATGGCGTCGCATTACGTGGCGGGGGTGCGGGCGGTGCTCGCCGAGCATCAGGTCCCGTGGCACATCACGCAGCTCGGGGCGCGGGCAGAGTACCGGTTCACCCCGGCGCCGCCCGCCAACGGCGGGGAGTCGGCGGCGGCGGCCGACGAAGAGCTCGACGAGTACCTGCACCTGTACACGATCAACCGCGGGATCCTGATGACCCCGTTCCACAACATGGCGCTGATGTCGCCGGTTACGACGAAGGCGGACGCGGACGCGCACACCGAGGTGTTCGCGGCGGCGGTCGCCGACCTGGCCGGATAGTCAAGGGGCCGCTGGCCTTGATCGTGGTTATGGTGGTCAGGGCAGCGCACGGCGGATCTTCAAACGGCCAACAGGTTCGCAGGTTGACGATCGAGCAGACCGTGAATCTCTAATAGATGTTCTGCAAACGGCGGATGACGGCTGCCACCTGCAGAACCGTGTCGACAATGCGCACTCCCCCCGCACAGGGACCAGCGCCCTGAAGTCACGGTTGACCAGGACGTGCGCCGAACGCCGAATCGGTGGCGCCGCCCGGAGCGATACCGGACGGTGCGACTGCTGACACGGGAGCGATGTAGCCGGCATTATCGGCTAGCTAAGCTAGTGCCCAGTGGCTCGACCGACCAGCCACTCGTCTCCACGATGGTGATCAGGCGAGCGGAAAGGGCTGCGGGGTTGCCGGTCGTCATAGCGTCGCGGCAAGATTGCGCCGTGCTCGCCGGCGGACCCTTCCTCGGGTGCGCTGGTGGGCCATTGCCATGACCGGAATCGAAGCTTTGACCTCTCCCCCTCCCTTGCCGCGCTGGTTCGGACCTAGAGCCAGCCCAGATGACCCGGCCGTCTCGGCCCTGATCGCCCGCGTCGCGCGAGGGGCCGGATGGGCAGACATTGGCGGTGGGTTCAACCTCAACGTGCGGATAGACGCTGAGCCGCCGGTTGTCCTCCGGGTTCATAGGCCCTGGGTCCGCCGCGGCCGGGTAGCGGGACTGCGGCGCCTGCGGGAGCGGCTCCAGCGGACGCAAGTCCGCGTCGCTCGGCCGATTCGGATTTCCGGCTGCGACCTCCTGAGGGTCGCTGATCGTTGGGCTGAGATTGAGGAGTTCATCGATCACGTCCAGCCACGGGCGGACGAGGACTCCTACGTCCGCCTATTCGAGGAGCTCGGACGCGTTCACACTGCGCTCAAAGCAGTCTGGGAGCCCAGTCCGCCCGAACCCCTCGACGACCACAGAACCTTCGGCCAACTGCGTTACTCGGTCGGCTTCA
>DATMKQ010000360.1:0-2194 GCA_035571275.1 Trebonia sp.
CACCACCGGAAGATCGTGTTGGCCAGGACGCCGCCGACTCGCCGCACGCTGGCGAGGTCGACCCATTCATCGGGCGCATGCATGCCTCCCCCGGCCGGACCGTAGTAGACGGCCGGGATAAGCCTGTCGGCAAAATACCGGGCATCCGCCGTGCCGAACATGGGGCTGACGAATGCAGGCGTGCCCGTCATCTCGGCAATCACAGACATGAGCAGCGAGACGATCGGGGCGTCCTTGGCGATCGAGAAACCGTGCGCACGGAAACCGTGCCACCGCACCGTCGGCGGGTGCTCCGCCAGCCACGGGTGGCCGACGGCGAAACCCGCGATGTGGTCAGTGACGAATCGCTGCGCATTCTGGACCGACCAGTCCAGCGGAAACGCAAGGCGGAACCCCACCACGCATTCGAGCGGCACGTTCGACGGCCAGTTACCACCGCGAATAGTGCCGACGTTCAGGGTCAGCGGCTGTTCGTAGCCGCTGTAGGCCGGATGTGCGAACCCGCGGTTCAGCTCCCGTGGCATCTCGTGAAGCGCGCTCACCAACTCGATGGCAACGTCGATCGCGTTGACCGACGCTCCGGCTAGGCCAACGTAGGCCGGCTTCCCGGTCACGGTGACCTCGAACCACAACACTCCCGGATTCGCGATCTGCACGTCCTCGCCGCTGACTTCAGGAATGATCGCGGCATCGACGTGCGGGCCGCGGAGGCGGGCGGCCAGGGTGCCGTTCCCGGTGCATTCCTCCTCGATGACCGACTCGAAGACGATGTCGCCGGGCAATGCACCGTAGCAGTCGCGAATGGCATGGATCGCGAACAGGCCGGCGACCAGCCCGCCTTTCATGTCCAGCGCCCCCCGGCCGTACATCCGCCCATCCTCGACGCACGCTTCCCATGGATCGCGCGTCCACATCCGGAGCGGCTCGATTGGGACGACGTCGACGTGACCCGACACGGCGATGGAGCGGCCGCCGCCGGTGCCCGGCAAGATGGCGGTGAGGTTGGGCCGCACGACCTCGCCGCCATCCGCGGTCGCATAGCCGGGGTCGACGCTGAGCGTGCGTGGGTCGACATCCCAGAGCTCGACCTCAAGGCCCACGTTGGCGGCGGCGGTAGCGAGGTAGCGCTGCGCCCGGGCCTCAGTACCCAGCAGGCTGGGTATGCGGATCAGGCCAGCTAGCAGCGACCGGTAGGCGGGCCACAACCGGTCGAGTGTCGCGGCGAGGTCCGGCGAACCCTCGTCGTCGCGGAATTCACTTGCGGTCAAGGAACACCCCTTTTCTCGCGTTGCGCGTCATTGGATGCTGAGCCCGCCGTCTATCGCGAGCACGTGCCCGGTAATGAACCCGGACGCGGCCGGATCGACGAGGAACCTGACGGCCGAGACCACGTCGTCGAGGTGCGCGAGCCGACCCAGCGGGATGCGCCCCAGGATCTGCTCGCGCATTCCCGGACGGGATAGTGTCTGGCGGCCGAGCCGGGTGTCCACGAACGTCGGCGCGATCGCGTTCACCCGGACGTTGTACGCCGCCCATTCCAGCGCGAGCGTCCGGGTGAGCATGACCAGACCCGCCTTGCTCGCCGAATACGCGGCTCGGTCGGCGAAGGCGACGATCGCGGCTGCGGACGCCACGTTGACGATCACTCCCCGGTTGCGCTGGATCATCGCGCGCCCGGCCGCCTGGGCGCAGAAGAACGCGCCCTTCAGGTTGGTGTCGAGTACATCGTCCCAGTCGCTTTCCGTGACCTCGAGCGCCGGTGACAGCCGCTGCACGCCAGCGTTGTTCACGAGGGCGTCGAGCGTTCCCAGGCGCAGCTCAGCATCGGCTACGGCGCGCGCGATCTCATCGGGCCGGCGGACATCCGCGACCAGGGCGATGGCCGGCGTCCCGGTGGCAGACACCTGGTCCCGGGTCGCGGCGAGCGGCCCGCGGGACCGGCCCACCAGCGCCAGTCCCCAGCCGTCCGCGGCCAGGCCCATTGCGATGGCCTGTCCTATCCCGCCGGCCGCGCCTGTCACCATCGCCACGCGCTGAGGTGCAGCCGAACCGGCCAACGCGTCAGACCCGTGCCTGCCGGGCCGCGGCCATGGCTGCCGGGACCCGCGCCAGGCAGGCGTCGACGGCGGCGAGCATCAACGGCAGCGCGCGCCGGTGCTCCTCGAGATCCAGCGAGGGCACGAGATCGCCTGCG
>DATMKQ010000361.1:0-11829 GCA_035571275.1 Trebonia sp.
TACGTCGAGATCGGGCCGCAGGACGCCGACTATGCCCGGCTGGCCGCGCAGGCGCTGACGCCAGAGGAGGCCGAGCGCCGACACGCGGAATGGCGCGCCGGCGACGCCGCGCTGCGCGAACAGTTCCTTGAGTTCGCGAGCAACGCAAGCGACCAGTACTGGCCCGGCCAAGAGCTAGATCCCGACTCCGACTGAGCGGCCGAGCGATCGCGGCACTGGCTGTCCGCGACTCCTCAAGTGACCGGTCACCTGTGACCCGAGACCAGGGCGCGCCGCCGAGGTTTCGGCGGCGCGCCCTGGAAAGAGCGCACGGCGTTAGGGAACCGGTTGCCCCTCGGGTGAAGCGTCGGTGTCGCCGCGCAGCAGAGCGCGCACTTCGGATTCACGGAACCGTCGGTGCCCGCCTGGCGTGCGGATACTTGTGATCCGGCCTGATGCCGCCCACCGGGTGACGGTCTTCGGATCCACCCGGAACAGGGCGGCTACCTCCCCCGGGGTGAGCAGCCGCTCATTGTTGCCGTCCACGTCCCATCTCCTCGAACTCGGTCGGAGTATGCCCCTAGTTTGGCGACAAACGGGTAGTTTCTGCCTAGATTTTCCGAAATTAGACCATCGTTTCCTTCTTCGCTCACAGTGACTTCCGAGTAACGATGGCGTGACCTGGGGCTATACGGACACAGGTTTCGCCAAGCTTCCGGCTGGGCCGGGTTAGGGTTGCGGGGTGGCTGAACTAGTTTCACTGGACGATGTGCGCGCGGCCGCACGCAGGCTGGAAGGTGTCGTCGTGCGCACGCCGCTGATCCCGTTTCTGGCTGCCAGGCCGGCGAACGTGCTGATCAAGCCGGAGTCGCTGCAGCCCACGGGTTCGTTCAAGCTGCGCGGCGCGTACAACGCGATCGCCGCCCTTCTCGACGCCAGCCAGGCGCGAGGGGTCGTCACCCATTCCAGCGGCAATCACGGCTACGCCGTCGCTTACGCGGCCACACTGCTCGGCGTCCAGGCGGTGATCGTCGTCCCGCGCAACGCGCCGAAGGTCAAGACCGACGCGATCCGCGGTACGGGCGCGGAACTCATCCTTGTCGAGCCCACGCACGAGGCCAGGGTGGCAGGCGCGGCGAAGATCGAACGGGACCGCGGCTACGCTCCGGTCCCGCCGTTCGACCACAGCCAGGTGATCGCCGGGCAGGGCACGATCGGCCTCGAGATCGCCGACGACTGCGGACCGCGGCCGCCCGCGGCCGTGCTCGTCCCGATCAGCGGCGGCGGCCTGATCTCAGGCATAGCCGTGGCCATCAAGGCGCTCATGCCGGATACCAAGGTCATCGGCGTCGAGCCGGAACTCGCCGCGGACGCTCGCGAGTCGTTCCGCACCGGCACCCGGGTGGCGTGGCCGTCGGCGGACGTCGCCCGCACGGCGGCCGATGCGCTGCGGGTCGAGCAGGTCGGTGAGCTGACCTTCCCGCACATCCGGGAACTGGTCCACGACATCGTCACCGTTTCAGAAGACGAAATATTCGCCGCGGTGAGAAAGCTCGCACTCCGGGCGCGACTGGTCGCCGAGCCCGGTGGCGCGGTCGCCGCGGCGGCCTGCCTGTTCCGCGACGCGACGGAATTCGGGGGCGGCGAAGGACCGCTTGTGGCGGTGCTGTCGGGCGGGAACATCGACCCTTCATTGCTAGCCCGCGTCCTGGCACAGGAAACCTAGTCCTACAATCAGTAGTGACCGGCTGGTTTCTGCCAACAGGAAAGTGATGCGAACAGGACTTGCCTATACGTCGGCGCGTATCCTGCTGCTCGTCATCTCGATGGGGCTGCTCTACCTGGCAGGTGCGCGTGGCATCTTGCTGCTCGCGCTCGCGTTCGTAGTCAGCGCGCTTGCGAGTTACATGCTGCTGTCCAAGCAGCGCGAAGCCATGTCTGGCGCGCTGAACCGGCGGCTGAACAAGGTGGGCCGCGGCGCCGCCGAGTTCCGCAGCAGGCTTGAGGAAGGCGCCGCGGCGGAGGATGACCTCCAACACCCCGAAGGAGCAGAGCCAGTCGATGAGCTGTCCGAGGCCAGGGACAGGAACTAGCCGACCGGTGCCAGCCAGCCGCCGCGGGTGAGCAGCTTTAGCACCGCGGCGAGTGCGTCGCGGCGGGATAGCGCCGACGTGTCGATGACCAGGTCGGCGTCGGTGGGCTCCTCGTAGGGGTCGGAGATGCCGGTAAACGACCCGATGACCCCCGCGCGCGCCTTCGCGTACAGCCCCTTCCTGTCCCGCTCCTCGCATACCGCCAGCGGCGTGGCGACGTGGACGAGCACGAAGTCCCCGACTTGCGTCACCATCGACCGGACCCCGGCTCGCGCCGACGCGTACGGGGCGATGGGCGCGCAGATCGCGATCCCGCCGTTCCTGGCGACCTCCGTCGCGACGTACCCGATCCGCGCGACGTTCAGGTCGCGGTCCTCCCTGGAGAAGGTGAGCCCGGCCGACAGCAGCCGTCGGCCCAGGTCGCCGTCCAGCAGCGACACCGTGCGGTCGCCTCGCTCAAGCAGCGCGTCCCGCAGGTCGCGGGCCAGCGTTGATTTGCCGGACCCTGACAGCCCGGTGAAGAACACCACCAGGCCACGCTCGGACCGCGGCGGCCGCGCCCGGCGCAGTTCGGCGGTCACGGCCGGAGGCATCAGCCACGCAGGCGCGCTCTCGCCGGCGTCGAGCAGCGCGCCAAGCTCACCGTCGGACAGTTCGCCGCGCTCGGCGCCCGGCTCGATCAGGCCGAGCGGACGCCATACCTCGAACGACGGGTCGTAAGCCCACTCGCCAACGGAAACGAGCTCGACACCGAACTTTTCAAAATCCGATTCCGCCGAACGGTCCCGGCTGGCTCCCTCGGTAAGCAAGTGCGTGGCACCGTGGGCGGCGGCGATCACGACCTGCGCGCCCAGGTTTTCCGCCACGCTGCCGCGCGGAGGCAGCGGTACCGGCACCACGAGAGTGCCCTCGGGAAGATGTCGCGCCGCCGCCAGCACCGCGCGGACAAGCGCCTCGGGCCTGGTCACCACGTCGGCGGGACCCGCCACCAACGGGAGCAGCAGGATCCGCGCCTTAAGCTGCCCGGCCAGGTACCTGAGCTGCCCGATGTGCCGCTGGCCGAGCGGACGCCTGGTGGCGAGCGCAAGCACGGGCGAGCCGGCGAATTCCTGCCGCACGTCGGCGGGCGCCCGGCGCAGCGCGCGAAACGGCCCGTCTTCAGGTGCGCGCAGCCCGGTGACCGGCCCCGCGAGGCGGAGGGTGGCACCGGAGGCAGCATCGGGGACCCGCTCGGTGATCTCCAGCACGGCGAGCGGCGAGCCCTCCTGATCCTGCAGTACCAGGTGATCGGCACCGTCCGGCAGGGCGGTCGCGGGCACGGTGAGCGCCACGCGTACTGGCCATGGCGTGCCGTCGGCGAGCTCGCCGCGCGCCTCGACCGCGGCCAGGTCGGGGGCGGACAGGTAGCCGGCCAGCGGGGCGAATGCGCCCGAGGTGATCAGCTCGAGCTCTCCGAGTTGCGCTTCGCCGGGGGTCCAGGCCGGCCATTCGGCCAGCTCGGCAGGCAGCTGCTCCGCCGTCACTTGCGCCCCCTCTGTTGCTACTTGTGCTGTGCGTCGCCTGGCGCGACTAGACGACGCGGGCGAAGCGGTCCTGCGGCTTGCGGATCACATACAGCAGCTCATCATGCCCGGCTACGAACCGTCCCCGACTGAGCCTGGCGATGGCGGCGCAGGTGATACGCACCGACGATGATAGCTTGGCCGGCTGCCTCGGTAGGCTCAGCTGCTCGCGGCGCGCCGCGATGACGAGGCCTCGCATCAGGGCGTAGGACGCGATTCCCTGATGGCAGACGGATTTCTCGTAGACGGCGGGGAAGGGGCCAGGGATTCCCGGATGCAGCCTGGACCAGATCGCCTTGCGCGCCAGCTGCGGGAGCATCCGGTCGAGAAGCCCCGCCGCGCTGTGGCGGTCGGCGGTCCGCAGCAGCAGCAGGCCACCCGGTTTGAGCGCGCCGACCAGCTTGTCGAGCACCAGCTCGACGTGCTGGACGCGCTCGAGCAGCAGCGCGCAGTACACAACGTCGTACTTGCGTTGCGGAATGGGAACCGTGCGCAGGTCGCCGACGATGACGTCGTCGTATGCGCTCCCCGTGTCGTGGAGCACCTTCTTAGCCAGCGGGTCATCGGCGTCAACAGCGGTGACCGAGATGTCGAACCCGCCTTCGGCGAGCTGACCGACGCCCAGTTCGCGCAGCGGGGCGAGGCAGCCCGCTTGGAGCAAGCTGACCGGCTGGCCGAGACACTGCAGCACGTAGTCGCGCAGCGGTTCGGCGAAGAACGGGGTCGTCGTCGTCCGCTCCGCGCTCGGTGTGCCACGGTCGGCAGTAGTCATAACATCGCATCGTAGTGGATTAACTACAGACAGCATCGCTTTTGGCCGGCACATCCAGCGCCCGCCTCTTTGCGCCGGGCGCGAGACTGTTCTCTTTCACCCCACCAGTCACACAACACGCACTATGCCGCGCCTATACGCCTCGGCTATCGATGCATAGGACCACTTTGTATGCAGAATCGCCACCCAAACTGGGACATATCGACCGTAAAAGTGGTCATGGCGTATGCCAAGTGGTCATGACGTATGCCAAGTGGTCGTGACGTATGCCAAGTGGTCGTCTCGTGTCACAAGTCAGTAGCGCGGGAGAGTGCGTGCCGTGAGCGGTGCTCCCGTCCTGGCGGCTCAGGTAACCGGGTGTCCGTGAGACGGGCTGGGGCGGGGTGGGTACCACTGGGCACGTAAGCTGGAGCTCGCCGAAAACTTCGACATTGGGACAGCATGAGCCTCGCCGGACTACTCGCCGCCGTAGCCGAAGATCCCCAGTTTCGCAGCCTCCTCGCAGGCCGTGACACACCAGAACTAGACCTTGTCGCACCGTCCGCGCTGCGCCCGTTGCTCGTCGCCACGCTCGCGTCGAGCGCGCTTAGTGGTGACGCGCCCCCCCGCCAGGGCCCTGTTAGCTCCGGGGGGGACTACCCCCCCGCGCCCCCCCGCCAGGGCCCTGTTAGCTCCGGGGGGGACGACCCCCCCGCGCCCCCCCGCCAGGGCCGGTTCGTGCTCGCCGTGACCGCGACCGCGCGCGAAGCCGACGACTTGACCGCTGCGCTCGGCGCGTTCCTGCCGCCGCACAGCGTCGCGTGCTTCCCCGGCTGGGAGACGCTGCCGCACGAGCGGCTGTCGCCTAGGTCGGACACGGTAGGCCAGCGCATCGCGGTGCTGCGCCGGCTGGCGCACCCAGGCAGTGACGCGGGGCTGGCGGGGCCGCTCAAGGTTGTCGTGGCGCCGATCCGTAGCGTGCTGCAGCCGATCGTGGCCGGGCTCGGCGACCTCGAGCCGGTGCGGCTTGTCGAGGGACAGGACGCCGACCCGGATGACGTGATCGCGCGGCTGGTGGAGATCGGCTACGCGCGGGTGGAGATAGTCACCAAGCGCGGCGAGCTCGCGGTCCGCGGCGGACTGCTCGACGTGTTCCCGCCGACAGAAGAGCATCCGCTGCGCATCGAGTTCTTCGGTGACACCGTGGAGGAGATCCGGTCGTTCCGGGTGGCGGACCAGCGCAGCTCCGGTAAGGCGGCGCACGGCCTGTGGGCGCCGCCGTGCCGCGAGCTGCTGCTTACCCCGTCCGTCCGCGCCCGCGCCAAGGAACTCGCGGACCAGCACCCGTCACTCGCCGAGATCCTCAGCAAGATCGCTGACGGGATAGCGGTCGAGGGCATGGAGGCCTTCGCCTCGGTTCTCGCCGACCGGATGGAGTTGCTGCTCGACCACGTGCCGCTCGGCGGCGTGGTACTCGCCTGCGACCCGGAGCGGATCAGGACCAGGGCGATAGAACTCGTGGCCACCAGCCAGGAGTTCCTCGAAGCATCGTGGGTGAGCGCGGCCGTGGGGGGCGAGGCCCCGGTCGATCTCGGCGGCTCCGCGTTCCAGCCGATCGCGAAGATCCGCGAGGTCGCGGCAGAGCTCGGCATCCCCTGGTGGACGCTTGCGCCGTTCGGAGCAATCGACGACTTTGACGACGAGGACGAGTCGGAGGAGAGGGCGGACGGCGGGAGTCAGCCGGAATCGTTCGGAATAATAAAAGCGGCGCCAGCTCCGGCCTATCGCGGCGATGCGGCGCGGATGCTCGCGGACATCAGGGCCTGGCTGGCGGACGGCTGGCGGGTTGTGCTGGTCACCGAGGGGCACGGGCCGGCGCAGCGGCTGGCGGAGATGCTGCGCGGCGAGGGGTTCGGCGCCCGGCTCGGTGACATCACGGCATCCCCTGAGGCGGGCGTGCCTTATGTTTCCACGGGAGAACTGCGGCAGGGATTCAGCTGGCCGTCGGTGCGGCTGGCCCTGCTCACCGAGGCCGACCTCGCGGCACGCGGCGCGTCGCGGCCGAGCAGCAGGGACGAGCGGCGGATGCCGTCCACCCGGCGGCGCGGCGGTGTGGACCCGCTGCAGCTCAAGCCGGGCGACTACGTGGTGCACGAGCAGCACGGGGTGGGCCGGTTCATCGAGATGACCAGTCGAACCGCCGCTGGAGCGACCCGCGAGTACCTGGTGCTCGAGTACGCGCCGGCCAGGCGCGGGCACCCGCCGGACCGGCTGTACGTGCCGACCGACCAGCTGGACGAGGTCACGAAGTACTCCGGCGGCGAGGCGCCGACGCTGCACCGGCTGGGCGGCGCGGACTGGGCCAAGACCAAGAGCCGCGCCCGCAAGGCGGTACGCGAGATCGCCGCCGAGTTGATCCGGCTGTACTCGGCACGGATGGCCTCGCCAGGACACGCCTTCGAGCAGGACACCCCGTGGCAGCGCGAGCTCGAGGACGCGTTCCCGTACGTGGAGACGCCCGACCAGCTCACCGCCATTGAAGAGGTCAAGCGCGACATGGAAAAGCCGGTCCCGATGGACCGGTTGATCTGCGGGGACGTCGGTTACGGCAAGACCGAGATCGCGGTCAGGGCGGCATTCAAGGCGGTGCAGGACGGCAAGCAGGTCGCCGTGCTCGTGCCGACAACGCTGCTCGCGCAGCAGCATCTCACCACGTTCTCCGAACGGTACGCGCCGTTTCCCGTGACGGTCAGGCCGCTGTCCAGGTTCCAGTCAGGCGCCGAGGTTAACGAGACGCTGCGCGGCATGGCGGAAGGCACGGTCGACGTCGTGATCGGCACCCACCGGCTGCTGTCGCCGGAAACCCGCTTCAAGCGGCTGGGCCTGGTGATCATCGACGAGGAGCAGCGGTTCGGCGTCGAGCACAAGGAGTATCTCAAGCGGCTGCGCACCGAAGTGGACGTGCTCGCGATGTCCGCCACGCCTATCCCTCGCACGCTTGAGATGGGTGTGGCGGGGATCAGGGAGATGTCCACGATCCTGACGCCGCCCGAGGAGCGGCACCCGGTGCTTACCTTCGTCGGCGGCTACGACGAGAAGCAGATCACCGCCGCCATCCGCCGTGAGCTGCTCCGCGACGGCCAGGTGTTCTTCGTGCACAACCGGGTGCAGTCGATCCGCAAGGTGGCCGCGCGGATCGCCGAGCTGGTGCCCGAGGCGCGGGTCGCCGTGGCGCACGGGCAGATGAACGAGCACGAACTCGAGAAGATCATGGTGGACTTCTGGGACCGCGCGTTTGACGTGCTCGTGGCAACGACGATCGTGGAGTCCGGGCTGGACATCCCGAACGCCAACACGCTGATCGTGGACCGCGCGGACGCGGCCGGGCTGTCGCAGCTGCATCAGCTACGCGGCCGGGTGGGCCGCAGCAGGGAGCGAGCGTACGCGTACTTCCTCTACCCGCCGGAAAAGGCTCTCACGGAGACCGCGCACGAGCGGCTGGCCACCGTCGCTCAGCACACAGAAATCGGCGCGGGCATGTATGTGGCGCTGAAGGACCTGGAGATCAGGGGAGCGGGGAACCTGCTCGGCGGTGAGCAGTCCGGGTACATCGCGGGCGTCGGCTTCGATCTGTACGTGCGGATGATCGGCGAGGCGGTGCGCGAACTTCGCGACGACGCGCCGGCGGAGCGGCCGGAAGTGCGCGTCGAACTGCCGGTGAACGCGCACATCCCGCACGATTACATCCCCGGTGAGCGGCTGCGCCTCGAGGCGTACACGTCGATCGCGGCGATCGACTCGCAAGAGGACGTGGAATCCGTCCGCGACGAGCTCGTGGACCGCTACGGCGAGCTGCCGTCGCCGGTCGTCACCCTGCTTGACGTGGCCCGGCTGAGGTTCGCCGCCCGGCGTGCCGGGCTGACAGACATCACATTGCAGGGGTCGCACGTGCGGTTTGCCCCAGTCGTCCTGCCTGATTCACGTGTTGTCCGGGTTCAGCGGCTCTACCCGAAGACGGTGCTTAAGCCGACGGTGCGTACCATGCTGGTACCGGTGCCGAAGACCGCAACCTTCGGCGGGGAGCCGCTGCGTGACACCGAACTGCTGGCGTGGTGCGCGGAGGTCATCCGTTCGGTACTCTCCGAGTCGTAACTCGCCGAGTCGTAACTCGTCAGGAAAGGGATCGTCTGTGTTCGGCAAGCCTGGCAGAAGGACGCGCGCGGCCGCCTGTGGCGTTGCCGCGGCGAGTGCGTGCGTGGTGCTGGCCGCGTGTTCTCCGGTCAAATTGGGCGCCGCGGCGATCGTGGGCGACCAGCGGATCACCACCTCCGCGCTGGACACTCAGGTCTCCAACCTGCAAGCGGCGGCCAAGCCGTACGGGAGCCAGATTTCGCTCTCCGCGGCTGACATGCCCGCGGCGGTGCTGAGCTGGCTCATCCGGTTCCAGGTAAGCGACCAGGTCGCCGCCAACGCCGGCATCACGCTGTCGGCGGCGCAGGTTCAGGCCGGGATCGCGAACATCAACTCCCAGGCTTCGTCCGCCGCCTCGCAGGAGGGTCTCAGCAGCCCGCAGGCGGCCCTGCTCGACGCTGGGATCCCGCCGCAGCTGCTGCCCGATCTGGGGCGCTACCAAGCGCAGGAGCTCGCGTTCGCCGAGGCTGCCAACGGCGGCAAGCTGCCGACGACTACCGCGGAGGGCAACACGGTGGACGCGAAGCTGACCAAGGCGCAGTGCACCGCGGCGAAGTCGCTCAACATCCAGGTGAGCCCGCAGTTCGGACGGCTGGACTACACGCAGCTCTCGGTGGTCGCCACGCCCAACATACTGTCCCAGCCCCCCGGAACGCCGTCGCGCGCTGACACCACTGGACTCACCCCGGCGTGCTGACGGTCCTGCTGACCAGCCCGCGGGTCGCTCCCGGGCTGCTGGGCTGGCAGGCGTGGTCCGCGCTGCGCTCGGCGTCGCGGGTCCTCGCCGGGTCGGCAGACCATCCGCAGCTGCCCGCGTTTACCGCGGCGGGAGTCGACGTGGCGGTTGTGGCGGCGCCGGCGGATGTCCCGTCGCTGGCGGCTCTGTTGTCGGCCACTGTGCTTGACGTCGGCGGTCCGGTGGTCTGGCTGGCACCATCGGGGGAGAGCTCTGATGGCGGGCTGGCCGCCGCGGCGACGGTCCCGGTCGCGGTGCTGCACGGCTCGCACGATCTGCCTGGCGCGCACCTGCTGGACGTGGTCGCCGTTATGGACACGCTGCGCACCTCGTGCCCCTGGGACAAGCAGCAGACCCACGAGTCGCTCATGCGGTACCTGCTCGAAGAGGCATACGAGACGGTCGAGACGGTGGAGAGCGGCGACCTGGCAGCGCTGCGCGAGGAACTCGGCGACGTGCTCTTCCAGGCCGTTTTCAACGCGCGGATCGCGGCTGAGCGAACCTCCGCCGATGGTGGCTTCACGATCGACGACGTGGCCGACACCCTGGTCACGAAGCTGATCCGCCGTCACCCCCATGTGTTCGCCGGTGTGTCCGTCTCCTCCGCGGACGAGGTGAACAGGAACTGGGAAGAGATCAAACAGATCGAACGCTCGCAGCGGAGCGTGGCGACTGGTCGCGGCGCACCGTCTGTGTTCGACGGGGTGCCGTTCGGTCAGCCTGCCCTGTCACTGGCGGCGCAACTGCAGCGCCGGGCGGAGCGGGCGGGCTTTCCCGTTGACGTCGGCCTGGCGGACGGCGAAGTCGGCCAGGCCGGCCAGGTGGGCGACGTCGGCGATGAGCTGATGCGGGTGGTGGCACAGGCACGCGCCGCGGGGATAGACCCGGAACTGGCGCTGCGCGCAGTCGCGCGCCGCTTCGCCGAGCAGGTTCGCGATTGGGAGCGCTCAGCCGAGGTCAACCCGCCAGGGGACTGACACGTCTGAGTTAAGAGGGGTGCTTTTTGTTGCGGGCGGTACGAAAAGGGCAGATCGGATGACTCTCCCGAGAAGGTCACTGGCTATCTTGCCGTTGACGCTGACCGTGCTGACCGTGCTGACCTGCGGGCTTGGGAGTCTCCCTGCTTACGCGGCGGTCGTTTCGCCGCGGTCACCGGGACCGGCCTCGTGGACGACGTATCACGACGACACCGCGGGCACTGGCGTAAGCGATCAGGGGGGCACCGTTGACACGAACGCTCCCGCGTGGCTTTCTCCGGTTCTTGACGGGCAGCTTTACGGCGAGCCACTGGTCTACGGCGGGCGCGTCTACGTGGCGACGGAGAACGACACCGTCTACGCGCTTTCCGCCGCTAACGGCACCGTAGCGTGGTCGTCCCACCTCGGCACGCCGGTGCCCTCGAGCGCGCTGCCATGCGGTGACATCGGTCCGGACGTCGGAATCACGGGCACGCCCGTGATCGACCCGTCTCGCGGTGAGATCTTCGCGGTGGCGGACGTGCTGGCGGGCGGCAAGCCCGCCCACCGGCTGTTCGGCCTGGCTCTTACGTCAGGGAAGGTCGAACTTAGCCAGGACGTGGACCCGGCGGGCGCCGATCCCGCCGCCCTGCTGCAGCGCACCGGGCTGGTGCTTGACGCCGGCCAGGTGGTGTTCGGCATGGGCGGGAACTTCGGGGATTGCGCGAGCTACCGCGGCCGGGTCGTGGCGGTTCCCGAGGCTGGCGGGACGCCGAGGTTCTTCACCGTCGATGACGGGCCAGGTGAATCCCAGGGGGCGGTGTGGATGGGGGGCGCCGCGCCCGTCGT
The DNA here is from genome assembly GCA_035571275.1 of Trebonia sp. Classification (GTDB taxonomy): domain Bacteria; phylum Actinomycetota; class Actinomycetes; order Streptosporangiales; family Streptosporangiaceae; genus Trebonia. The sequence continues at coordinate 11,118 of DATMKQ010000361.1, forward strand.
CGACGGCAGCGGCGACGTGTGGGTGAGCACGGGGAATGGGTCGGTCTACTCCGCGAAGCATGCCTACGACGACGGCGACGGGGTGCTAGAACTGTCGTCTTCGTTGCGGCTGCTCCAGTTCTTCGCGCCAAGCAGCTGGCCGTCGAACAACGCCAACGATCTGGACATGTCCACGGCGCCGGTGCTGCTGCCCGACGGACAGGTGGTGCTCGCCGGCAAGTCGCGGATCGTCTACCTGCTCGACGGGAAGCACCTCGGCGGCATCGGCGGTCAGCAGGCCACGCTGACCGGGCAGCTGCGAGCCGGGCTCGGGACGGTGTGCGGGAACGATATCGACGGCGGCGCCGCGGTCGAGGGCATGACCGTATACCTGCCGTGCACGAGCGGTATCGTGGCGGTCCGCGCGGTGCAGTCGCCGCCAGCGCTGCGTGTGCTGTGGAGCTCAGGGGCTGGCGGCGGACCGCCCATCGTGGCGGCGGGGCTCGTCTGGACGATGGGACACAACGGTGTGCTGTACGGCCTGAACCCGGCCACGGGTACGGTGCGGCAGCAGGTGACCGTGGGGGTGCCAGCCAACCACTTTCCCACGCCGAGCGTCGCCGACGGCCTTTTGCTCACCACGTGCGCGGTCAATGTCGTGGCGTTTCCTGTCACCGCGAGCGGCACTCCTGCCGCCTCGGCGTCATCGAAACGAGCGGCGTGCGAAGCGTAC
>DATMKQ010000362.1:0-2257 GCA_035571275.1 Trebonia sp.
CCACGTCCGGCCAGCGCCGCCGGATCGCGATAGCCGCGCGCAGCCCCTCGTCCCGGTGGCCCGGCGGCATCCGGACGTCGATGACCGCGAGGTCGGGCTTGTGCGTTTCCACCGCGGCGAGCAGCGAGTCACCGTCGCCGACGCCCGCAACGACCTCGATGTCGCCCTCAGCGAGCAGCCGCGCGATCCCTTCGCGCAGCAGCACGCTGTCGTCGGCGATCACCGCGCGCACGGCATCACCGCCCCGGCACCAGGCGGGCTGGCACCCTGAACGTTTCGTCGACCCCGGGACACACAGCAATGTTCGCAGGCTTGAACCATGCGCGCACTCATCAACCCGTTATCAAGCCGTTGCGCAAATCGTGTATCAGGCGGTGCCGACGTCGCTCTTTACGGGCGTGCCGGCCCCGGATGAGCGGGACCGCACAAGAGGGAGCCAGCCGTGAAATGGTTCTTCCAGCCGCGCCCTGACGGCGACGGAGCAACGCACGACGACGATGACTCTGCACCCGGCCTGATCAGCCTCCCGGCAGAACTGCTGCAACGGCACGGTGCCGCGGTGCTCGACCCCGGGAAGGCCGCGGCGGTGCACGGCTACCCAACCCCGCAGTCAACGGTCTACCGGGTCAGGACGCTGCTGGTCCCCGGCGACCAGCTGCAGGACTCGCAGTTGGTTATGGCCCTCAACGGGGTTCTGAGCGGCGTCCACATGATGCTGATCCCGCCCGAGCCCGATGAGGACATGGCTGGCGACGGGGATGTCATGGAGGTACTGCAGCAGCTGCCCCGCCCGGCGGTCCTGGTGCCCGCGGAGGACGCAACTGTCCCCGTAGTGGTCGACGCGTGGGTGGCGCTGCAGGCACTGCGCGCAGCGGCCGCCGCCCCGAAGCATCCAGAACATACCGAGCATTCGGAGATCACCAAGGCGGTCGTCCAGCGGATCGAGCTGGAGCATCTGATGCGCGCCTCGGCCATCAACGGCAGCCCCATCGACGGCGGAGGCGGCGGTATCCCCGGAGGACCAGGCAACGGCAACGGCGTCGCCGGTCCCAGCAGCACCGATTCCTACCTGTTCAACGGCGGCGACGCACGGACCCCGGTCGCGATGGTCATGGAGCCACCTGCCCGCAGGTCAGCCGGCCAATGCGCATCCGACTACGGCAGGCGTCCCATGCTCGCGCTGCTTGACACCGGCGCCCGCGAGCAAGAGGAGTGGCTGGACGTTCGGACGAAGCCGGGCGGCGGCTATGAGACCATCCCCGACGGTTTTGTCGCGGTGGATCCGGGGCTGCAGCACGCCATCCGCGTCGAAGGCGACTTTGCGGCCTCGCACGGTGACCGGCCGCGCCAGGTGATCAAGGATTCGTGGGACGGACCGGTCTCCGACGATCCGCTGGTCGGTGAGCTCGACTCGGAGACAGGTCACCTCACATTCGAGGCGGGAATCGTCCGGCAGGTCGTGCCCGACGCCTGCGTCCTGGCGGTGCGGGTCATGCACAGCGACGGCGCCGTCTACGAGGGCGATCTCATGTGCGCGCTGCGCCACCTGGCGAGGCGGATCGTGCTGGCCAGGCCGGATGACATTGCCGCACATGTCGACGTGGTTTCGCTGTCGCTTGGCTACTTCAGCGAGTCACCGCGCGATATGGCCTTCACCTCTGGGCTGCACACGGTTATCGACGTGCTGCGCGGCCTGGGCGTCGTGGTGGTCGCCGCGGCCGGGAACTACTCCACCACCCGGAGGTTCTACCCGGCGGCCTTCGCCCGGCCCTCGCCTGCTGATCAGGTGCCCCTGATCAGCGTGGGCGCGCTCAACCCGAACGGCTCCAAGGCAGTCTTCAGCGACGCTGGCGACTGGATAACCTGCTGGGCCGTTGGCGCCCTTGTGATCAGCGCGTTCCCCACCGACATCAACGCCAGCCGCAGTCCCGAGCTCAGGATGCGCGCGCACCCCGGCAACCAGCTGCCGCCCGGGGTGCCGCTGCGGGGCGAACGTGAAGCGCTCGATCCGGATGACTACTCCGGAGGGTGCGCGGCCTGGAGCGGCACCTCGTTCTCGGCTCCGCTGGTGGCCGCGCACGTTGTCGCGGCGCTGCTGAAGGGGGCGGCGAGCGCGGCTGGCCTGCAGCTTGACCACCCTGGGGCGGCTGCAGCGACCGAACGGGCGCTGGCCGCCCTGACGGCCCTGGACTGGCCGGGCTGATCAGCTATGGACGACCGGACGCCCGTCAGGGTGCGGGCCAGCCAGCTGGAACGC
>DATMKQ010000363.1:0-3187 GCA_035571275.1 Trebonia sp.
CCGCTAGACCAGATCATCCAGGCGGGGTACGCGGCCTTCACCAGCGCGCTGCACGATGCGCTGTACCTGTCGGCCGCGCTGCTCGCGGGCGCCGCGTTGCTCTCCGCCGTCACCTTGCGCCAGCGCCGCCACGCTACCTAAGCAGCTCCCGCTCACCCCGACGGCACCGTACATCGCCAACCCGACGCTGACCAGTCCGAAGTTACGTCTGCGGAGGTACGTGAACCCATGTTGTGCGGGTTCGCGGCTTTGGGCGGGTTCGCTGGTCTCTATCCAATGTGAGCGGGATGGGCGCGTCGATGAGGCCGAACGCCCGCCGTCGCGCCTGGTCGCGATGGTGATCGTCTCGATCTGGTGACCGCCGATGGTGAGCATCCGGCTGGTGATGGTGACCACACCGGAACCCTCCATCCGAGTGGCTCTTCCTGGAAGCACCTCCGGTTGAGGAGTGCGCGATGGAGGACCGCTATCGGACGGTTGTGATGCCGGCCAGGATGAGATCGATGCCGGCGAGGAACTGCTCGCGGTCGTCGTGCTCGGGCAGCTGCGTCGCCACCTGGTGCACGAACGGGTACTTTGCGGGGTCGAGCTGCGCCCACCGTGCGGCGACGGTCGCGAGGAAGGCCGATCGGTCCGTGTCGCGCGGGATAAGGCGGGCGGCCGCGGCGTACTGTCCGGCGAGGCCGAGAACGTAGTTCAGGAGTGCGGACGCGCAGTCGAACTGCGCTCGTTCGGGGACGCCGAGCGCCTGGAGCTGCCCGCCGAAGCTCTCGAAGATCTGCAGCACCGCGGACTGCCACGGCTCACGGGAGAGCTGGGCGCCTACCCAGGGGTGTGCGTCAATTGTGTCGAATACCCCGGAGGCGATGGCACGGATCGCCTCCCGCGGCTCCGCGCCGCTGGCCATCTCGGTCATGACACGGGCGATGACGTCGTCGGTGGTTGCCGCGAGTAGGTCGTTCTTGTTGGCGAGGTGCCAGTAGATCGCCCCGCTCCCTGTGGCCAGGCGAGCCGTGAGCGCGCGGAAGGTCAGAGCGCTCTCGCCCTCGGCGTCGAGGATCTCGATCGCGGCCTCGACGATTCGCTCCTTCGACAGCGCGTCCGCGCGCCGTTCGGCCCGCTGCGTCTTGGTTGCCATGAGCACCATCTTGACATGGCTGGAACGTTGTTCCAAGATGTTCTATTGGAACACCGTTCCAGTCAGTTCATGAAGGGAGCATGATGACGACACCAGTCACGATCGTCGGTGCGGGCCTCGGCGGCCTCACCCTCGCACGCGTCCTCCACGTCCACGGCATCCCCGCCGAGATCTACGAGGCGGAGCCCACGGCTGAGACCCGCGCGCAGGGCGGCCAGCTCGACATCCACGAGCACAACGGGCAGCTCGCGCTCGAAGCGGCCGGCCTTACCGGCCAGTTCCGCGCGATCATCCACGAGGGCGGCGAGGCCACGCGCATGCTCGACCAGCACGGCGCGGTGCTGCTCGACCAGCCCGACGACGGCACGGCCGGGCGTCCCGAGGTGCTCCGCGGCGACCTGCGGCGGATCCTGGTCGACTCCCTGCCCGGCGAGATGATCCAGTGGGGACGCAAGGTCACCGGTGTCCGGCCCTTGGGCGACGGCCGGCACGAGCTGACCCTCGCCGACGGGCCGGCCGTGACCACCAGCCTCCTCGTCGGCGCCGACGGCGCCTGGTCGAAGATCCGCCCGCTGCTCTCCGACGCCAAGCCCGAGTACGTCGGCACCACGTTTATCGAGACCTACCTGTACGACGCCGACGAGCGGCACTCCGCGGCGGCCGAAGCGGTCGGCGGCGGCGCGATGTACGCGCTCACCCCGGGAAAGGGGATCGTCGCGCACCGCGAGGCAGGGGACATCCTTCACACGTACGTCGAGCTGAACCGCCCCGCCGAGTGGATCGCCGGCATCGACTTCACCGACGCCGCCGCCGCGACTGCCCGGGTCGCGGCCGAGTTCGACGGGTGGGCGCCGGAACTCACCGCGCTGATTACCGACGGCGAAACCGCACCGATTCCGCGCGCGATCTACACGCTCCCGGACGGACACCGATGGGACCGCGTGCCCGGGGTGACGCTCCTCGGGGACGCCGCGCACCTGATGCCGCCGGCCGGCGAGGGCGCGAACCTGGCGATGTTCGACGGCGCCCAGCTCGGGAAGGCGATCGCCGCGCACCCCGACGACATCGAAGCGGCACTCACCGGCTACGAAGAAGCACTGTTCCCGCGCAGCGAGTCCGAATACGCGGACGCGTACCAGATCCTTGAGCTCTGCCTCGGCGACCGCGCACCGTTCGGACTCATCGACTTCTTCGCCGGCGCCCTCGAGGAGGAGCACGACTGACCCGCGCAGTCCCGAACCACACCGCCGACGGCCCCGAAGCGATCCGGTCGGGGAACGTGACGTCGGCGAGCCCCGCACCGGTGAGGTCCTGACCCGCGTTCACGCCGCAGCCGTACCCATATGGGCTTGACCTCGTTGATCCGGCGGCGCCGCAGGCGAAGTGCAGCTCCGCTCGTTCGCGGGAGGAGTGCGGTCATGTGACATGTACACCGCCGCCCGCTGCTGACCCGACGGGATCATTGACACGGGCCGCTACCCTTCACAGGCCGACGACGACAGACTTGCTTTCCAGGTAGTTGCTGAGCACCTGGTGACCCATCTCGCGCCCCCAGCCAGATTCCTTGTAGCCGCCGAACGGCAACGCTGCGTCGTAAACGTGGTAGGTGTTAACCCAGACCGTGCCTGCGCGGACGAACTCGGCGGTTTTGAGGGCTTTCGAGATGTCCTTCGTCCAGACACCCGCAGCAAGGCCGTAGTTCGTGTCGTTGGCTGCGGCTGCGATCTCCCGTGGGTCATCGAATGGCATCGCCGGAAGGACGGGGCCGAATATTTCCTCGCGGACGATCGTCATGTCCTGGTTGACGTTCGTGAGCACCGTCGGCTCGATGAAGTAGCCCTTGTCGCCGCGCCGTCCCCCGCCGGCGAGGGCAGTCGCTCCGCCGGCGAATCCAGCGGCCAGGTAGCTGTTGACGCGCTCGAACTGTTCACCCGAGATCAGCGGACCCATCTGCGAGCCTGGATCGAAGGCCGGCGCGACCTTGATCTTCCCGGCCTGTTCCGCGATGCCCGTCACGACGTCGTCGTAGATGTCATGTTCCACGTAGAG
>DATMKQ010000364.1:0-48759 GCA_035571275.1 Trebonia sp.
ACTTCAGGACCATACGGAACGGAAGCCTCACTGACACGCAGCCACGCCACAACCGCCACCACCACAAACTGGGCAGCTCACTCCAAAAGAGCCGCACCCAAGGGACATTCATCGAGCTGGGCGCGGGAGGGAAGGAGGCGCGCGGTGGCCGCCCGCGTGGAAAACCAGGTGACCTGGTGTGGGTGAGGTGTTAGGGTCTTGTGCTTCGCGCCCACAACTCTTCAAGGGGGTAAGCCATGCCCGCCGACGCCGGGGAGGACGGCGAAGACCCAGTCATCCACGCCGAGCGCGTTCATCTCGCCGAGTCTCGCGAGTTCCTCCGCCAGATGCGGGAGAACGTGCTCGCGATCAATCCGATGGCCGGGGACCGGGTGTCCCTGGAGTTTCTCAAGGCAGACCTGTACCGCCGCGCCGAATCGTTGCGCGACCTTCCGGACGCCCCGCTGTTCTTCGGGCGGCTCAACTACGCGACTCGAACCGAATTCGACGGCTCCGCCTTCCATATCGGGCGGCGGCACGTGCATGACCTGGACGGGACGCCGGTTGTGATCGACTGGCGGGCGCCCGTCTCGCTGCCCTTCTACCGGGCGAGCCAGGTTGAGCCGATGGGGCTGCGGCTGCGGCGCCGGTTCGGGTTCTCCGGGGGAGACCTCACCGCCTACGAAGACGAACGATTCGGTGTCAGCGAGGCCGTGGGAGGCGCCACGGTTCGTTCCGGAGAAAAAGAAACAAGCAAGCTATTGCTCGCGGAGATCGAGCGGCCTCGCTCAGGACCTATGCGGGACATCGTCGCCACGATCCAGCCGGACCAGGACGAGATCGTGCGGGGGGACGCCAGCCAGACGGTGTGCGTCCAGGGCGCGCCGGGGACGGGGAAGACCGCGGTGGGACTGCACCGGGTTGCGTACCTGCTCTACGCGCACAAAGAGCGGGTCACCCGGCGCGGGGTGGTCGTGGTCGGGCCGAACCTTGCCTTCTTGTCCTACATCAGGAATGTGCTCCCGGCGCTGGGGGAACTGGACGTCACCCAGACCACGGTCACGGAGATGGTGGCGTCGGTCCCCGTCCGCGCCGCCGACAGCGACGCGGCGGGGGTCGTGAAGGGCGACGTGCGGATGGCGGAGGTGCTGCGGCGGGCGGTGTGGGCGTCGATCACCGAGCCGGCCGAGGCGCTTGTCGTCGCCCGCGGCGCCCGCCGCTGGCGGGTATCCGCCCGCCAGGTGGGCGAGCTCGCGGCCGAACTGCGAGAGCGCGGAGTGCGCTACGGGGCGGGACGTGAGCTGCTCGGACACCGGATCGCGCACGTAATCCTCAGCCAGCTGGAGGCGGCCGGGGAGACCTGTGACGACCGGACGCACGACGCGGTGCGGCGGGCCGCCCCGGTGCGCGCTTACGTCGACAGGGTGTGGCCGAAGGTGGACGCGAAGCGGCTGGTGTTCGGGCTGCTGTCGTCGCCGGCCGAGCTAGCTCGGCACGCGAGCGGGCTGCTATCCGAGGCCGATCAAGAGGTGATCGTCTGGTCGCCGTCGCCGCGCGGTCCTGGTTCGGCCCGCTGGAGCCGCGCCGACCTGGTGCTGATCGACGAGGCCGCCGATCTCATCGAGCGCACGCCGAGCCTCGCGCACGTGGTGGTGGACGAGGCCCAGGACCTGTCGCCGATGGAATGCAGGGCGATCGGACGACGGTGCTCCACCGGGTCGGCGACCGTGCTCGGCGACATCGCCCAGGGCACGACGCCGTGGTCGGCCACGTCCTGGCCCGCCATGCTGTCCCATCTCGGCAAGCCGGAAGCGTCCGTGCGCGAGCTCGACGTGGGCTACCGCGTGCCGCGGCAGATTCTCGACTACGCCTCCAGGCTGCTGCCGTCCATCGCGCCCGGGCTGCGGCCGGCGGTGTCGCTGCGGCAGGACGCGGCGGCGCTGTCGGTAGAGCCCGTGCCCCCGGGCGCGCTCGGCCGACGGGTGGCCGACGCCACCTCTCGCGCCCTGGCTTCGGCCGGCTCAGTAGCCGTCATCTGCGCCGACACGCAGGTCGCGGACGTCTGCGCCGCGCTGCGCGCGACCGGCCTTGAGTTCGCTGTGCTGGGTTCAGCATCGGTCGAGGGCGAGTCCAGGCTTACGGTCGTCCCGGTCACGCTGGCCAAGGGCCTTGAGTTCGATCATGTCGTGCTCGCCGAGCCGAGCCGCATCGCAACCGGCGAGGCGCACGGTTTGCGCCGTCTGTACGTGGCGCTCACTCGCGCCGTATCCCGGCTGACCGTGTTGCACGCGGAGCCACTCCCCAGTGAACTTTGTTCCGTACCATAGACGAGGGTCACTTATATCTGGCCCTTGCGTGCAACCTGAAAATGCGCGTTGCACGGCCGCGTCGGCGACGGCATCCTAGAACGATCTAGCACGCTTGGTTCTGGGAAAACTACGATATGTAGCGATGGTGATATCGGTGGAAGCCAAGGGAAACCACGCAGAGTCCGCGTATCTCGACAAGCTTGCCGAGGAGCTGACTCACCGGGGGCTGGAGGCTTGGCTGATGGCCCCGCAGGGGCGGGTGCCAAGTGTGTACGTGGTGAATCCGTCCGCGAGAGCCCTTGAAGAGAATGTGTACGTCGGCTGCGGTAAGGACGGGCTGTGGTGGTTCTGGTGGTCGTGGGCGGAGCGGATCGCCGTCGCCGATGACATTGACGGTGCCGCGACCGCGATCGGCCGGGTGCTCGCGCTGCCGCGCGGCGGCCACTAAAAGGTTTGTGCTTAGCCCTCTGTAAGGCGCCCGCCGGCATGCCGGGAAAGGCGATGGTGGAACCGCGCCAGGCTGCCGCCCGGTTCGCGGCGGGCAGCATCGCGAGCGCACCGAAGGTCCGCAGCTTCTGATCGGTGACCGCGACCACGGCGAGATAGGCTTGGGTCACGCCATCCTCGAGCGCGGCGGCCAGCCGCCGGGCTGATCTCCCGTCGTCCACGGTGAACGGCAGCTCATAGGCCGCGCTCGCGGCGACCGGGGTCGCGCCGAGCCTGCTGATCATCTCCTGCAGGGTGTCCCTGGCCTCCTGGTGGAGCTTCCAGTCGGTCAGCGCGGTGGCCCGGTCCGCGCCGCTGAGCATGGCGCCCGCCACGCCGTAGCCGTACACCGCCGCGTGCTCGGCGGCGAGCGCCGCCTGCAGTGCCCGCACCGCTTGCTGCGCCTGGGGCCGGGCCCCGCTCATACCCGGTCCAGCGCGGTGACGTGTGTCGCTTCCGAGGCGGCGATGCTCGCGTACAGCTGCGCCAGGGACGGGGGCGCGGCGGCGATGCGCCGCAGCTGCGTGGTGCTCGCGGCCTGCTCCGCGCTGCGCAGCAGGGCGGCGGCCGCCGCGCGCGTACCCGGAATCGGCGGCTTGGACGTCACCCTGGCCGGCACGGTCTTGCCCGGCGGCTCGATGATCCTGGCGCGTAGCTGCGCCAGGTGCGCGTCATGTTCGGCCAGCAGCGGGGCGAGCGCCGGGGCCAGCGCGGAATAAGAAGCCATGGTCCTTTTGTATAGAGAGATCAGGTTCTGCTCATCGGTCACCGCGGTGAAGAGCACTCGGACGTCAGCGGACAGCGGCGGCGGGCCCGCCAGCACCGCGGGCTCCCGGCAGCCGCTAAGGGCGAGAAACAAGGGGAGCGACGTCGCCGACGCGGCGAGCAACTGACGCCTTCGCAGCATAGGCTCTAAGCATGCCACGAAGCTGGGGCTGCCGCGGTTGCGGCTGGTTTACCGTCGCTTTGCCTCCGCCTCGGCGTGGGGCTAGCGTGGCCTATAGGCTGGACCTGCGAAGATAAGAGCCTGACTGGTAGACGGCTCATAGACAGGAGGTCGTGATGCCCGGTGGCACCCGCCCCGGCGCCGGCCCGGTGGACAACGCGCGGCTGGCTGGACTTATCAAGCCTGTTGTGGCCGCGGCCGGGATGGACCTGGAGTCTGTGCGGATGACCGTCGCCGGACGACGGCGGCTGCTGCGCATTGTCGTCGACAGCGACAGCGGAGTCAGCCTCGACGACGCCTCCCTGGTCAGCCATGAGGTGTCTACCACGCTCGACGCGACCAACGTGCTTGGTGACGTGCCTTATACCCTCGAAATTTCCTCGCCTGGCGTGGACCGGCCGCTGACGGAGCCTAGGCACTGGCGGCGCGCGGCCGGGCGGCTGGTCAAGGTCAAGACAGGGGCGCAGGGATCTGTGCAGGGCAGGGTGCTCGACGCCGATAGCGACGGCGTCACCCTGGACGTAGACGGTGCCAAGCGCAGGTTCGGATACGACGACCTGGGGGCAGGTGCTGTCCAGGTGGAGTTCGGGCGGCTGCCCGACGCGGAACTGGAAGAGCTTTCCGATAAGCCTTCCGATGAGGAGCTTCCCTGCGAAGCGGACCTGGGAGCTGGCGGCGATGGACATTGACCTGAGCGTGCTGCGCAGCCTCGAGAGCGAGAAAGACATCTCCCTCGAAACGGTCATCAAGGCGATCGAGGACGCGCTGTTGATGGCATACCACAAGACCGAGGGCGCCAGTCTCGCGGCCCGCGTGGAGGTGGACAGGAAGACCGGCCATGTGACGGTCTGGGCGCGCGAGACCAGCGGGGTGGAAGGTGCGACCCCGCGTGAATACGACGACACGCCCGCCGGATTCGGGCGGATCGCCGCGACGACCGCCCGCCAGGTGATCTTGCAGCGGCTGCGTGACGTCGAAGACGAAATGACGTTCGGCGAGTACGCCGGGCACGAGGGCGACATCGTGGCCGGCGTGATCCAGCAGGGCAAGGACCCGCGGACGGTGCTAGTGGACCTCGGCAAGATCGAGGCCGTGCTGCCGCCGGCCGAGCAGGTCCCTGGCGAGCGCTACGTACACGGCGAGCGCATCCGCTGCTACGTGTGGCGGGTGCGTAAGGGGCACCGCGGTCCGTCGGTCACGCTCTCGCGGACACACCCGGACCTGGTCCGCAAGCTGTTCGCGCTGGAGGTTCCCGAGATCGCCAGCGGCGCGGTGGAGATCGTCAAGATCGCTCGCGAGGCGGGGCACCGGACCAAGATCGCCGTGCAGTCCCACCAGCAGGGCGTCAACGCCAAGGGCGCGTGCATCGGCCCAGTGGGCAGCAGGGTCAGGAACGTGATGGCCGAGCTGCACGGCGAGAAGATCGACATCGTGGACTTCTCTGACGACCCGGCCGAGTTCGTCGCCAACGCGCTCTCGCCGGCGAGGGTCACCCGCGTCGACGTGGTCGACCCGGTTGCGATGGAGGCGCGGGTCGTGGTGCCCGACTACCAGCTGTCGCTCGCCATCGGGAAGGAAGGGCAGAACGCCCGCCTCGCGGCCAGGCTTACCGGCTGGCGGATTGACATCAGGTCAGACGCGGCGGCCGCGGAGCCCGCTTCCGGCGCCGTGGCTGACACCGCCGCTGACCCGGCCGCGCCGGCGGCTTCGCCGGCCAGCCCGGCAAGGTCAGATGCCCCGCCGAGCGAAGCCAGGTCGGTGCCACGGCAGGGACGCGAGGTCGCGCCCGACGCCGGCGTCGGCACTGCCAGCGACAGCGCCGGGACCACCTAGGACACCACCGCAGCCATCCTGACCTGCCCGGCGGATCCACCAGAGGGACTCGCCGGGTGTCCTGGACGTGGTGACACGGTAGACTAATGTAAGGAATGGCTGTGCGATCTAAGCTGCCCGGGCCGGGGGGTTTCCCGGTACGCACCTGCGTGGGCTGCAAGGAACGGGCGGCGAAGTCCAGCCTGCTTCGCCTGGTAGTGACCGGGGGCGATATCGTTCCCGATCCCCAAGCGCGGCAGCCCGGCAGGGGTGCGTACCTGCATCCCAGCCTGGCGTGCTTCGAACTGGCGCAGCGGCGCCGGGCGTTCTATCGCGCGCTACGCGTGGCGGGTCCGCTCGGTGCTGAGTCGCTTGTTTCGTATCTTTCACGGACGGACGCCCAGGCATAACATGGCCGCTGGCGATGTTCGCAACGGCTGACGACGGGAAGCACGCTGGACACAACGGAAACCTGTACGGAAAGCAGGTCGAGAAGCTAATGAGCGCTCGATGAGCACAAGGCGATGAACGGCACGAGCTGACGCCGACCCGGAGCACGCTATGCCCCGGATCGGCTGATGATCCGGTAGATGGCCCGGTGGAGGGCCGAGCAGAGGAGCATAGTGGCGAAGGTCCGGGTTTACGAACTCGCAAAGGAGTTCGGAGTAGAGAGCAAGGCCGTGATGGCCGAGCTCGAGAAGATGGGCGAGTTCGTGCGATCCGCGTCCTCGACTATCGAGGCGCCTGTAGTTCGCAGGCTCAAAGAATCGTTCGCCGGTGACTCGGCGAAATCACAGCGCCAGGGCCAGCGGCCCGCGGAGGCCCGCCCGGCCGCGCCGTCCGGGCCGCCCGCGCCGTCCGGTCGGCGTGACCAGGGCAGCGCTCCCGGCGACGCGCGTCGTGACGACCGGGACACCCCCCGGGTGCCCGACCGTGCCGGGCCGGTGCAGCCTGTCGCGAGTCCGGCGGCGAGCAATGGCGTGCCCGCTCCAGCCGAGGTGCCGACTGCCCCCTCGGCTGTTCCCAGCGCTTCCGGCGTAGCTCCGGCCGCCGCGCCCGGTGGCGCGGGCGCCAGGCCTGGTCCGCGTCCGGCTGCGCCTCGTCCTGTTCCTCAGGTGCCGGGCGTCGGCGCTCCCGCGGCGGCGCAGGCCGCCAGCGCGCCTGCCGCCCCTGCCGCACCTGCCGCGACTTCCGCGCCTGCGGCGTCGGCCGCCCCCGCCGCGACTTCCGTGCCTGCCGCGTCGGCTGCCCCGGCCGCGCCTGCCGCCCCTGGGCGGCCCGCACCGGGCCCGCGGTCGTCCGCATCTGGTCAGGCGGGAGCCGGCCAGGCAGGACAGCGTCCGGCCGGGCCGCGTCCGGCCGGACCGCGCCCTAGCGGTTCACAAGGCGCCGGGCAAGGCGGCCAAGGTGGCCAAGGTGGCCAAGGCGGCCAAGGCGGCCAAGGCGGCCAGGGTCAGCAGGGCTATGGTTCGGGGGGTAATGGACGCCCGGGCGGATCGCGCCCTGGTGCTCCTCGCTCGGCTGCTCCCGGGCAGCGTGGTCCACGGCCTGGTCCGCGTCCAGGTAACAACCCGTTTAGCTCGACGGCGACCGGGATGGGCTCCACTCCGGCGGCCCGCCCTGGCTTCGGCGGCGAGCGCACCGACCGTGGCGACCGCCCCGACCGGGGTGACCGCGGCGACCGCGGTCCACGTCCCGGCATGGGGGGCGGCGCCGGCCCCGGCGGGGCTCGCCCCGGTGGCCGCGGTCCTGGCAGGCCGGGCGCTCCGGCCGGCGCTGGTGCTTCCGGCGACGGCGGCCCGCGTCCCGGTGGTCCGCGTCCTGGCGGTCCGCGGCCTAGCCCGATGAACATGCCGTCGCGCCCCGTGGGTCCTGGTGGCTCCGGCGGGCCCGGTGGCCGTGGCGGCGCTGGCGCTCCCGGCGGTCGCGGTCCCAGGCCCGGCGGTCCCGGTGCCGGCGCGGGCGCGCGTCCCGGCGGCGGTCCGCGCTCTGGTGCCGGCCCGCGTCCCGGTGGCGGCGGCCCTCCGCGCGCTGGCGGCGGTCCCGGTGGTGGTGGCGGCGGTGCTGGCGGCGGTGGCGGCAGCGCGCCGGCCAGGCCCGGCGGCAGGGGCAGGCCTGGCGGTGGTACCGCTGGCGCGTTCGGTCGCCCGGGCGGCAAGCCAAGCCGTGGCCGGAAGTCGAAGAAGCAGCGTCGGCAAGAGTTCGACAACATGCAGGCGCCGACGATCGGCGGCGTGCAGGTGCCGCGCGGCAACGGCCAGGCCATCCGGCTGTCCCGTGGCGCGTCCCTGAGCGACTTCGCCGACAAGATCGGCGCCAACCCGGCGAGCCTGGTGCAGGTGCTGTTCCACCTCGGCGAGATGGTCACCGCCACCCAGTCGGTGAACGACGAGACGCTGCAGCTGCTCGGTGCCGAGCTGAACTACAACGTCCAGGTCGTCTCGCCAGAAGAGGAAGACCGCGAGCTGCTCGAGTCCTTCGACATCGAATTCGGTGAGGACGAGGGCGAGGAGGAGGACCTGCGGGCGCGGCCTCCGGTGGTCACCGTCATGGGTCACGTCGACCACGGCAAGACCAAGCTTCTTGACGCGATCAGGCACACCAACGTGGTCGCGCACGAGGCTGGCGGCATCACCCAGCACATCGGTGCCTACCAGGTGACGACCGAGGTCGATGGCGACGAGCGCAAGATCACGTTCATCGACACCCCTGGCCACGAGGCGTTCACCGCCATGCGTGCCCGCGGCGCCGAGACCACCGACCTGGTGGTGCTCGTGGTCGCGGCCGACGACGGCGTGAAGCCGCAGACCACCGAGGCGCTGAACCACGCCCAGGCGGCCGGCGTGCCGATCGTGGTGGCCGTCAACAAGATCGACAAGGAAGGCGCGGACCCGCAGCGGGTTCGGGCGCAGCTCACGGAATACGGCCTGGTCGCCGAGGAGTTCGGCGGCGACACGCAGTTCGTGGACGTGTCCGCGACGAAGCGGATGGGCCTGGACACCCTGCTTGAGGCGATTATCCTCACCGCGGACGCCCAGCTCGACTTGCGCGCGAACCCCGACCAGGACGCGCAGGGCACCGTGATCGAGGCGCAGCTCGACAAGGGCCGCGGCCCGGTCGCGACCATGCTCGTGCAGCGCGGCACGCTGCATGTCGGCGATTCGATCGTGGCTGGCGAGGCATACGGCCGGGTCCGGGCGATGCTCGACGAGAACGGCGACACGGTGGACGTGGCGCCGCCGTCCCGGCCGGTTCAGGTGCTCGGCCTGACCGCGGTTCCCGACGCGGGCGACAACTTCCTCGTCGTCTCCGACGACCGGATGGCCAGGCAGATCGCCGAGCGCCGCGAGGCGCGCGAGCGGACCGCCCAGTTCGCCCAGCGCCGTCGGCGTGTGACGCTCGAGGACCTGGAGTCGGCGCTCAAGGCCGGCCAGCGCGAGGAACTCCTGCTCATCATCAAGGGTGACGTGTCCGGCTCGGTGGAAGCCCTGGAGGACGCGCTGCTCAAGATCGACGTGGGCGAGGAGGTGACCCTGCGGGTCATCGGCCGCGGCGTCGGCGCCATCACGCAGGACGACGTGAACCTGGCCATCGCGTCCGACGCGGTGATCATCGGCTTCAACGTCCGCCCGGCGGGCCGGGCCGGCGAGCTCGCCCAGCGTGAGGGCGTGGACATCCGCTACTACTCGATCATCTACCAGGCGATCGAAGAGGTCGAGGCCGCGCTCAAGGGCATGCTCAAGCCCGAGTTCGAGGAGGTCCAGCTCGGTACCGCCGAAGTCCGCGAGGTCTTCCGTGTGCCGCGGATCGGCAACATCGCCGGCTGCATCGTCCGTTCCGGCACGATCAACCGCAACAGCAAGGCGCGGGTGATCAGGGACGGCGTGGTGATCTCCGACAACCTGACGGTCGAGTCGCTGCGACGGTTCAAGGACGACGTGACCGAGGTCCGCGAGGGTTTCGAGTGCGGCATCGGCGTCGGCTACAACGACATCAGGATCGAGGACGTCATCGAGACCTTCGAGATGCGGGAGAAGCCGCGTACGTAGCCGCGTTGACGATGGATGTGCTGCTGGGCGACGTCCGCTCGCTGAAACAGAAGCGGGCTGTCGTCCGGCCGCTCGTCGCCGAACTGCGGCGCCATTACCCTGGCGTCGCGGTTGCCGAGACCGGCCACCTCGACCTGCACCGGCGAGCCGAAATCGGGGTCGCGGTCGTGTCCGCCACCGCCAGCAACGCGACCGCGGTGCTCGACGAGTGCGAGCGCCTGGTGGCGGCGCGGCCGGAGATCGAGCTGCTGTCGGCGAGGCAGCGGCTGTTTACCGAAGAGGAGTGAGCGACCATGGACGCCGCCCGCACGCGCCGTCTCGCCGAATGGATCAGCAAGATCGTGGCCGAGTTGCTCGAACGCCGGATCAAAGACCCGAGGCTCGGTTTCGTCACCGTGACCGAGACGCGGCTGACCAACGACCTGCGTGAGGCGACGGTCTTCTACACGGTCTACGGCTCGCCGGAAGAGCGGGAGGAAACCGCGGCGGCCCTGCGCAGCGCCACCGGCGTCATCCGCTCCGAGGTCGGCCGGCTGATCGGGCTGCGGCACACCCCGTCGATCGAGTTTGTCGCCGATTCGCTGCCGGAAGACGCGCAACGGATCGACGATCTCGTCGCGGCCGCGCGCCAGGCCGACGCCGAGCTCGCCCGCACCCGCGAGGGCGCGGAGTGGGCCGGCGACCCGGACCCGTACCGCAAGCCGGCCGACGACGACTTCGATGACGAGGACGAGGGCGAAGACGGCGAGGCATGACCGTACCCAGCGGCATAGTCATCGTTGACAAGCCGGGCGGCATGACTTCCCACGACGTGGTCGCCCGGATCCGCCGGCTGGCCGGCACCCGCCGGGTGGGACACGCGGGGACGCTGGACCCGATGGCGACCGGTGTGCTCATCGTGGGCGTGGAGAAGGCGACGAGACTTCTCGGGTACCTGGCGCTGACCGAGAAGGAGTACGCCGCCACGATCCGTCTCGGTCAGTCCACCACGACCGACGACGCCGAGGGGCAGCCCGCCGGCGGCGCGCCCGCGACGAGCGTCACGCGCGCCGCGCTTGACGCCGCGGTCGCGAAGCTGACCGGCGACATCTGGCAGGTTCCGCCCGGCGTGAGCGCGATCAAGGTCGGCGGTCAGCGCGCCTACAAGCTGACCAGGGCCGGCGCCGCGCCAGAGCTAGCGGCCCGCCCGGTCACCGTCTACGAGTTCGCGATCGCCGGCTCCAGGATCGAGGGCGACTTCCTCGACGTGGACGCCACCGTGCGCTGCTCGAGCGGCACGTACATCCGCGCGCTGGCGCGCGACCTCGGCGGTGCGCTCGGCACCGGCGGGCACCTGACCGCCTTGCGCCGTACTTCGGTCGGTCCCTACACGATCGCGCAGGCCCGCACTCTGGATTTTTTGTCCGAACGATTGGTGCTGACTCCGCTAGCAACCGCCGCCGCGGCGGCCTTCCCGCGGGTCGACCTAGCCGAGGATGACGCCCGCCGCCTAGCTCACGGCGCCCGCATCCCCGTGCCCGTGCCCGAAGCCCCCGCCGCCGCCCAGCCCACCGCGCCCGCCGGCCCCTCAGCGGCCGCGCCCGCCGATGGTGAAGCCCCTCTGGCCGCATTCGCCCCAGACGGGGCTCTGGTCGCTCTGGTTGTTCCGGATTCCGGTCGGCTGCGCTCCCTGGCCGTGTTCGCCGACCCCCTTCCTGGCGGATGACACACCAATCGCCCCTGACAGCGCACCGGCCTCACTGCTTGCGGGGATCGCGAAAACATATTGCTTTGCGAAAACACTTAGCACCAATAGCTATCAAATATTCACGTGATAAAAATTGTTTTCGCGATCACGAGTCATCGTGGTCAGCAGCGCCGAGGGTGGGTGGCCGGTCGGCGAAGTGTTTGCCTCAGGGGGACGAGCCGGTGTCGTCTGGCCAGCCCATAGGCTTGGAGTGCGCACTTTAAGCGCGGCCGAACGGAAGGGAGAGCACGTGTACCGCTGGTACGGCCTGGATGAAGTGCCGGCCGGGTGGGGCGAGTCCGTCGTGACGATCGGCAAGTTCGACGGCGTGCACCGTGGCCACCAGCGCATAGTCGACCGTGCCGTGCAGATCGGTGCGGAGCGGAACCTGCCGGTGGTGGTGATCACCTTTGACTCGCACCCGGACGAGGTGGTCAGGCCCGGCAGCCACCCGCCGGCGCTGTGCTCGGCGCGTCGCCGTGCCGAACTGCTCGCCGGCCTCGGCACCGACGCACTGTGCGTGCTGCCGTTCACGCTGGAGTTCTCCCGGCTGGACCCCGACGAGTTCGTGCACACCGTGCTGGTCGAGAGACTGCACGCGGCGGCCGTCGTCGTGGGGGAGGACTTCAGGTTCGGCCACAAGGCCGCTGGTGACGTGCAACTGCTGGCGAAGCTCGGCGAGAAGTACGACTTCTCCACCGAGAGCATGCCGCTGGTCGCCGCGGACGGCACCAACGTGTCGTCCACCTTGATCAGGAACATGCTCGCGGCGGGCGACGTACCGGCGGCGGCCAAGCTGCTCGGCCGGCCGCACCGGGTGGAAGGCGTCGTCGTGCGCGGACATCAGCGCGGCCGGGCGCTCGGCTTCCCGACGGCCAACCTGGAAATGCCGCCGCACACCGCGATCCCGGCCGACGGCATTTACGCCGGATGGCTGGCCAGCCTGGACGCCGACGGCCGAGACCAGGAACGCTGGCCGGCGGCGATCTCCATCGGCACCAACCCCACGTTCGGCGAGGGTGAGCGGACGGTGGAGGCGTACGCGCTGGATCGCAGCGACCTGGACCTGTACGGGGTGCACGCGGCGATCGATTTCATCGCACGGCTGCGCGGTACGCTCCGGTTCGACTCGGTCGGCGCACTAGTGGAACAGATGCGCCGCGATGTCGACCGCGCCCGCGAGCTCACCGCCGATCCGAACGCGTAAACAGAGGACCTAAACAGGGAGCGGACCAGGTTAGTCCGCGCGCATGGTACTGTGAAACGCTGCCGGTAGAGTACCGGCTGGGATGTGCTGCACCCTCATGCGGCCATCTGGCGGGGAAACCGCGAACCGCTGATTCAAACAGTCTAAGGAGCAATGTGCCGCTCGACGTCGAAGTCAAGAAGCAGATCTTTGCGGAGTACGCGACCAGTGAGGGTGACACCGGTTCGCCGGAGGTCCAGATCGCGCTCATGACCCGCAGGATCAACGACCTGAACGAGCACCTCAAGGTGCATCAGCACGATCACCACAGCCGCCGCGGTCTGCTGCTGCTCGTCGGCCGCCGCCGTCGGCTGCTTACTTACCTGCGCAACACGGACATCAACCGTTACCGCACGCTGATCGAGCGTCTGGGACTTCGCAGGTAGCCGCGGCCCGTTATCACCGGGCCGTGGACGCTGGACCCGGTGAGTTCGGGCCGGTAACGTTGGCCCTGGCCCGCGTGATAACAGAAAAGAAGCGATAAGACACATCCCGTAGCCCCCGGCCCGAGCGCCTGGGCCGGTCCTCGGTAGTGGTCCCCGGGTCCTCGCCGCGCTTTCGCGGCAGCGCAGTCAGCGCGAACCGAGACCCGAGGGCTTCGATCGAAGACCGGCCGGCGGCCCCGCTGGAGCGGAACTAGCCTGGAACACTCCGAACACAAGCGGGCGCGCCAGAGCCGACCATGGTACGGCGGCGGGTGGGTGCGGGATCTACCGCAAGGAGGTCTCACCCGTGAAGGGTGTGAAGAGCGCCGAAGCCGTTATTGACAACGGCGAGTTTGGTGTACGCAAAATCAGGTTCGAGACGGGCAGACTGGCTCGTCAGGCGTCGGGTTCGGCGCTAGCCATCCTCGATGACGAGACCGTGGTGCTGTCCGCGACGGTCGCGAGCAAGCAGCCGAAGGAAGGCCTGGACTTCTTCCCGCTCACAGTCGATGTCGAGGAGCGGATGTACGCGGCGGGCCGGATTCCCGGCTCGTTCTTCCGTCGTGAGGGCCGTCCGTCCGAGGACGCGATCCTCACCTGCCGGCTGATCGACCGGCCGCTGCGCCCGAGCTTCGTCAAGGGCCTGCGCAACGAGATCCAGATCGTCGAGACGATTCTGGCGCTTGACCCGCAGCACATGTACGACGTGGTGGCGATCAATGCCGCGTCCATGTCCACCCAGCTGGCGGGCCTGCCGTTCTCCGGCCCGATCGGCGGCGTCAGGGTCGCGCTAATCAAGGACCAGTGGGTCGCCTTCCCGACGTACGAGCAGCTCGGGCACGCGACGTTCGACATGGTCGTCGCGGGCCGGCTGCTTGAAGACGGCGATGTCGCGATCATGATGGTCGAGGCGGAGTCCACGCCAGAGACGCTGAAGCTGCTCGCCGACGCGGCGACGTCCGGCGCGGTCGCCCCTGACGAGGAGACCGTCGCCGAGGGCCTCGAGGCGGCCAAGCCGTTCATCGCCGCGCTGTGCGAGGCGCAGAAGATCCTCGCCGCGCAGGCGCAGGAGGCGGGCATCAGCCCGGCAAGCACCACCGACTTCCCCATCTTCACCGACTACTCCGAGGACGTGTACGAGGCCGTCAGCAACGCCGTCTCCGAGGAGCTGGCCAAGGCGCTGACGATCGCGGGCAAGCACGACCGCGAGGCCGAGCAGGACCGCGTGAAGGCCCTGGCCCAGGAGCGGCTCGCCGAGCACTTCGGCGAGGGTCGCGAGAAGGAGATCAGCGCGGCCTTCCGCAGCCTGACCAAGAAGCTGGTCAGGGAGCGGATCATCAGGGACGGCCTGCGCATCGACGGCCGCGGCCTCGCCGACATCCGGCCGCTTTCCGCCGAGGTCGGCGTGCTTCCCCGCGTGCACGGCAGCGCGCTGTTCGAGCGCGGCGAGACCCAGATCCTGGGTGTCAGCACGCTGAACATGCTCCGCATGGAGCAGATGATCGACACGCTCAACCCCGAGCGCACCAAGCGCTACATGCACAACTACAACATGCCGCCGTACTCAACAGGAGAGACCGGCCGGGTTGGCTCGCCGAAGCGCCGCGAGATCGGCCACGGCGCGCTCGCCGAGCGCGCGCTCATCCCGGTGCTGCCGACGCGCGAGGAGTTCCCTTACGCGATCCGGCAGGTCTCCGAGGCCATCGGCTCCAACGGCTCCACCTCGATGGGCAGCGTGTGCGCCTCCACCATGTCGCTGCTCAACGCGGGCGTGCCGCTGAAGGACATGGTCTCAGGCATCGCGATGGGCCTGATCAACGAGGGCGGCCAGTACGTCACGCTCACCGATATCCTCGGCGCCGAGGACGCGTTCGGCGACATGGACTTCAAGGTGGCCGGCACCGAGAACCTGATCACCGCGCTGCAGTTGGACACCAAGCTCGACGGCATCCCCGCCTCGGTGCTTGCCGCGGCGCTCAAGCAGGCGCGCGGCGCGCGGCTGACGATCCTCGGCGTGATGCGTGACGCGATCACCGAGCCGGGCGAGATGTCCCCGTACGCTCCGCGGATCATCACGCTGAAGGTCCCCGTGGACAAGATCGGCGAGGTCATCGGCCCGAAGGGCAAGATGATCAACTCGATACAGGACGAGACGGGCGCCGAGATCACGATCGAGGACGACGGCACGATCTACGTCGGCGCGACCGACGGCCCGTCGGCGGAGGCGGCCAGGTCGGCGATCAACGCGATCGCCAACCCGCACATCCCCGAGGTCGGGGAGCGGTTCCTCGGCACGGTGGTCAAGACGACGACGTTCGGCGCGTTCCTGTCGCTGTTGCCTGGCAAGGACGGGCTGCTGCACGTCACCCAGATCCGTAAGCTGCACGGCGGCAGGCGGATCGAGAACATCGACGACGTGATCCACGTCGGTGACAAGATCCAGGTGGAGATCCGCGAGATCGACGACCGCGGCAAGCTTTCGCTCGTCCCCGTTGAGGTGCTCGAGCGCGAGGCGGCCGGCGAGGACCTGTCCGGTGGCGACTCGCACTCCGACCATGGTGACCGGCCGCCGCGCGACCGGGGCGACCGCGGCGACAGAGGTGACCGTGATCGCGGCGACCGAGGGGATGGCGACGGTTCTCGCCGTACCCGGCACCGCTCTCGTGGGCATCACGAGTAAATGGGTACCGAACGGACCGTTAGTTCCTCTGTGGCCGACAGCGATTCCGCCGTGCGCAAGACCGTCCTCCCGGGCGGTCTGCGCGTGGTCACCGAGTTCCTGCCGTCGGTGCGATCGGTGGCGCTGGGCATCTGGGTAGGCGTCGGGTCCAGGGACGAGGACACCTCGCACGCTGGCGCGACGCACTACCTGGAGCACCTGCTGTTCAAGGGCACGCGCAAGCGCACGGCGCTGGAGATCTCCTCGGCGATGGACGCGGTCGGCGGCGAGATGAACGCGTTCACCGCCAAGGAGTACACGTGCTACTACGCGCGGGTGCTCGACTCCGACCTGCCGCTGGCGATCGACGTGCTGTCGGACATGGTGACCTCGTCGCTGATCGAGCCGCGCGACGTTGACGCCGAGCGCAACGTCGTGCTCGAAGAGATCGCGATGAACGAGGACGACCCGACGGACTCGGTACACGAGGCGTTCACGACGCACCTGTTCGGCGACACGCCGCTCGGCCGTCCGATCCTGGGAACCGTCGACTCTATCAACGCGATCACCAGAGAGCAGATCTACGAGCACTATGTCGCCAGGTACACACCGCCGCACCTGGTGGTGGCGGCGGCGGGGAACCTGGACCACGACGCTGTCGTCGCCGGCGTCCAGGCGGCGTTCGCCGAGGCGACGGCGCGATACCAGCAGGCGCACGGCGACACCCCCCCGGCGCCGCCGCGGCTGCGCGGCGGTCCCGGCGCTCTCTGGGAAGGCTACGGCCCGGCGGCCGGATCCGGCGTCAAGCTGGTGTCCCGCCCTATCGAGCAGGCCAACCTGGTGCTCGGGTGCGAAGGGCTGGCCAGGACCGACGATCGCAGGTTCGCGCTCGGTATCCTGAACGCCGCGCTCGGCGGCGGCATGTCGTCCCGGCTATTCCAGGAGGTGCGGGAAAAGCGCGGTCTGGCGTATTCGGTCTACAGCTTCGCCGCGCAGCACGCGGACACCGGGCTGTGGGGCATCTACGCCGGCTGCCTGCCCTCCAAGGCCGACGAGGTGCTGTCGATCTGCGCCAGCGAGGTAGCGAAGGTCGTCAACGAGGGCCTGTCCGACGGCGAACTCGAGCGCGGCAAGGGCCAGGTTCGCGGCGGCATCGTGCTGGGTCTTGAGGACCCATCCTCGCGGATGACCCGGCTTGGCAAATCCGAGCTGGTCTATCCTCGCCTCGAGCCGGTCGACGAGGTGCTCGCCGCGATCGAGGCGGTCAGCCACGACGACGTGCGGGCGATTGCCGCCGAAGTCCTCACCCGCCAGAAAACGCTCGCCGTCGTCGGCCCGTTCGACGACCCCGACGCGTTCTCGGGTGCCCTGACCTGAACCGGAGGAGTACCGGAGGAGCGATGATCAACGTCGGAGTTCTCGGGGCGCGGGGACGGATGGGACGCACGGTCTCCGCCACCGTTGAAGAGGCCCCGGATACCCGTCTCGTCGCTCAGGTCGACGAGGGTGATTCGCTCGACCCGCTGACCGACGCCGACGTCGTGGTGGACTTCACGCACGTCGGTGTGGTGATGGACAACCTGCGCTGGTGCGTGGAGCACGGACTCGACGTGGCCGTCGGTACCTCGGGCTTCGGTGAGGAACGGCTAGCCGAAGTGCGCTCGTGGGCGGACAAGGCCGGGGACGTCCGCGTGCTGATAGTGCCGAACTTCTCCGTTGGCGCGGTGCTGATGATGCGGTTCGCCGCCCAGGCCGCCCGGTTCTTCGAGTCGGCAGAGGTCATCGAGCTGCACCACGCCAACAAGATGGACGCCCCGTCAGGGACGGCGCTGCGCACCGCGGGGCTGATAGGGGAGGCGCGGACGCAGGCGGGGCTCGGTGCCCCGCCTGACGCCACCAAGCAGGAACTCCCCGGGGCCCGCGGCGCGACCGTGGACGACGTACGCGTGCACTCGGTTCGCGTGGCGGGCCTGGTCGCCCACCAGGAGGTTCTCTTCGGCGGCCACGGTGAGACGCTGACGATCAGGCACGACTCGCTGGACCGCGCGTCCTTCATGCCGGGCGTCCTGCTGGCGATCCGCGGCATCGCGGCCCTCCCCCCGGGCCTGACGGTAGGCATCGAGCGCCTGCTCGGCCTGGCCTGAACGACGCCACACAGCTACACCGACTCGTCCGTCGTCTCCGGCGGCGTAGGGTCGGGGGTATGTGCCGAAGCATCAAGACCCTGCGCCCGCCGTACGCCGAGCAGGTGACCGACTCTGACGTACGCGCCGCCGCCCTCCAGTATGTCCGGAAGATCAGCGGGTTCCGCGCCCCTGCTGCCCACAACGCGGCCGCGTTCGAGGCGGCCGTGACGGATGTCGCCGCCGCGACCGCTCGGCTGCTCGAGGCGCTTGAAGTCCGCTCCGCCGCGAAGCCCGCCGCGACCGGCTGACTGGCCGCTACCTGGCGATTCGGCTTGACGGGGTCACCTACGGGTAGGAAGTGACCATGACGATCATGCGGCTCATCCTCAACCTGATCTGGCTGATCCTTTGCGGATGGTGGATGGCGATTCTCTACGTCCTAGCCGGAATCGTCTGTTGCATCCTGATCATCACGATCCCCTTCGGGATCGCCGCGTTCCGGATCTCCGCTTACGTGATCTGGCCGTTCGGCCGGTCAATCGAGTGGCGCCGCGAGGCGGGGGTCGCGTCGATCATCGGCAACATCATCTGGGTCGTCCTCATCGGCTGGTGGCTCGCGATCGGCCACCTGACCAGCGGCATCGCGCTCTGCCTGACGATCATCGGCATCCCGCTCGGGCTCGCCGACTTCAAGATGATCCCGATTTCGCTCGTGCCGCTCGGCGTCAGGATCGTTCCGTCAGATGAGCTGTACCCGGGTTACCGCGGCGCCCAGGCCTACTGATCTTGCGACGGACTGTCGGCGTTCGGGGTATCTTCGTCGTTCCTGAAGCGGTTCGCCCAGCGCTGCCCGTCCAGCACGCTCAGCACTTTGATGTGCCGGATCTCGAGCACGAACAGCGCCAACGCGGTGGCGACCACTGCCACCATCAGCCGTCCCTGGCCCGCGGCCGCGCCGATGGCGGTGGCGGCGAAGATGGCGGCCGCCGTGGTCATGCCCTTCACCACCTGCTGCCTGCCGAACGCTTGATGCAGCACCAGCCCTCCGCCGATGAAGCCGATCCCGGTGATCGCGCCGGCGAGCACGTTGGGCGCGCCATGCGCGGCGATGATGCCGACAACGCCGGCTCCAGCGCCCACCAGCGCGAATACCCGGTCCCCGGCCCCGGCGCCGCGCAGGTCCCGCTCGAACCCGAGCAGGTACGTGAGCGCCACGGCGATCACCAGGTGTACGGAGTCAGCGCCGCTCATTCCCACGTCGCCGCTCCGGCCACGGCTGGCACGTACACGGCGCCGCCTTCCGGTCTACGGGTCAGGGCGGCGTGGGCGGACGTCACCCGCACCGTCATGTGCGGCGGCAGGTACTCGGCGACATCGCTCGTCGGCACGAATCGGAACTCGTCCAGTTCCGATTCCTGCAACACGATGACCGACGGATCGGTGAGCACACCGCCGTCGAAGACGAAGGCGACCAGCGGCCGGGGTCGCAATCCCTCGGGCGGTATCCAGTCGACGGCGAGCAGTGGCCCCACGGGCACCGAGATACCGAGCTCCTCGCGCACCTCCCTCGCGCAGCCCACGTCCGGCGGTTCGCCGTCCTCGAGGATGCCGCCGGGCAGCGACCACAGGGCCCGGTAGTTGGGCTTGACCAGCAGAACCTCATCGGCGGGCGAGGTGATCAGGGCCGCGGCCGTGCCGTACATCGTCGCGAGCGACGCGTACCACGTCGCCTCGTCGGTGAAGGTCACGCCACGAGACTAACCGGCGCCCCCGCGGCGTGCTCACCCATGTAGCCTTTCCAGCATGCGTGAAGACGAGGGCGCCGTTGAGAGCCGCGTCGAGGTTGTCGTGACCACCGACACATCCGCCGCGCCGCACAAGGCCGGCGAGGGCAAGCTCTACGTGATGTTCGACGCCGCCAAGCCAGAGGCCGGCAAGCTGTACTTCACCGAGGCCGAATGGGACGCCTTCGTTCTCGGTGTCAAGGACGGCGAGTTCGACCTCGACGAGGACGGCAACCTTCCCCCGCTTCCTTTAAAAGGAAGGGTTCACCAGAGGGCGGGCTGGACGTCTGTGTCGTCCGCGGCGCGCAGCGCGCCTTCGTGGCGCAGCAGCCATTCCTTGCGGTCCAGTCCCCAGCCGTAGCCGGTGAGCGAGCCGTCGGCGCCGATCACCCGGTGGCAGGGCAGGATGATCGAGATCGGGTTGCGCCCGTTGGCGAGCCCGACAGCACGGGAGGCGACCGCGGACTTGCCGATCGCGGCCGCGACCTGCCCGTAGCTGACCGT
The DNA here is from genome assembly GCA_035571275.1 of Trebonia sp. Taxonomy (GTDB): domain Bacteria; phylum Actinomycetota; class Actinomycetes; order Streptosporangiales; family Streptosporangiaceae; genus Trebonia. Next base: position 20,052 of record DATMKQ010000364.1, read on the forward strand.
CTTGCCGTATGGGATGCGGGCGAGTTCCTCCCACACGGCGAGCTGGAACCGCGAGCCGCACGGCGCGAGCGGGAGGTCGAACTCGGTGCGCTCCCCGGCGAAGTACGCGGCTAGCTGTGCGGCGGCCGCGGCGAAGCCGCCCTCCCGGCGGGTCCATTCTGGCCGGATCTCGGCGGAATGCTCGCCCGCGTCCAGCAGGAACAGACCGGTCAGCGCTCGCTCGTCGCCGGTCAGCAGCACCCGGCCCACCGGCGAGCTGACGACGTCGTAAAAGGTTGGGGCGGCCGGGTCGGGCGGCAGGAACGGGGTGATCATGATGGCGTTACCCCTCGCGATGTCGGTTGTTCCAGTGTGGCCCACAGGTGGTGCAGCGCGTATGAGCGCCACGGGTGCCAGCGTTCCGCTGCCCCCACGGGCGCGCCCAGGCGGCGCAGTGCCTTCAGCGCGCCCACGTCCGTCGGCAGGAACGCGTCCGGGTCCGAGAGCGCGCGCATCCTGATGTACGAGGCGGTCCACGGGCCGATGCCGGGCAGCGCGACCAGCCGGGCGGTCTCCTGGTCGCGGTCCGCGCCCGGATGCAGCCGGATCGTTCCCGCGGCGAGGGCGGCGGCCAGCCCGGTCAGCGCTGCCGCGCGGGCGCGCGGCATCGGCAGCGCCGCGGGGTCCGCGGCGGCGATCGTCGCGGCGTCGGGGAACAGGTGCGTGAGCGAGCCGTTCGGCGCCGACAGCGGCTTGCCGTATTCGGCGGACAGCCGCGCTCCCAGCCGCCGGGCGGCGGCGACGCTGACCTGCTGGCCGAGCACGGCCCGCAGGGCGAGCTCGTCGCCGTCCACGTGCCCGGGCGAGCGCCTGCCCGGGCAGGCCCGCGCCAGCGGGCCGAGCACGTCGTCCGCGGACAGGTAGCCGGACACCGCGACGGGGTCCGCGTCCAGGTCGAGCAGCCGCCTGCAGCGCTGCACAGCGGCGCCGACGTCACGCAGGTCATCAAGTTCGAGGTCGCATTCGACGTACCCGGTTTCACCCTCGAGGGCTTTTCCGGGGGGGATCGGGGGGGTCGTCCCCCCCGGAGCAGCACCGCCGGCTGGAGCAGGACGTAGCGAGAGGATGCCGGGACCGTTCGGAAGAGTGATTGTTCTGCTGTATCTGCGGTCGGTCACCTCTTCCACCCCGGGTACCGCACGCGCGGCCAGGAAGCCGAACATCCGGGCCAGGTCGATCGGCGGCCGGTACGGCAGGCGCAGCCGTATCACGCCGGGCGGGGCGGGCGTGTTCCGTTTCGCCGCTTGGTCGCGCAGCCGGGTCGGCGCGGTATCGAACACCTCGAGCATCGTCGCGTTGAACTGGCGGATGCTGGCGAAGCCGGCCGCGAACGCGATGTCGCCCATGGGCAGCTTCGTCGTCTCGACCAAGATCCTGGCCGTCTGTGCCCGCTGCGCCCGCGCGAGCGCGAGCGGGCCCGCGCCAAGCTCGGTGCTCAGCAGCCGGCGCACCTGGCGCTGCTCGTAGCCAAGCTCGCTCGCCAGGCCGCCGACCCCGGCACGGTCCACGATTCCGTCGGCGATCAGCCGCATCGCCCTGGCGGTGACGTCGGTGCGGATGTTCCATTCCGGCGAGCCGGGGGAGGCGTCCGGCCGGCATCGCTTGCATGCGCGGAAGCCCGCCTCCTGCGCGGCCGCGGCCGTCGAGTAGAACCGGACGTTCTGCCTTTTCGGCGTGATGGCCGGGCACGATGGACGGCAGTAGATGCCTGTCGACGTCACGGCGGTGAAGAACACGCCGTCGAACCGCGCGTCCTTGCTGGCCGCCGCCTCGTAACGCTGCTCGTCGTCCATCACGTGTTCCACTCTGCCATCCGATCCGGGGTGTCACTAGCGGAAAACGGACATCATCGCCGACACAAGAAGGACTACAACCACCATCCGCCGTGCCCAGGGGTGCGCGGCGTACTACGCTGACCGTCGTGAAGGGTCGAGCGCGCGATCTTGGTCTGAGGTTTGGTGTTGTGCCCATGGCCGCTGTCGCGATCGCCGCGCTGGCCGCGGCGGGTGTGGACGGTATGAGCGGCGGGCACGCTAGCGCGCCGACGACACCCAAGGCGCGGGCTACCGCGGTGGCGGCCGTCGCGAGCGGGTCACTGCCGCTCAAGGGCAAGATCGTCGGGATCGACCCGGGGCACAACGGACACAATTACCTCCACCCCAAAATCATCGACCGCCAAGTCTTCAACGGCCGGAACTGGGAGGACTGCGACACCACGGGCACCGACACCAACGGCGGTTACACCGAGGCGCGGTTCAACTTCCAGGTTGCCGAATACCTGCGCACCGACCTCATGCGAGACGGCGCCAAGGTGGTCATGACGCGGACAGCCAACAACGGCGTCGGCCCGTGCGTGACCACTCGCTCGTACATCATCAACGAAGCCCACGCCAACGTGGCGGTGGACATTCACGCGGACGGCGCCTGCTCCACCTGCCGGGGCTTTTCGATCATTGAGCCGGAGGCCTACTACAAATCGCCGAACGGCAAGGTGATCGTCCCCTCGGAACGCCTTGGCGCCGATATCAAGGCCGCGATGCTCGCCGGGACGCCGATGCCGGTCAGCAACTACTACGGTGTCAACGGCTTCATTCACCGCGACGACCTGGCCGGGCTGAACCTCACGAAGGTCCCGAAGATCTTGATCGAGGTCGGGAACATGAAGAACGCGACCGATGCCAGGCTGGAGACCTCGACCACGTTCCAGCAGGAAGTCGCCAGGGCGCTGCTCGCCGCGATCGTCAAGTTCCTGGCACGGTAACGTCTGGCGTGTGTCCGAGCCTGTTTCTGAGCCGTCCAAGCGCGCACAGCAGATCGCGGTCGCCGGCGTCATCGGCGCGGTGGCGGGCCTGACCCTCACCGGGCACCGTGGCGGGCGCCGCGCGCTGCTCGGCGGGCTGGCCGGCGCGGTGGTCCTCGGGACCGTCGAAGCGGTCGCTCGAGCGCGGCAGCGCCCCGATGAGATCCCCGCGCTGTGGGCCAGGATCGCGATGAGCGGCGCGCTGGCCGCGCCCGCTGGGTGGGTGGCCGGGCGACTGGGCGCCAGGACCGTCCCGGTGGCCACGGTGGCGGGGACCGTCGCGGGCGCGCTCGGGTTGCGCCCGCAGAAGGTCGCCCTCGGCCCGGTCGCCGGCGCCGCCGTCGGCCTGGCGTTCGGACGTACCTCGCCCGGTGACCGCGCGGGAACAGCCGCGGCAGCGGCGGCCACCGCGGTGGCCGGCTACCGCACGGCCTCGGCGGTGCTGTTCCGCGATCCTCAGGTGAGCCTGCTCGCCTCCCAGATCCCCGCCGCGTGCGCGCCCTTCGTGGTGCCGCTGGCGAGCAGGTCCCGGTACGTCGGCACCGGCTACTTGCGAGACCTGGCCGCCGTGCTCGGCGGCGAGTACACGGCGGATGTCGCCGACATCGGCATCGTCGCGTCGCTCGACGAGCTCGCCGGGCCTGGATTCGACCCGGCCGGGGTCAACCCGCTAGTGCGTGAGTTCTACGAGCACACGACCAGGTTCACCCTCGACATCGTGCCCGAATGGCGGCTGTGGGTGCGGCCGGGCTACCTGCTGTACCAGACGCTGCTCGCCCGGCCGCTCGGCCAGGCGAACGTGCCGATGAACCAGCGCGCGGCGCAGCGCGGTGTGCGCGGCAGGATCGATACGATCATGGGGGCGCCGGGGACACCCGGGGCGGCCGGGGCACCCGGCGCGCCGGGCCGACCGCCGGTGCTGCGGTGCTGGATCCGCTCCTACGCGGACACCGACGAGCCCATCTACGTCGGCGTCTACACCACGTACCGGCACGAGGACCGGGGCTACGTCAGCGTCGGCTTCCCGCTGCCGCAGGCCAGTTTCACCGCCACGCTCGAACCGTTCGCCCGCCCGGGCGGCGGGCTGATCCTGGACAGCCGGGGCGGCACCGCCCAGTCGGGGCACTACCTGACCTACATCGCCCCGGACAGTGCCGAGCTCACCGTCCTTGCCGTGCACGGGTTCGCGGAGCGGCTGGCGGTGTACGTCGCTGACGGTGAACTACGCGCGGAACACGCCTTCGCGGTGTTCGGCATCCCGTTCCTCGTCCTGCGCTACCGCATGCACCGCAAGCCGCTTAAGTGACGACGATCGTGATCGGCATGGTGGTCGAGTCGTGCGACGGCTTGGCCGAGTCGTTGACCACCACGGGGAACGTGTACGTGCCTGCCTTCGTGGGCGTGCCGGTTACCACGCCAGTGGTTCTGGCCAGCCGCAGCCCTGGCGGCAGCGCGCTCAGGGCGCCGAATGTGTACGGCTTCTTCCCGCCGCTCATGCCGATCGTGCACCGGTAGGCCCGCCGTACCACGCCGGTCTTCAGCCTCGGGTTCAGTACGTGCAGCACCGGGGCGCGCACGCCGCCCGACAGCTTCATCAGCGCGGTTGCCGTGGCCTTGGGCGCGCATCCGGCGGCGGTGCCCAGCGAGACGTAGTAGCTGCCGGCCTTGCCGACCGCCAGGCCTGTGACGTGCCCGGCCGCCAGCGTCGCCGCGGCGACCTTGGCGCCGGCGGAGTTATCGACCTGCGCGCTCACGGAGCAGCTGGTGCCGAGCAGGTTCTGCACCTGCACCGTGGCCGCCCCGCTGGCGGTGAAGTACGACCACTTGCCCGCACCGGGAGCCAGCGTGGCGCCGAACGTCACCCCGCCCGGCAACGGCCCGGCCCCTCCTAGCCGCCAGGTCCCGAACGGCAGCGCCTGGCTCGGCGTCAGCCACTCGCCCGCGGGCTCGGTCTCCACGGTGTAGACAGTCGTGTTGGGGAGGTCACAGCCGCTGGCCGACACCTGAAGGTAGTACAGGTCCTGCGGGTCGCCGGCGCGCTGGCCGGGGACGGTGAACGTCGTCGCCTCGTCGTCGAACATGGCGATGGCGGAGACCCGGGTGAGCGAACTGCTATACAACGTGGCCGTGAAGCCCGGGCATGAGGTCGAGGCGTTACCCGGCAACGTCGTATTCTGCACGCGGATCGTCGCGGACGCCGAATCTGGCTTTTTATACAGCGCGTACCAGCTCACACTTCCGAGCGTGCCGGTGTAGTACGCGTGCCCTTGCAGCGGCGGCCAAGCACTGCCGCTCGACCTACTGCCGGCGACATTGCCGGACAGGGGCGCGGGTGGCGCACCGGTCGTGGTTCCTGTCGGGAGCGAGATCGTGTACGGCGTCGTGGTGTCAGAGCCGCATTCCGACTGTGTGACCTCTACGAAGTAACGGTCCGACGCCAGCCCAGTTAGCAGGTCAGTGAGCCCGCTCAGGTCGCCTGGTATGACGAACGCCTGCGCCACTCGCTGGTTGGTGCCCTCGGTGGTGTAAAGCTGTGCCTCGAGGTCGCACCCGCCAGCCGTGCTGGTGTTGTCGATGTTCACGTCGGGCGCGACACCCGGCGTCGGCAGGTATACCACCCACCAGTCGTCGGACAGCCCGGTCAGGTTGCCCGCGCCGGAGTTGCTGCCGGTCAGCACCCCCGCGTTCCCGATGTTTGTGCCGGGCCCGACCACGGTCCCGGCGACCGCGCCGCTGAGCGGCAGGAAGGTCGCGGCAGCAAGGGCAAACACAACGAGTATCGATCGCAAGGATTTCATCGCCCCGTCCCAAAGTTAGGCAACGACACCAAACGCCTGGACTGATGTTAGATCTGCTGTGTTCAGCGACGCCAGAAATCGTAGGGATCGTGGCCGGCCCGAAAGCCCGCCGCCTCGACCACGTCGACCGCGAGCTTGAAGCGATCGCCCACCCGGGATGGCAGGTGCGCGTCGCTCCCGAACGACACTGCCGTTCCCCCCTCGTCCCGCCACCACCGCACCAGGTCGACGGAAGCCAGCGGCGACTTCGTGTTGATCTCCAGCACTCGCCCGCTGGCCGCGAGCGCGCGCAGCACCGTCCGGTACTCCTCTTCGAAGCCCTCTTCCCGGTACAGGTGCGGCCCCTTGGGCCAGTACCGTCGCGGGAAGTCGAGGTGCGCGAGCACCTCGAACAGGTCGCTGCCGTCGATCAGCCGGAGCAGCTCCGCGAAGTAGTACCGCATCACCTCGTCGTCGGGCATCGAGCCGAACAGTGCGTCGGCCGCGACGAGCTTGCCCCGATAGGGGACCGCGTGCAGGGATCCGAGCACCCGGTCGAACGGCTGATTGCGCACGATCGCGCCAGCGCTCGCCGCGAACAGGTGTGACTCACCTACTTCTACGCCGGACAGGATACGCAGGCCCGGGTAGCGTTGCCTGCATTCCTCGAGGTTGGCCAGGTACCCGCTGACGTCAAGCAGCTTGATCCGGCTGAACCAGCGTGTGTCGGTGGCGACGCCGTTGATGGCATCGCCCTCGCCGCCTTCCGTGAACTCCAGGTGATCGGTAAACGCGATCGCGGGCAGCCCGATGGCCAGGGCCTGCTCACAGTTGCGCGCCATCGACGTCTCATGTGACGTGTCGTATGACCACTGCGTATGTACGTGGTTGTCCGGCGGCAGCACGCTGCCGATTCTTTCATGCCGCACCAGAAGGACTGGATCAGTGGTCGTCGCGGGGCTTGGCTGACGTGATGACGTAGACCTCGCCAGACCTCGGAGGGCCCTGCGGAGCAGGGCCGGCGCCATGAGCGTCGGGGGGGCCAGGCCGGTCGCCGGGATCGCCCTGGGATGTGTCCGACCCGGCGGCCGGCAACGCCGCATGGCCCTTCTTGCCGGCCTTGATCAGCTTCCCCCAGCGTTCTTCCCAGTCGGTGACGTCGCCGCCGCAGGCCTTCACGTAGGCGATGAGCACCGGGAGGGTGGGGAGCCTGAGCCCGCCCGCCGCTGAGGCCAGCGTCCGCATCGTGTAGTGCGACTTCTCCGCCATGTCGGGGTAGTCGAGGTCTGCCTGTGACCGCAGCACGCGCAGGTCGCGGGCGAACGCGCCAATGTTGTCCGCCTCGATCGCCGCGATCGCGCCCTTAGCGTTCGGCGGTGGATCAGGCAGCGCTCTGTCCCGCTGCGTGATGAGAGGACCGCCGGCGTTGACCCATCCGCCAGTGTTGCGAAGGTCGGGGCGCACGCCGCCGTCGCGCGGCGGCTCGCCTAGCCGGCCGCTGCCGCTTCCCGGCCTGGGCTGCTCTTGCCCGGGTCCCTGGCCTGCCCAGCCAGGGCCAGGTCCGCCGGGGCCCCATTGCCCAGGGCGATGCGGACCTTCGTCGTAATAGCCAGGCCCGTACTGCTCAGGCCGGCCGCGCCCTGATCGCCCCGGTCCGGTCGGTCCGGTCGGTCCCGTCGGCCCCTGCCCGGCCCAGCCCGCGTGGCCGTGCCCGGGATCCGGCGCCCCCGGTCCCCACTGGCCGCCGTTCGGGCCGTGCTGACGGGGTCCTCGGCCGTACCGGTAGCCATCGCCCGGATACGGGCTCCCGCCCTCGCGCGGCCCGTACGGCTGCGTGCCCGGCCCGTACTGGCCCATCCCGGGACCATGCTGGGCGGCGTCCGGCCCGCCCGGGCCGTAGTAGCCCGTCCCAGGGCCGTACTGTCCGCCATCACCGCCGGGGCCGTAGCGGCCCGTCCCCTGGGGACCGCCGCCCGGGGAAGCATCGCCAGGCCCATACTGACCCGCTCCCGGGCCGTACGAACCAGTTTCCTGGCCGTACGGACCCATTTCCGGGCCGTACGATCCCGCCCCTGGACCATGCTGACCGAAGTCCGGTCCGCCCGGGTCGGCGGCCGGCCCATAGTGCGCCATTCCCGGCCCGTACGGCTGGGGCCCGTACGGCCCAGACCCGTAGTGCCCCGGACGGGGCTGCCTTGGACCAGGCTGCGCTGGACCAGGCTGACCTGGACGCGGCTGGCCAGCGTCGTACTGGCCCGGCCCAGGCCGGCCTGGCCCTGGCCCTGGCCGGCCTGGGCCGCGCCGGGGACCGCGCGGGCCGGGTCCGTCCTGGCCGGGTCCGTCCTGGCCGGGTCCGCCCCGGCCCGGCCAGTACTGCTCCTGGTTGCGCTGGCCTGGGCCGTCAGGCGCCCGGCCGGGACCGTAAGGCCGACCGTGGCCGGCCGGAGTCGAAGTCGGGCCGTACTCGGGGCCGGGCCCGCCCGGGTAAGAGCCTCGCCCCGGTCGCGGGCCACGCGAGGGAGCAGGACGGCCGCCCGGCGGAACGGGCGGTTCGTTCGGGATGAAGTCAGAGTCTGGCATGTTCGGGCGGACACGGTTTGCGCCCGCCTGCCTGGCGCGGCCGCCGGCTGGCCGCGGTCGCGGTCGGCCTGCGCCCGGTGGCGCGTCCTCAACCCGCGGGAACGGGCGGCTGTGGCTGCCCTGATCCCTGGGACCGCCGCGGGAGGGCCGGGGCGGGAACCCAGCACGGGGCGGCATGCCACTTTCCTGGCGATTGCGTGGTGGGCCGAAGGGCGTGTCGGCCGGACGCGGCGGGCCGCCGGTGTAGCCGCCGTAGCCGGGATCGACGGCATAGGCCGCCACGTCCAGGTACGCGTCGTCCTGGTAGTCTGCGCCGTCGGGGTAGGAGTCCTGCGCGGCCCGGCCCTGTGCGGCCCGGCCGGGACGTCCGTGTCCGCTGTCCCGACGATTCACCCGGTACCTCCTGGACACTGACCTGTTCGGCGTGCGCGCCGCGTCAACCGTCGCGCATGTCGAGTCCCTGACTGGTCGGCGTCCGAAACCAGCCCGCGGCTCTCGCCCCTCCATGAGTGTAGGCGCGCTTCGCCACCTGGACAGGTCGGACGGACAATTGCTGTGCTTCTACGAGGTTTTGTCCGGCTCCGTATCGGATTTGCTCGGTAGATGCGGGCTTCGCGTCAGCGGGCTACGCTTGAGGGCAGGGCACGAGCGTTTTGCCCGCGCTTAGGACATAGCGGCGCAGCTGCGCCGCATGGGAAGTTCGCCTCCGGAGCGGCCATGATGGCATGGATCGTCTGGCTGATAGTGGCGGCCGTACTCGGCGTAGCCGAGTTGATGACCACCACCTTCGCGCTTGGCATTCTCGCGGTAGGCGCATGCGTCGCGGCCGGGGTAGGCGCGGCCCACCTGGGGCTGCCATTCCAGTTGCTCGCGTTCGTCGTGGCCTCGGGGGCTGGCCTCGGGTTTGTGCTCCCCGTCGCGCGGCGTCACGTCAAGCAGCCGCCGCTGCTCAGGACGGGTCCGGCCGCCCTTGTCGGGCGTTCCGCCAGTGTGCTCGAGGAGGTCACCGGGCAAAGCGGGCGGGTGCGCATCGGCGGCGAGGAGTGGTCGGCGCGTTCATACGACGAGACGCTGGTCATCCCGGCGGGCCGGACCGTCGACGTCATGCAGATCGAGGGTGCGACCGCCCTCGTTTACCCCCGGGAGTAGCCATGGTCATCGCGGAGATCATCATTGCCGCGGTTGTCGCGCTCATTGTTCTCATTACGGTGATGCGATCGATTCGCATCATCCCGCAGGCTCGCGCGCGCAACGTTGAGCGCTTCGGGCGGTACCGCAAGACCCTCGAGCCCGGCATGAACTTCATCATTCCGTTTGTCGATCGCGTGAAATCCCAGATCGACCTGCGGGAGCAGGTCGTCTCGTTCAAGGGCGCGCCGGTCATCACCGAGGACAACCTGGTCGTGCTGATCGACACGGTGCTGTTCTTCCAGGTGACCGACCCGAAGGCGGCGGACTACGAGATCGTCGACTACATCCAGGCGATCGAACAGCTCACCGCGACCATGCTGCGCAGCGTGATCGGTTCGATGGACTTGGAACAGACGCTCACCTCTCGCGACAAGATCAACACCCTACTGCGCGGGGTCCTGGACGACGCCTCGGGCAAGTGGGGCATCCGGGTCACCCGCGTGGAGATCAAGGCGATCGACCCGCCCAAGTCCGTCAAGGACGCGATGGAGAAGCAGATGCGGGCCGAGCGCGAGAAGCGCGCCGCGATCCTGACCGCCGAAGGGCTCCGGCAGGCGGCGATCCTGACCGCCGACGGCGAGAAGCAGAGCAAGATCTTGCGGGCCGAGGGCGACAAGCAGTCCTCGATCCTGCGCGCCGAAGGCGAGGCGCAGGCGATCGGGCACGTGTTCCAGTCGATTCACCAAAACGACCCGGACCCGAAGCTGCTCGCCTATCAGTACCTGCAGACCCTTCCGCAACTGGCGCAGGGGGCGGGAAACACGTTCTGGGTGATCCCGAGCGAGGTGACCACCGCGCTGAAGGCGGTGACGTCGGCGTTTGGCGGCAAGCAGGACGAGGAGTCAGCGGCCGGGAGTTCGCGGCCCGCCGGCCCGGCCGCCGGGGCCGCTCACCCTGTTGGCCACGGCGAAGCGGCGGCCGGTGCTGTCGGCCCGGAAGCCGCGCCCGCGGCGCTGGCAGCCGCCGGCGTCGCGGTCCCCGGACAGCTCAACGTGAGCAACGGCGCCGCTGCCCCACCGGTTCCCGGTGATAGCGGCCCCGGGTCAGGACAAGAGCGCGACCAGGATAGCGACCAGCACTAGCGTGACAGCGGCGCAGACGGCCAGCGCCGTCCGGGAGGCGAGCGGACGGCGCGACTGGGCCGTCTGACCTATCCGGGCCAGCGGCAGGGCCGACTTCGAGCTTGTCGCCGTCTCTGGGCTTGGTCCGGCCGTGGCCGACGTGAGCCCGGCGTCCACGCCTCCCGGCGTGGCCGGTGTCCACACGTCCGCGTTCGCGGCGGCGGGCTTGGCCGGGGTCCAGACGTCCATGTTCGCGGCGGCGGGTGTGGCCGGGGTCCAGACCCCAGGCGCCTGGCCTGAGGACACAGACGGCGCCGACGATGCTGACGGTACTGACGGCGCTGGCGCGGCGGCTGCCATCCCGTCGGCGACCCTGTTCAGCGCGGCCATAACACGGTCAGAGCCGGGCTCGTCGGCCCCGAACGGCGCGGCGCCGATGCGTGAGCCAGCGTCCGCCGCCTCGGACCATCCCGCACCCCTGGCCGTGAGCAGCGGGCTGGCGGGCCGGCCAGTTACCGCCCGCCACCGCTCCTCCCACTCGGCCACGGTGCCCCCGCACCCCCGGACGTAGGCGGAGAGCACAGGGAGATCCGGCAGTGAAGGGCCGGCCTCGGCGGCCTTGATCGCTTCGCAGGGATAGTGCGCGCGTGCCGCAAGTTCCGCGTGCCCGAGCCCGGCCTGGCTCCGGAGCTCACGCAACTCCCGGAGGAACCGTGCGGGGTCGTCCCGCCGCGTGTCGCGAAGTTCCCTTTCACCCGGGTCAGTCACCCACGCACCCCTCCTATCGAATCCTCCGAAGTGGTGGGACCCGTTGGATCACTATGGCAACACGCCCTCGATTCACCAACTAGGATTCGTCCGCAGGTTACATCGTTACCGTGCACGTGCAGGCCATATTGGCGGTATTTATATCGGTCATAACTGGTGAGTTGGATCTGGTGTGCTTATAGCTATCTGATGTTCCAGGGGAGACTATCAGGGCAGGCCTTTAACCGTGGCACGCCGCGCCAGACGCCGTTCGCCGCCACGGCACTTACCTCGCTCACCATGGTGACCCCTGGATGAGATTGTTCGCGATCTATATTGTTTTCTGTTCGTTCGTGAGCGCCGCACCATCCATCTCAGCAATCGCATCTGTCACTCATGTAACCGTACGCTCGCATACAGTCTGTTCCTGAATCGGTTAGCGTCGCGCCCGGGACCGCCGCATGCCGCGTCGCGACACAGGCGGCACCAGGCGGATGGGAGCACGCTGCGCCTGACTTACCACACCGTATGACCAGAACATAACGGATATATACGCATATATCCACCGGCGAAATGGTCGTAAGGTATGCGAAGTCAAAACCAGAGGATGTTGTGACAGGCGGGACGAGCCGCCCTGACGGGTGCGGCCGTCACTCCCGTCACTCCCGTCGGGCCCGTCACTCCCGTCCGGAACGTTCGGCATGCCGACGACGTTCGGCACGCCGGGCCGTTCAGACGACTTGCCCCCAGGGCCTCGTGTTCGAAGCAACCGCGTCACACGTGAATCGCGAGACCCACGGTGAACGCTAGGCCGAACGCGAGTTGCAGCCGCCCTGTCTGCCCCAGCGTCGCGATCAGCGCGGGTCCCGACGCGCCGCCGCGCACGGCGCGGACCGGGGCCAGCGTCAGCGGCAGCGCCAGCAGCATGAGGAGCGCGAACGGCCGTTCGAAGGCGATCAGCGCGGCCAGCGCGAACGGCACGAGCACGAACAGCAGGTAGACCAGCCGCGACCGGGTATCCCCGATCCGGACGGCGAGCGTTCGCTTGCCCGACTCGGTGTCGGACCTGATGTCACGCAGGTTGTTGACCATGAGCAGCGCGCACGAGAGCAGCCCGGCGGGCACCGAAGCCGCCAGGGCAAGCCAGCTCAGCGAGTCCATCTGCACATACGCGGTGCCCGCCACCGCCGCGATGCCGAAGAAGACGAACACCGCCACCTCGCCGAGTCCCCGGTATCCGTAGGGACGGCGTCCACCGGTGTAGAACCACGCCCCGAGCACCGCAAGCGCCCCACCGAGCACCAGCCACCACGACGTCACTGCGGCCAGCACCAGCCCAGCGCAGCAGGCCACCAAGAAGCAGCCAAACGCCGCGAGCTTCACCCGCCCCGGTTCCGCCAGACCCGACCCGACCAGCCGCACCGGCCCGACCCTGCGTTCGGCGGAGTCCGAGCCGCGGACGCCGTCGCTGTAGTCGTTGGCGAAGTTCACACCAACCTGCAGCGCGAGCGCGACAACCAGTGCCAACGCCGCCCGCCACAGTGAAAACCTGTCGTAACCCGCGGCGACCCCCGAACCGATCAGGACAGGGACGACGGCCGCGGGCAACGTCCGAGGGCGGGTTCCCGCCAGCCATTCACGCGCTGTTGCCACCGGCAGATTTTAAAGCACGTAGCCAGAACGGATGCGTGCCGCCTCGTCCAGGAGCAGGTGTCCCCTGGTTTCGCGGGGGGGCACCGGGGGGTCACCGAGGGGTCAGCCCCCGGGGGAAAGCAGAGTGTGCAAGCGAACAACCGGCACTTTCACGCCCATGTCCAGGTTGCTGTGGCTGCCGTCGGGCGCCCATCCGGCGGACTGAAGAAACTCCAGGCGCGCCTCGTCCGCCGCCAGCGCCCAGGTGAACGCGGTACGGAAGCCGTCCTCCGCGAGCGTGTCGGCGACCGCGTGCAGCAGCCGGCCGTCGTGGCCGAGGCCCGCCTGTTCCGGCAGCACGTGCAGCTCGTACAGCTCGCCGTCGGTTCCCGGCCACAGGTCGGGGTCGGTGGCGGGGCCGGTCGAGGCGAACCCGGTAAAGCCAGCCATGTCAGGCTCGACGGCGACGTGTACCCGGTGCCTGCTCGTGGGCGGGCCGGTGATCGCCTCCAGCCAGCGACCGGCCCACTGGCGTTCCGCGTCGGCGCTTGTCAGCTCGGCGAGCACGGTGTCAGGCACCAGTCCGGCGAGCGCGACCCGCCAGCTCGCCACCTGGACGCGCGCGAGGCCAGCCGCGTCAGAAGCGCGTGCCGCCCGGACGAACCCGGCGGCGGTCACTGCCCGGACGTGCCGGTGATGGCCGAGACGTCGCGTGCCGCGCCCGTCGACGCCGACGTGGCCATCGCCGCGTAGATCTGCAGCGCGGGGCTGACCGGCCGCTGCCGGCTGGCCGGCCGGTACGAGCCGAGCGTCGCGAGCACGGCGGCACGCCGCGCGGCGAGTTCGGCTTCCGGTAGGTCCAGCCGCAGTTCGCGGCGCGGGATGTCGATCACGATCCGGTCGCCGTCGTGCACGAGCGCGATCGTCCCGGCAGCGGCCGCCTCGGGCGCGACGTGGCAGATCGACAGCCCGGAGGTACCGCCGGAGAACCGGCCGTCGGTGATCAGCGCGCAGGCCCGGCCGAGGCCCTTGCCCTTGAGGAAGCTGGTCGGGTACAGCATTTCCTGCATGCCGGGCCCGCCACGGGGGCCCTCGTACCTGATGACCACGACATCCCCGGCGGCCACGCGGTTACCCAGGATGCCATCGACGGCGTCCTCCTGCGATTCGAAGACCCGGGCCGGCCCGCTGAACGTGAGCAGTTCTTCCGGCACGCCGGCCGTCTTTACGATCGCTCCATCCGGCGCCATGTTTCCGTACAGCACGGCGAGCCCGCCGTCGGCGCTGTAGGCGTGCGCGACGTCCCTGATGCACCCGGCCGCCGCGTCGACGTCAAGCGACGCCCACCGGGAGTCCTGCGAGTACGCCTTCGTGGTCCGCACCCCGCCGGGGGCCGCGTGGTACAGCTCGATTGCCTCGTCCGAGGTGGCCCCCGAGCGCAGGTCCCAGTCCGCGAGCGGCAGCCGGTGCACTGTGTGCACGGTGCGGTTGAGCAGTCCCGCCCGGTCAAGTTCGCCGAGAATGGTGGGGATGCCGCCCGCCCGGTGCACGTCCTCGACGTGGTACGAGCTGCTAGGCGCGACCTTGCACAGGCACGGCACCCGCCGGGACAGCTCATCGATCTCCTTGAGCCCGAAGTCGACGCCGCCCTCGTGGGCGGCCGCGAGCAGGTGCAGGATCGTGTTGGTCGACCCGCCCATCGCCACGTCCAGCGCCATCGCGTTCTCGAACGCGTCCCTGCTGGCGACCGAGCGCGGCAGCACGGACTCGTCCCCATCGTCGTAGTACCGCTTGGTGTTCGCCACGATCACCGAGCCGGCCCTCTCGAACAGTGCGCGCCGCGCGACGTGGGTGGCGAGCGTGGTCCCGTTGCCCGGCAGCGCGAGCCCGATCGCCTCGGTCAGGCAGTTCATCGAGTTCGCGGTGAACATGCCCGAGCAGGATCCGCAGGTGGGGCAGGCCGCTTCTTCGATCGCGGCCAGGTCCGCGTCGGACACCGACGGGTCAGCCGACGCCACCATCGAGTCGATCAGGTCGAGCTTCCTGACACCCCCGGCCAGGTCAGCGGCGCCCACCTTGCCCGCTTCCATCGGGCCGCCGGACACGAATACCGTGGGGATGTTCAGCCGCATCGCGGCGATCAGCATGCCGGGCGTGATCTTGTCGCAGTTGGAGACGCAGATCAGCGCGTCCGCGCAGTGCGCGTTGACCATGTACTCGACCGAGTCGGCGATCAGTTCCCGGCTGGGCAGCGAGTACAGCATGCCGCCGTGCCCCATCGCGATGCCGTCGTCGACCGCGATCGTGTTGAACTCGCGGGGAATCGCGCCCGCGGCGCGGATCGCGTCGGCGATGACGATCGCGACTTCCCGCAAGTGCACGTGGCCGGGGACAAACTCGGTGAAGCTGTTGGCGACCGCGATGATCGGCTTGCCGAGGTCTTCACTGGCTACCCCGGTCGCGCGCAGCAGCGCGCGCGCCCCGGCCATGTTCCTGCCGTGCGTGACCGTGCGGGACCTCAACGGTGGCATGCCGAACTCCCCTCAGTTGCTAGGAAGCTCAGCCTACCGGGGTAGCGCTCCCTGAAGGTGCGGCGCTGCGTCTGTGCGGGGCGACATCCGGCAGGACCGCGCCGGCGGCGTCGAAAATTTCCCGCACCTCATCGGGCGTGAGCCGCTGGATGTCCTTCTTCCTGGCGCGCCGCGCGAAGTACTTGCGCAGCCTGGGGCCGCTGAAAACGTCCACATCCCTGATCGTGGCGAAGTCCCACGGGACCGCCGGGCCGTAGACGGCCATCGCGGGCCGGACGACGACCTCCCTGCCGACCGCCGCTGACAGCCGCTGGCTAGCCTGCCGCGCCTCCCAGCTGGCGTGCTCCAAACGCGGCGTCTTGCTGTCCGGTCCGTGCCAGAGCTGCTTGCCCTTGCTGGTGCGGATGGGAAAGTCCTTGCGCCACTTCTCCGAGTCAATCGCGTATACCCCGGTCGGGCCGACGACCAGGTGGTCGATGACCTCCCGGCTGCCAGGGATGGGCCGCGCGTGCAGCGTGAGGTAGCCGCGGCGCCGCATGCCGGCCAGCTGCCGCCGAGTACGCCGCTGTGCCCGGTCGGGGTTTCCCCCGGTGGGGACCGAACCGACCGTGCGTGCCCGGTAGATGATGTCGATGATGCCGGCCAGGACGATGAGCGTCAGGGTGACGGGCACGTTCCGCAGCAGCAGCCAGGAGGCGACGCCGACGACCACCACGATGAGCAGGCGCCACCGCCAGATCCGCAACCGCTGGTCCAGGCCAAGGTCGCGGACCCTCTTGGGCTGGCCACCGGTCGAGGCCACTGGCCTTCCGCCGTACCCGATCCCGAAACCTGGGCTGGATGCCGCGGGCTTGCTCGGCACCTCACTCGCCGGTCGCGGCTGCGCGATCGGCTCATTCACCATGGGCTGCGGCGCGGTCGGCGCGTCGCCGGGGACCTCGGTCGTCGGAATGCCGCCGAGGATGGCGATCCCGCTGTCCAGCGGTTCGTCGTCGTCGTAACCGAATGCCGTCGTCTCCTCGGTTTCTGCGGGCGGTTCGCCGGCGTCGGTGCCGCGGTCCGCATGTCGCGGGCGAGCGCGGAAAGCGCCGCCTGCCGGGGGATCGACTACGGAGTGTCGAGTGCCGCTGACCCCTGTGTTCTGCCTCTCGGAGGCAGGGTCAGCGTCAGGTGCCGGTGTCACGTTGACCTGCACGGCGCTGTGCTTGTGTGTCCCGGGCAGCGCTGATGACCTGGAGTTCTTGATCCGGGGCCAAGCCATCCATCTCACCACCTCAGCGTACCGATTTCAGCGCAGCGGGATGCAGCGCTCAGTAATCAATTGTCCCCTTCAAGTACGCCTTTAAAAAGGGCCTAAGCATGCAGGTAGTGGACGAAAGTGGTCAGTCAGACGTGATAAAACAGGCGAAATGTTTAAGCGGGGGAGTGGTGTGACCAAGGCACGGCGGCTGCGCCGAGTGGTCAATGTGGTGGCCGCCGTCGCGGTCTCGGCGGTGCTGCTCGGTGTACTCGGCTTCGGCTATGGCACGATCCCGGCGCCCGGGCCGGCGCTTGACCCGGGCCGCGGTGCCTGGACGTCGGCTGCGGGCGGACAGCCGGTGACGTCGCAGACCCTTCGAATCCAGAGGCTCACCGCGCCCGTCACCGTGTCGTTCACCAAGCAGGGCCTCGCGTCGATCAGCGCGAGCAGCGACCACGACCTGTTCCTCGCGCTCGGCTACGTGCACGCGAAGTTCCGGCTGTCGGAGATGGACCTCGAGCGCCGACGCACAAACCCCGAATACAGCCGCGCCGGTTCGTTCGGAAGACGATAAAGCGGTATCGGATGCGGCGGCGCGGTTACTCGCGCAGCTCAGCCGGCTCCCCGCCGGTTCTATTCACCAGTACCCGACAGCAACGCGTGGGCGGCGAACGGGTCAGCCGTGACCGGCGGCAAGCAGAGCGCCGTGCTTGGCGGGGACCCGCACCTGCCGCAGACGCTGCCGTCGGTGTGGTACGAGGTGGCGCTGTCCGCTCCCGGTTACCAGGTCTCCGGGGTGAGCGTGCCCGGGCTGCCCGGGACCCAGGCCGGGCAGACGATGGCCGTGGACTGGATGGGCAACGTACCGTCCGCCGACCTGGCCTCCCTGCTCGCGATCAACCAGGCGTCCTCGTTCGCCGCGCCTGGCTCGCCCGCGCCGTGCTGCCGTCGGCGATAAACTCCGGGTTGAACTTAGAACGGGAGGCAAGCGTGCGCTGGTCAAGTATGCATATTCCGACGCTGCGCGAGGACCCCGCGGAGGCGGGCGCGCCCAGCCACCGGCTGCTGCTGCGCGCTGGTTACATCCGCCAGCTCATGGCGGGCCACTACTCGCTGCTGCCGCTGGCGGTCCGGGTCCGGCTGAAGGTCATCGGCATCATCCGCGAGGAGATGAACAGGATCGGCGCCCAGGAGATCCTGATGCCGGTCATGCACCCGGCCGACCCGTGGCTGCGCAGCGGCCGCTGGGAGCTGATGGGCGAAGCGATGTTCCGGCTGCGTGACCGCAAGGGGGCCGACCTCGCGCTCGGCATGACGCACGAGGAGATCGTCGCCACGCTGGCCACCGAGCTCACCTCCTATCGGCAGCTGCCGCAGGCCTGGTACCAGTTCCAGACGAAGCTGCGCGACGAGGCGCGGCCGAAGGCCGGGCTGATGCGGACCCGTGAGTTCACCATGAAGGACTCCTACAGCTTCGACTTGGACGCGGCAGGGCTTGACAAGTCGTTCAACCTGCATTTCCAGGCCTACACGCGGGCGTTCGAGCGGCTCGGCATCCCGGCGATCCCCGCCGAGGCTTCCAACGGCACGATGGGCGGGTCGGACTCCACCGAGTTCGTCTGCCCGTCGGAGACCGGGGAAGACGACATCGTTCGGTGCGTTGACTGCGGTTACGCGGCGAACGTGGAGAAGGCCAGCTCCGCGCTACCGCCGGTCGATGCCCCGGCGGACGCGGTGTTCGCGCTGGACGCGCCATCGCGGTTCGACACGCCGGGCGTGCGGACGATCGAGGACCTCGCGTCCGGCTACGACGCGCCAGCCGACCGGCAGATCAAGACGCTGGTCTATGTGCTCGACGGTGTGCTCACCCTTGTCCTGGTGCGCGGTGACGACGCGCTGGAGGAGCAGAAGCTCATCGACGCCACGGGCGCGGTCACCGTCCGTCCCGCCGCCGCCGACGAGATCGTCGCGGCGCTGGGCGCCGCACCGGGGTCGCTCGGCGCGGTCGGCGTGACCTCCTTGCCGGTGATCGCCGACCCGGCCCTGCGGGGCAGGTCCGGGATGGTGACCGGCGCGAACACCGACGACGTGCACGTGCGCGGTGTGGAGGTGGCGCGTGACATCGCCGTCGGACAATGGGCGGACCTGCGCACCGCGGCGGCGGGGGAGCCGTGCGTCCGGTGCGGCCATGAGCTTGAGGTGATCAAGGCCATCGAGGTCGGGCACATCTTCAAGCTCGGGTACAAGTTCGCTAACGCGATGGACCTGTCGGTGTCCGGACCGGACGGCAAGCCGGTCAAGCCGATCATGGGCTCGTACGGCATCGGTGTGGAGCGCGCGATGGCGGCGATCATCGAGGTGCACCACGACTCGAAGGGCATCGTCTGGCCGGCCGCGGTCGCGCCGTTCGAGGCGGTCGTGGTGGTCGCCCAGCACGACGACGAGACTGTCTCCGAGACGGGCGAGCGGGTGTACCGCCAGCTTCTGGACGCCGGAGTGGACACGATCATCGACGACCGCCCGGTCCGTGCCGGAGTCAAGTTCAGCGACGCCGAACTGGTCGGCATCCCGTTTCGGGTGACGATCGGCAAGCGCGGGCTGGCTTCAGGGACCGTCGAGGTAACCGACCGGGCCACCGGCGAGACCGTGGCGATCCCGCTCGACGACGTCGCCGAACACGTCCGCAAGGCGGTCGCCCGCGCTATCTCGGGCCACAGCTGACCGAGTCAGGCTACTGACCCGCCGCGGCTGACGGCGGCGCCGGGAGCCGGTCCAGGTCGTTCTCTTCCGGTCGGCCCGCCCGGGCTTCCGCGTTCACCTGGCTCATCCGCAGCTGTCCCAGTACCTGGTCGATCTGCCGGGCGAGTTCACCCGGCAGGTAATGGCGCGCGTGGTCGTGCGCCACCGCGGTCACGTCGATCAGCAGCCGGGCGTCACGCCGGCCCAGCTTCGCCTGGGCCGTGTTGAGCAGGCTGAACAGGAATTCCCTGAGAACCTCATCGACAGGAAGCGCACGCAGCCGCCGCGCGTAGTCGCCGCCATCGTCTGGCCCAGCAGTACCCATGACGGCCGCCCGCTATTCCGAGTCGTAGCGGAAGCCGCCGAGAAAACGCCGGAACACCCCGCCCTCTCGCGTCAGCGGCGCGGCAGGCGGCGGTGCCTCTGGAAGCTCCCGGCCCTCGGGCTCGTCGTAGTCAGCCCGCGCGATGGCATCCACCACCTGGGCGTCATCGAATGCCTCGGAACCCGCGATCTCCGGGATGAAGCCAACCAGATCACCGTCGAGCAGCACCTCGGCCGCCAGGGACGCCGTGCCCTCGTTACCCCAGATCGCCTCGCGCCCACCGCCGAGCACGACACGGACTCCGTATATATCAATCCCGGCGTTTTCCATATGCGCGTTAATGCCGCGGTCTCTGAGCGCGTCGGTGACCCGCCGGGCACGGTTCTCGTCCATGCGCTCAAACTACCCGTTGCGGGACGGTGGCGAGCCATTCCGCCGCCGCTCGCGGCGAGGTGAGGCGAATGACGTTGAGCGGGGCGAACCTGGCGCAGCGAGAGGCGATCTCGGCCCGGCGTCCGGCGTACTGCGACCAGGCCCACCAGGCAGGGTGGCTAGCGCTGAACCAGGAGCCAACGGTTTCCACGTTGCCGCCGAAGACGCGGCGCCTGAGCAGCGTGCGGACCGCGGACCGGCGCAGGACGCGGTGCATGACGACCGAGCGCGGGTAATCAAGCCAGACGATGGTGTCGGCCCCGGACCACAGCAGGTCCCGGACTTCGGGGTAGCCGAAGGAATCGAAGATCCAGCACGGCCCGGAAACGATCCGCGACACGTCCTGCGCTAGGCGCTCGTTTTCGCGCCAGCCAGGCCCGGCGAAGGCCAGCGCATCCATCTCGTGGAAAGGAATCTCCAGGCGCGCGGCGAGGGCTCGGGCCAGCGTGGTCTTGCCTGCGCCGGTGCTCCCGGCGACCAGGATTTTCTTCATGCCGGGGCTTGCCACCGAGCTAGGGTCTCGCAGGTCGCCCAGTGGTTCACTCATGCCCCAGTCTTACCACCGCGCTGAATGCGGTGCCGTCCGCTCCGCAGGCCCGCGAACCTGCTTACGATTGTCCGCGTACGCATGAAAGGCGGTCCGCTATCCCATTGTTCAACCCGCGCTGCCCGGTCAAGGAACGTGAGCGAACCTGGATCGAGGAGAGCATCGAATGGCTGCGCCGCGAGTTCGGTGTCGCGCCGCTGAACGTCCCGGTGATCCTGCCCACGAGCGAGTATTTTCCGCCGCCGTTTGCTGGCAGCGACGCTGACGTGCGCGCCTTGGTCCGCTCCGTCGCTCGCTACATGGGCGTGCAGGCCGACGTTGACGTGCAGTTCTCCGAAGACCTTGACGAAGCGGAGAATTTCAGGCGGCTGTTCCCTGGCGGAATGGGGACGTTTCGCTCTTCAGGGGCGGCGGGCGCGTACACAGATGCCGACGAGGACGGACTGCATGTCGTTACGATCGACCGGTCCAATGTCGGCGAGCCAGCGCGACTACTTGCCGTGATCGCGCACGAACTCGCGCACGTGCGGCTTTTCGGCGAGCGCCGGATGAGCCCCGACCGCCAGGATCACGAACCGCTCACCGATCTGGCGACCGTGTACCTGGGAATGGGTATCTTCACCGCGAACGCGGCCTTTAGCTTCGGCCGCATTTCCTGGTCCGTGATCGAGCCTGCTGGTGGCTGGCAGTCGCGACGGCTCGGGTACATGACCGAGCAGATGTTCGGCTACGCTCTGGCGCGTTACGCGGTGTATCGCGGAGAACTCGACCCGGCTTGGGCCAGGTACCTGGACACCAACCCGCGCGTCTACATGAAACAGGGCGTGCGGTACCTTCGCCACACAGATCGCCTCGTCGATCACCATTGGTGACGCCCGTGGCTAAATTGATCGCAGTAAACAAGAAACAATAGACACTCTGGTAACCCGTCCGGAATTATGAGCGTCGAGCGTGCCAGCACGTACGAAAAAGTTCGGATGGGAAACTACCTATGGGGTATACGAGAGTGCGGCGGGTAGCGGCGATCACCGCGCCTGTCTTCCTTCTAGCTCTGGCCACTACTGTCACTACAGCCATGACAGCGGCCCAAGCGCAGACCGGGCACAACGCGGGCACTGGCCAGGTGACCCTGTCACCCGCCGAGGCCCGCGCGTTGTCAACCAACGTCACCGACAAGGTGATCGTGGTGCTCAAGAACCAGGCCACCAGCCTGCCGGACACGACGTCGGACGCAACGCGGCGAACGGCCATGGTCAGGAGCCTGCAGCAAGGCGTCATGTCCGAACTCACGGCAACGGCCGCCCGCGACGTCAAGAGCATCTCGCTGGTGAACGCCGTGGCCGCGACGGTGTCGCCCGGCGCGGCGAAGCTGCTCGCGGCTAACCCCGCCGTGGCCGAGGTAGTGCCGGACCTGCCGATCCCGGTCGCGACCGCGCCGGCCACCCCGGCCAAGGCCAAGGCCGCGCCGGGCCTGAAGCCGCTTCCCGGGGCGTGCGCGCCCAAGGGCCAGGTACAGCTCAACCCGCAGGCGATCGAGGCCATCAACGCCGCCGAGCCCGCTGGCTCGTCGGCTCAGGCCCTGGGCTACACGGGTGCGGGGGTGAAGGTGGCATGGATCGCCGATGGCCTCGACCCCAACAACCCCGACTTCATCCGGGCCAACGGCCAGCACGTCTTCAGTGACTACCAGGACTTCAGCGGGACCGGCACGAACGCGCCGACGGACGGCGCCGAGGCCTTCCTTGACGCGAGCTCGATCGCCGCGCAAGGCCGGCACGTCTACAACGTCGCCAGCTACGGCGCTGGCCTATCCGCGCCGTGCGACATCCGGATACTCGGCGTGGCGCCCGGTGCCAGCCTGGTCGGGCTGAACGTGTTCGGCTCCGCCACCGTGGCCTTCAACTCCGTGTTCCTCGAGGCCGTCGACTACGCCGTCACGCATGACCACGTCAACGTTCTCAACGAGTCGTTCGGCGACAACCCGTTCCCCGACGCGGCCAGCCTCGACCTGGTCCGGATGGCCGACGACGATGCCGTCAAGGCCGGCGTGACGGTTGACGTGTCCACCGGCGACGCCGGGTCGACCAACACGATCGGCTCGCCCGCCACCGACCCGAACGTCATCTCGGCTGGCGCCACGACCACGTACCGCGCGTACGCGCAGACCGGGATCGGCGGCATCACCGCGCCCGGGGTGAAGGGCTGGCTCAACGACAACATCAGCGGGCTCAGCTCCGGCGGCTTCGACCAGACGGGCGGCACCGTCGACGTGGTCGCGCCCGGCGACCTGAACTGGGCGCTGTGCACGCCGGACCCGGCCAAGTTCGCCGCCTGCACCAACTTCTCCGGGCAGGCCGCGTCGATCGAGCTGCAAGGCGGCACGAGCGAGGCGGCGCCGCTGACCTCCGGAGTCGCCGCCCTCGTGATCCAGGCGTACCGCGAGGCGCACCACGGCGCCACGCCGTCCCCGGCCATTGTCAAGCAGATCATCGTGTCGACCGCGCAGAACATCGACGCACCGGCCGAACAGCAGGGCGCGGGGATGATCGACGCCTACCAGGCGGTGCTGGCCGCCCGATCCTGGCATGGCGCCACGGTCAAGCCGGCCGGTCAGGCCGTCCTGGCCAGCCCGACTCAGCTCAACGCCGTCGGCCAGGTCGGCACCACACAAGGATTCACCGAGACGCTCACCAACGACGGCGCCTCGACAGTAACGCTCGGCCTGTCCAGCCGGATGCTCTCGCCGTACACGGCAGTCTCCGCCAGGTCGCTGTCGCTGACCAGCGCGAGCGGCTACACCACGGAGGTCACGTTCACGGTGCCGAAGGGCATAGCCCGGCTGAACGCCTCGGTCTCGCTCGTCGGGGTGGTCGACTTGAGCCTCATTTCCCCCGGCGGCCAACTCGGCGAGTACAACCTGCCGCAGGGCGTCGGCAATTACGGCAACGCCCAGGTCTCCAACCCGGCGGCGGGCAAGTGGACGGCCCTGATAGGGACCGCGGGGACCGGTGCGCCGGTTTCCGCGCAGTTCGTGGCGAGCACCGCGACCTGGCAGTCGTTCGGCCACCTGACAAGCAACTCGATGACGCTCGCACCGGGTGCCTCCGGTTCCGTGTTGTTCACTGCGTCCACGCCGTCGCAGGCGGGCGATGAGTCTGGCTCGATCATCGTGCGCAGCTCGGCCAAGGCCCCGACGTTCACCGTGGTGACCTCGATTCCGGTCACGCTTCGCTCGCTGGTGCCGACGCCGGACCCGTCGACGACGGTAACCGGCACGCTGACCGGCGGTAACGGCCGTCAAAGCGACACCGGGCAGACGCAGTACTACCAGGTTCAGATTCCGTCCGGGCTCCCGGCGCTGAACGTCAGCGTCGACACCGGCAGCGCCAGCAACCCCCTGTTCGCCGAACTGATCGATCCGTCGGGGAACGCGGTGTCCGCGGCGTCCAACGGGCTGCTGGTGACGACGGGTTTCGGAGCCCCCGAGATCCAGCCAGAAGTCGGCACCGCGCTGCACGTCCTGAACCCAAGTCCCGGGCTATGGACGCTGGCGGTCGACTTCTACGGCGTGGTGTCGGGGACCGCGGTGGCCCAGCCGTTCACGGTCACCATCAACGACACCCCGGTCAGCACGACTGTCACCGGGCTGCCCGACTCGGCGAGCACCACGCTGGCCGCGGGCACGCCAGTGACCGCGATGGTAACGGTGCAGAACGACGGCACCACTCCCGAGGCGTATTTCGTCGACGCCAGGACGAGCACGCAGACCACCGTCAACCTCGCGCCGCAGTCGACGCCCACCCTCACGCTGCCTAACGTGAACGGCGTCGTGCCGACCTTCCTCGTCCCCTCACACACGACCGCGATCAAGGCGACGGTCTCGTCGCCTTCTCCGTTGTACTTCGACTTCTCGTACCCGTTCGGCGACCCGGACCTCGTCTCATCGTCCGGCAAGACGGCCACGGGATCGCTGTCGGAGCCCGACGTCCCCGCGGGCAACTGGTCGGTCACGCCATTCCTCGTCGGGCCGATCGGCAAGAACGCGGCCAAGAAAGTCACGGCCCATGTGTCGATGACGGCGACCACGGCCGGCTTTGACCCAACGGTCAGCTCGCCCACCGGCGACTTCTGGCTGGACAGCACGAACGCCGCTAGCGGGTTCAATCCCTACGTGGTCAACCCCGGCCAGAGCGTCACGATCCCGGTGACGATCACGCCAAGCGGCACCTCAGGAACCGTGGTGTCAGGAACCATCTACGTCTCCGACTTCTCGCTCAACTCCGGCGCGGTGACGTACAACGAGCTGCCAGGAAGTTACCCAGAAGGAAGCGACCTGGCCGCGCTCCCGTACACCTACACGATCGGCTAGCGGCCCGCCGGCCAGAAACCGCGGCGCCGTCCCGGCCACGAAGCCGGGGCGGCGCCGCGCCGGTCCCCGCCGGGGCTCTCTGCGCCTGCGCTTAGGCTGAGTGTTCTATGAGCATCGCAGCAGCCGCACAGAGCCCGGCCGGGATGTCCGGTGCCGAGCCAGCCGCGGTCATTCATACCGAAGACCTGACCAAGGTCTACCCGGGAACGGACTTCGCGGCCGTCGACAAACTCAACCTGGACGTCCGGACCGGAGAGATATTCGGCCTGCTCGGACCCAACGGCGCGGGCAAGACCACGACCGCCGGAATGCTGACCACCCGGGTGGTCCCGACGTCGGGCCGGGCGTTCGTGGCCGGGGTGGACGTCAAGGCGCAGCCGGCGCTCGCCAAGCAGCTGAGCGGGATCGTCTCCCAGCAGAACACCCTGGACCGCCAGCTCACGGTGTGGGAGAACCTGTACTTCCACGGCCGGTTGTTCGGCATCAAGGCGAAGGAGTCCAGGAAGATCTCCGATGAGCTGCTTGAGCGGTTCCAGCTGTCCAGGTGGACGAAGGCGTCGGTGTACGCCCTGTCCGGCGGCATGGCCCAGCGGCTCATGGTGGCGCGGGCCATCTTCCACCGGCCCTCGGTGCTCTTCCTCGACGAGCCGACGGCCGGCCTCGACCCGCAGAGCAGGCTCGCGCTGTGGGACCTGCTCGGCGAGCTGAACGGGGACGGCCAGACGATTCTGCTGACGACCCACTACATGGAGGAGGCCGACCAGCTCTGCGAGCGGGTCGCGATCATGGACCACGGCCGGATCCTCGCCCTCGACACCCCCGCCGCGCTCAAGCAGACCATCGGCGCCGACACCATCGTCACGGTGCGCACCACCGGCGACGTCAACGGTCTCGCCGAGGTGCTGACCAGGGACGTGGCGGGTGTCACGAGGACGCGGATGGCGGACGGCAGGCTCGAACTGCACGTCCAAGGCAGCGACGGGCTGGTCCCGCGCATCGTGCTGGCGGCCGAGCACGGTGGCTTCCAGCTCGTCGACGTGTCGGTCGCCGAACCCAGCCTGGAGACCGTGTTCATCAACCTGACAGGAAGGGAGTTGAGGGAGGAATGACCGCCTCGGTAACCACACCGGCCCCGGCGCGCCGGATCGGCGGCGGCCCCACCCGCTCGGTCGCCGCGGCCAGCCGGACCGCGCTAGCCGCCCTGCTCCTGCGTGACCTGGTGGTGCTGCGCAAGAACCTCCGGGAATTCGTGCTGCGCACGCTGATCCAGCCCTTCCTGCTCTGCTTCGTCTTCCTCTACGTGTTCCCGAAGATCGGGCAGGGCATCGGCGGTCACGGCACGGTGGCGGAATCGGAGTTCGCCACGATCCTGGTGCCCGGGGTCGTCGGCATCTCGGTCATGTTCCAGGGCGTGCAGTCGATCGCCCTGGCCATGGCCCAGGAGTTCGGCTTCACCAGGGAGATCGAGGACCGGGTGCAGGCGCCGTGCCCCATCTGGCTGGTGGCCATCGCGAAAGTGCTCTCCGGCGCCGCCCAGGGCGTGCTGTCCGCGATCATCGTGCTGCCGATCGCCTCGGTCGTGCACGCGCCAGGCGTTGAGGCGCACCTGAACCTGCACTGGCTGATAATCGTGACGTTCGTGCCGCTGGCCTGCATCGCGATGGCCGGGCTCGGGCTAGTGCTCGGGACCAGCTTCGAGCCGAGGAACATCGGCCTGATGTTCGGCTTCATCATCTTGCCGATCACGTTCCTCGGCGGCACCTACTACTCGTGGACCAAGCTCGCCCCGGTCACGATCGGCAGCTTCCACTGGCTGCAGACGCTGGTGCTGATCAACCCGCTGCTCTACGTGAACGAGGGCATGCGGGCGGCGTTCACCGACGCGCCGCACATGCACCTGTACGTCGTGTACCCGGTGGTCGCCGGGTTCGGGGCGCTGTTCCTGGCCATCGGGCTGCGCAACTTCAGGGGCAAGGTGCTGTCGTAACGAGGCGGCGCGGTCTCGTTCCTGGCAGCGCAGCGAGCGGAGCACCTCGTCGCGGCCTTCGATGAGCAGCCGGCGCAGCGCGGCCGGCGTGTCGTGGGTCGCCAGGTACTCGTCGGTGACCGCGACGGTCTCGACGTTCACCGCGCACATCTGGTAGCCGCCGGCCACGAAGTCCTGCGCCATCGCCGAGCTCCACTCCCGCCACACGTCTCCCACCACCGCGAAGTACGCCGGCCGGTACGGCTCGACGAGCGAGCGCTGGTCCGGGTCGACGAAGCCGGTGAGGGTCGCCCGGAACATCGCGATCGTCAGCTTGCCGTCGGTTAGGGTCTCCCACGTCTCTCGCTTGACCAACTGGGACGGCACCGCGGCCCGGCAGGTGGCGGCATGCCGCTCGCCCGCGTCTGTCGCGTCCCGCGTCAGCTCCAAGTCGATCTCCGCTTCTCCGTAGGCGCCCCGGCTGACCAGGCGGCGCAGCAGTATCCACCGCAGGTCGGTGTCGACGGCCAGGCCCGCCACGACGGTCGAACCTGACAGCAGCCCGGACAGCAGTTCCAGGTCGGCCGGCGACGTGGCGACTCCCGCGAACGCCCGGGTGTACGCGAGTTGGTGGTCGGACCCCGCGGGCGCCGCCAGCATCAGTGACCGCAGCGACGAGGCCATCAGCTCGAGCCCGGCATCCCGCCAGGCCGGGTCGGCGAACCGTCGCACCGCCTGGGCGGCCTGCCGGAGCAGCGTCTGGACGACGCTCATGTCACGCACCGACGAGACCCCGTCCAGTACCAGCCGCACGTAGTCCCTGGCGGCCATCTCGCCGTCCCGGCACATGTCCCAGGCCGCGGCCCAGCACACCGCGGCGGGCAGCGACGAGCTGAACGAGCCGATCGACGCCTCGATCAGCGTCGCCAGCGAGTATTCGTCGAGCCGGACCTTGGCATACGTCAGGTCGTCGTCGTTGACCAGCACCAGGTCGGGCCGCTCCTGCCCGATCAGGGTCGGCACGTCGGTGCTCGCGCCCGATACGTCGATCTCGACGATCGCCCTGCGGACCAGGCCCAGATCTGTTCGGTCGTAGAGCCCGATGGCGATCCGGTGCGAGCGCAGCGCTGGATGAGACTCCGCCGCCTCCTGGATAACAGCGAAGGTCGCCAAGCGGCCCTCGGCGTCGAGGGTGTAGGACGGGCGCAGCGTGTTTACCCCGGCCGTTTCCAGCCATTCCCGTGACCACGCGCTCAGCTCCCGCCCGGAAACCACCTCGAGCGCGGACAGCAGATCCGCGAGCGTCGCGTTTCCCCAGGAGTGCTCGGCGAAGTACCGCCGCACGCCGGCCAGGAAATTCTCGCGCCCCACGTACGCGACGAGCTGCTTCAGGACGGCGGCGCCCTTGGCATAGGTGATGCCGTCGAAGTTCACCTCGACCGCGTGGATATCGGGGATGTCGGCCGCGATCGGGTGGGTCGATGGCAACTGGTCCTGCCGGTACGCCCACGACTTGTAGACCTCAGCGAACGTGGTCCATGCCTGAGTCCACCGGGTGGCCTCGGCCTGTGCCAGCGTGCCTGCCCAGGTGGCGAACGACTCGTTCAGCCACAGGTCATCCCACCAGCGCATCGTCACCAGGTCGCCGAACCACATGTGCGCCATCTCGTGCAGGATGGTCTCGCCGCGTGCCTCCCGGGAGAAGTCGGTGACGCGGGAGCGGAATATGTAG
>DATMKQ010000365.1:0-31443 GCA_035571275.1 Trebonia sp.
CCGCATCTTCACCGCCCAGGCGGCCCTGGACTACGGCCTCATCGACCAGGTCCTCACCGACCGCGGCATGTCCCGCCCCGAAGCCGAGCGCGTCCGCGCCGGCTAGCGTGCTTCACCCCCGCTTCAACCCTGCTTCACCCCAGATGAATGTCCCGTGCAGCTGGTTCTAGCAAGCTGAACGGGACATTCATCTTGTTGCTCCTGGGGCGGGGCGAGGGTCAGGCCGCTAGGGCGAGAATGTCTGGGACGGATGGGGCGCGGGTGGCACGGGCTGGTGGGGCGATCGGCTGCCGTCGCAGTACGGACCTGTCGGCCAGCGCGCGAAGCTCGCGTTGCGAGCGGCGGAGGTCTTCTGTGACATCGGCCGTCAGGTCGGCGAGCGTGGTGTCCAGCGCGCCGGCCAGGGCCGCGATCATCTCGCTGGACGGTTCCTTGCGGCCGCGCTCTATCTCTGACAGGTACTGCGGCGAGATGCCCGCCCGGTCGGCGGTCTCGGCGAGCGTCTCGCCGCGGTTGGCGCGCAGGGCCCGCAAGCGACTGCCGAGCACCTGGCGCCATAGCGGTTCTGGCTGTTGCCTCTTCAGCGGGTAGATCTTCGCGACCTCGGCCATACCAACACTGTAGACAGGCGTCCCCGTCGGCAGAATCGGCGTTCACTGTCGGCAGATGTCAGCGCATACCGCGGCGCAGCGCCAGCGCGGCCAGCCCCAGGCAGCAGGCGTCGAAGCCGGCCAGCACCGCCGCCGTCCCGGCCAGCGAACCGGGCTGCCAGCCGCGCATGATCAGCCCCTGGAGCGAATCGATCGCGTAGGTCATCGGGTTCAGCCTCGCGAGTGTCGCGAGCCACGCGGGCATGAGGTTCAGCGGCACCAGAGCGCTGCTCGCGAACGTGAGCGGCAGCCCGGCGAACGTCACGATCGGGAAGAACTGTGCGTGGCTGCGCAGCGAGAACGCCAGCCCGACGGAGAGCGCAGTGATCCCGGCGCCGAACAGGCAGCCGATCGCCAGGCAGGCGGCGGCGCTCCCAAGCCCGCTCGCGAACCGCACGCCCAGAGCGTACGCCGCGGCCAGGATCACCACCGACTGTGCGCCGGTCAGCGCGGCCAGGTAGGCGAACCTGCTTGTCACGATCGACAGCCGGTGCGCGGGCGTGGCCAGCATGCGGATCAAAAACCCGGACTCGCGGTCGAACAGCAGCTCGACGCCGCCTTCCAGGCAGGCGTTGAAGATCGTCATCACGACCGCGCCCGCCGTCACGTATCGCAGGTAGTCGCTTCCGGGGATGGCCGCGTCCGCCGCCATCCGCGCGAACAAGTGGCCGAATAGCAGCAGCCACACCAGCGGCTGGGCGACAAGCGCGAGCACGGCGAGCCGCTCGCGCCGCAGCCGCGCCAGCCACCGGCCGAAGAGCGCACGGTGCTCGAGCCACAGCTGCTCGGCCAACCCCGCTTCGGCCACCGTCATGACGTCACCAACTGGTCGGCGGGCAGCTGGTCGGGCATGTCCTGCCCGGTGGCGGCGAGGAACACGTCATCGAGCGACGACGCGCCGTGCGCTGCCTTCAGCGCGGCCGGAGTGTCGCACGCCTTGATCAGGCCGTGGTCGATGATCGCCACCCGGTCGCAGAGCGCGTCGGCTTCCTCCAGGTAGTGCGTGGTCAGCAGCACGCTCGTGCCGCCGGCCCGGATGTCCCGCACATACGCCCACAGGCTGCGCCTGGCGCCGATGTCCAGTCCGAGGGTGGGTTCGTCGAGGAACAAGACCGCCGGCAAGTGCACTAGCCCCATCGCGAGCTCGAGCTTGCGCCGCATCCCTCCGGACAGGTCCGCGGCCAGCCGGTTGGCGTGCCCGGCCAGGCCGGCGAACTGGAGCAGCTCAGTGACGCGAGCGCGGGCCGCCTTCGGGCGCAGGTGGTGCAGGCCGGCCATGAACACCAGGTTCTCTCGCGCGGTCAGCAGCGGGTCCGCGGTGCGCTCCTGCGGCACCCAGCCGACCAGGCCGCGCACCAGCGACGGTCGCTCGGTCACGTCGAAGCCGGCCACCCGCGCGACGCCCGCCGTGGGCCGCAGCAGGGTCAGCAGAATGCGCATCACCGTGGTCTTGCCCGCGCCGTTCGGGCCGAGCAGCGCGAATATCTCGCCGGGCGAGACGCGGAACGAAATGCCGTCCAGCGCACGGGTGGCGCCGAACTCCTTGGTGAGCCCGCTCACCACGACCGCGTCAGATCGTCCGGTCATTCTCGTTCACCTGCAGCAGCAGACCCTCGGGGTCCCGTACCTGGAAAGACCGGCCGAACGATTCGTCCACGATCTCCGTCTCCGGCTCATACCCCGCCGCGCGGAGCCGGCCGAGCACGTCCTCCAGCGCCTCGCCGGCCTCGAAACACAGCTCGACCGAAGCGTGCGGGCCGTCCTCTGGCCGGTGGTGCAGCGCCAGCATGCCCCCGTCGCCCGTCATCTCCGTCCACATCACCGGACCCCGGCGCGTAGGCCGGGTGCTGTAGTCCCGAGTCAGCCCGAGCGCCTCGTAGAACGGGCGCGCACTTGCCACGTCACGCACGTACCTGATCACGATCGGCTTCATTACGGCTCCCTCTGGTCTGCTGCCCCGTCCTCGGCGGCGTAGCGCGCCGCGAGCACATCCAGGTAGCCGCGCAGCGCCAGCTCGACCAACCGGGACAGTGACACGCCCTCGTCGACCGCCGCGTGTTTGACGGCCCGAACCAGGTCGGGCGGCAGGTACACATTGAACTGCTGACTTGCTACCATACAAGCATGCTAGCATTCTAGCAACCTGGTTAGCAACGCCTGATTTCTGCGATGCTTGCGGGTATGAGCGACCGGTTTTCAGCAGTCGAGGCGTACCAGAACGCCCTCGTCACGGGTGACGTCGACGCGGTCGCCGGGTATCTGGCGCCCGGTGTCGTCGTGGATACCAATTTCGGGCGGGCCGAAGGCGCCGAGGCGGCGCTCGCGCTGCTACGCGAGCCAAGGACGGCCGGGCTGCTCGCCCGCGGCGCGCACTGGTCGGAGCCGGTCGCCGACGGGGACTCGATCACCGTGACCGCCGAACTGCCCGCTACGGCGCCATTCGGCGGGTTTGAGTTCGTGTTCGCGTTCGATGGCGCGACGATCGCCGGAGTCGAGCAGCAGATCCTGCCCGCCGCGCCCGTCCAGCCGAGCTCGCTGCGGCTCACGGACGACATCAGGAACGCGGTCGACGGCGCCCTCGACAACGGCACGCCCGTGCTGATCGCCTACACCGACGACACCGGCGAGATCCACGTGTCGTTCCGCGGGACGGTCCAGGCGCACTCGGACGACCAGCTCGCACTGTGGGCACGCGACCCCGAGGGCGGTCTGCCGCGGCACATAGCGTCCAGGCCCAAGGTGACGCTGTTTTACCACGATCCGGCCAGCCGGACCTCGTACACGTTCTACGGCCGGGCCCGCCTCGAGGCCGAAGCCGCCGCCCGCGCCGCCATCTTCGACAACTCGCACCCGCGAGAGCGGCAGATGGACTTCCGGCGTCGCGGCGTCGCGATCGTCGTCGACCTGGACAAAGTAGAGGGCAGGGATCCTGGAGGCCGGATCCTCATGCTGCGCTAAGCCGGGAGTTCCGTGATGCGGGCAAAGCTGGCCGCGTCCAGCACCGCGGCGCCGCCCTGATCATTGTTGAAGTACGCGTACACGGGCGCCTGCGGCGGCCAGGTGCTGGCGACGCGCTGACCCCATTCGCGCAGGGTTTTGCCGGCGTACCGGGGCCACGGGTCGGCGGTGCCCTCATGGAAGCGCAGGTATCCCCAGTCGGCGGTGCGCCACACCGGGGTCACCGCCTGGGCCGCCCGGTCCGCCCAGCACAGCGCCGCGTTGCGGGCGCCGAGCACCTCGCGGGTGCGGTCGCTCCACCACGACTCATGCCGCGGCTCGACGGCGACCCGCACGTCGGCGGGGAACAATGCGAGCGTCCGGTCGAGCAGCTGCTCATCGGCCCGCATTGTCGGCGGAAGCTGGAGCAGCACCGGGCCGAGCCTGTCGCCCAGACCGGCGAACGCGTCGAGCATCCGGTGCACGGGCTCCTCGGGGTCGCGCAACCGCCGGATGTGGGTGAGATACCGGCTTGCCTTCACCGCCATCACGAACCCGTCCGGGGTCCGGGCGCGCCACTGCTCGAATGACTCGCGGGCGGGAAGCCGGTAGAACGTGCCGTTGTTTTCGACCGTGGGGAATTGGCTGGCGTAGTACTCGAGCCACTGGCGTTGCGGTACGTCTGCCGGATAGAAGGAACCGCGCCAGTGCCGGTACTGCCAGCCTGAGGTGCCGGCCAGAACGGGCATCGCGACCAAGTTACCTGTAGCGGTAGCCGAAACCTCTGACCGCCTCGATCCGGGAGTCCGGACCCGCGTGCTTGCCGATCTTGCGGCGCAGCCGCATGACGCCGTACTTCACGCGGTCAGGCCCTACCCGAAGCGGTCCGCTCCATGCCAGCTCGAGGAGCTTGCCCTGGGCGAGGACCTTGCCCCGGTTCTTGACCAGTGCCACGAGCAACCGGTACTCGGTCGGGGTCAGCGAGACCGGCGCGCCGTCCACGATGACCTCGTGTACGGGATCGACGCCTACTACGTGTCCGCGGTCGACACCTTCGAAAGCGTCTTCGGCGAAACGATCAGCCAGATCCGCGCGGTGACCGATAAGCCCGTCATGATCAACGAGACCGGGATCGGCCAGCTCAACAGCCAGGTCGCCGCCATTCCTGGTCTCGTCGAGGGGGCACTGGACTACCACCTGACCGCGTTGATCTACTTCAACGTCAACCAGGGAACCAGCAGCCCGTCTCACCAGAACTGGGCGCTGACCCCGGCCGGCATGCGGGCCCTGCGCGACAGCCTGGCCAGCGTGCGGGACTAGCGGCTTCTGCTACCACGCCGGATCGCGTCGCAGCGGGCAGGTCATGCAGTGCGAGCCGCCTCGCCCTCGGCCCAGTTCGAAGCCCTCGATCGTGATGACCTCGATCCCCGCGGCGCGCAGCGCGGCGTTGGTCGCGGTGTTGCGCTCGTAGGCGATCACCACCCCGGGTTCGAGGGCGACGACGTTGTTGCCGTCGTCCCACTGCTCGCGGTCGGCTTGGAACGCGTCCCCGCCGGTTTCGAGTACCCGCATTTCCGGCACGCCCAGTGCGCCGGCCATCAGCTCTGGCAGCGGCCTGGCCTGCTCCTCGATGACCAGATCTGCTGCGGACTCGCCGGGCCGGATGGCCCAGACACGCGCGTTCGTGATCACCTGGGGGAACATCGTGACCAAGTCGCGGTCGCACATGGTGATGACGGTGTCCAGGTGCATGTACCGCCGTGACTTCGGCAGCTGCACGGCCAGCACCAAGCGCCCCGAGCCCGCGCGGAACAGCGAGCGGGCGATCCACTGCACGGCCTGCGGTGTGGTCCGCTCACCCATGCCGATCAGCACCGCGCCGTTGCCGATTGGCTGGATGTCGCCGCCTTCGATGTTGACGCGGCCCCAGTCCTCGCCCGAGCCGCCCAGCCAGACGGGGAACGTCTCGGCCGCGAACATCGGGTGGAAGCGGTAGATGACCTCCATGATCAGCGTCTCCGGCTTGCGGGCCGGCATGCTCATCGGGTTGAGCGTGAGGCCGTCATAGATCCAGCAGGACGGGTCCCGCTGGAACATGAAGTTCGCCAGCGGAGGCAGCAATATCCCCCCGGGGTCGGCCGACTCCCACATCAGGCCCACGCGGGCGCTGATCTCGGCCTCGGTGATCCCGCCGATCAGGAATTCCGCCACCTGATACGGCTCGGCCGTCTCAACCCACTCGCGAGCCCGGGGCGCCGCCGTGACACCGACCTCGCGCTCGTTCAGGATGTGGTCGCACACCCAGTCCTTGACCTCTGGCTTCGGCAGCGTTTCCGCGAGGAGCCGCTCGGCCTCGAACACCTCCACCCCGCGGTCGAGCATCACCTGGCAGAAGGCGTCGTGTTCCGCTTTAGCCTTGCTGACCCACAAGACGTCGTCGAAGAGCAGTTCCTTCGCGTTGGACGGAGTGAGACGGGTGTGCTCAAGGCCCGGCCTGTGCACCATGACCTGACGCAGCTTGCCAACCTCGGAATGCACTCCGAACGGCATGTCGATCACCTCTAACGGTTCGGAAGGAACGTACCCCGAGTGCATCACCTTTCACGGGGGATGCGCCGCCTTGCCGGTCAGCCGATCGTGGCAGCAGGGGGTTGGCCATGACGGACAGCGGTATATCAGGGCGGGCTGGCACGGCTGCGCCGGCCGCCCGGCTTCTTCATGTCCGTCGTGCTTTCCAGGGCCACCATGCTCGGCACGATCGCGACCGCCGTCCTCTACCTGCTCTCGCTGACGGTCGTGTTCGGGATCGTGCCGACCTCCAAGCCGGGGTTTGGCCATGACCACGCACGCCGACACAAGCAGCGTCCGGGTCGCGCAGTCAGCCAACTGGTACACACGGTCGCCAGAAGCCGTCGCCCAGACGTTCGGCGTGGACCCCGCGGTCGGGCTGGGTGCCGCCAGGGCAGCGGGCCTGCTGAGCGCCAACGGCCTGAACGCGCTGCCCGAGGAGAAGCCCAGGCCCGGCTGGCGCCGGTTCATCGACCAGTACCGCAGTTACATGCAGATCATCCTGGTCGCCGCGGCGGTCGTGTCGCTGGCGATCAAGCAGTGGAGCACGGGCGTGCTGCTGCTGGCGCTGACCGTGCTCAACGCCGTGATCGGCATGCGGCAGGAGGGCAAGGCCGAGAGCGCGATGAACGCGCTCAAATCCATGATGAAGGCGACGGCCCGGGTCCGCCGCGATGGCATGGAGGCGATCATCCCCGCCGAGGAACTCGTCGCCGGGGACGTGGTGCTGCTGTCGGCCGGCGATCAGGTGCCCGCCGACGGGCGCATCATCGCGGCCAGCGCGCTGCAGATCGACGAGTCCGCGCTGACCGGCGAGAGCGTCCCGGCCGCGAAGGACGCCATGACCCTCGGCGCCGGCGAACTAGGTCCCGGCGAGCAGACGAACATGGCGTTCATGAACACCCCCGTCACGCACGGCAGCGGGACGATGATCGTGACGGCGACCGGAGCCGGCACGGAGCTTGGCCGGATCTCCGGGATGCTGTCGGCGACCGAACGAGAGGAATCGCCCCTCACCCGCCAGCTCAACCGGCTGACCTTGTGGATCGCGGGGGCGGCCGGCCTGACAATGATCGTGATGTTCGCGCTGGGCCGCTCCCGCGGACAGGCCTGGGACGCGCTGTTCGTCAGCGCGGTCTCGCTGGCCATCGCGGCGATCCCCGAGGCGCTGCCCACCGTGACGCAGACGATCCTGTCGCTGGGGGGCGTGGACCTGGCCAAGCGAAACGCGATCGTCAAGGACCTGCCGTCGGTCGAGACGCTGGGCTTCACGTCGGCGATCAACTCGGACAAGACCGGCACGCTCACGATGAACCAGATGACCGTGGTAGAGGTGGTGGATCCCACCGACCGGTACACGATTTCCGGCACCGGTTACGGCCTGGACGGCATGGTCCATCACGCCGCCGGCTCGACGGACACCCTCGAAGACGCCATCCTGCCCTTCCTGATCGCCAGCGACGCCACGCTGGTCGACGGCACGGTGGTCGGGGACCCCACCGAGGGCGCACTGCTGGTCCTTGGCTACAAGAGCGGGCTCGACATCGACGCCACCAGGGAACGCCTGCCCCGGCTGGCGACCCTGCCTTTCGACCCGTCGTACAAGCTGATGGCCACGTTCAACGCGGCCGCGGACGGCTCGGGGCGCCCGCTGGTTCGGTGTTTTGTCAAGGGCGCCGCGCCCGCGGTGCTGGCCAGGGCGGCCGGCGCGCTGTCGGGAGGCAGGAGCATCCCGTGGCACACGGGGCTGAACGCGCGAGCCCAGGAGCACATGGAGCGGATGGGCGGGGACGGCCGCCGGGTCATGGCGGCGGCCTTCAGGGACATCGATCCCGCGGACTTCGACCCGGACGGCGACCTGCTCAGCTACGTGCACGACCTGCTGGTGACCAGCCTGGTCGGGATGGTCGACCCGCCCAGGGAAGAGTCCAGGGCGGCGGTCGGCAGCGCTCAGTCGGCCCACATCCGGGTACGGATGGTGACCGGCGACGACGTCATCACGGGCGCGGCCATCGCCAGGCAAATCGGGATCCCCGGCGAGGCTATCCTCGGCGCCGAGCTCGCGGCCATGTCCGAGGACGAGCGGCTAGCCCGCATCGACGGCATCGGTGTCGTCGGCAGGGTGGCCCCCGAGCATAAGGTGCTGCTCGCGGACACGCTGAAGAAGAAGGGGCACGTGGTCGCCATGACCGGCGACGGCGTCAACGACGCCCCGGCCATCAAGGCCTCCGACATCGGCATCGCGATGGGCTCAGGCACCGAGGTGGCGAAGAACGCGGGCCGGATGATCCTGTCCGACGACAACTTCGCGACGATCGTGTTCGCGGTCGAGATGGGCCGCAAGATATACGACAACCTGACCAAGTACATCCGCTTCGTTCTCGTGCTGCTGGTCGTGTTCGTCCTCACGTTCCTCGGCGCGGTCGTGTTCAACATCGCCGCGGGCGAGCCGTTCACTCCCGCGCAGGTGCTGTGGATCCACTTCATCGTCAACGCGCCCTTCGGCTTCGCGCTCGGGTTCGCCCGGGAAAGCCCGGGGCTGATGGCGCGCAGGCCACGCCCGCGCGGGGAATCCGTGCTGACCAAAGGGGTGATAATCACCGTCGGCCTGGCCGGGCTGGCGATCACGATCGGCCTGTTGCTGATGATCAGGCTCGGTCAGTCGCACTTCGGCAGCCTCGCGGTCGGCAATTCGATCGCGTTCACCGCTTTCGCGCTCTGCCTGATCGTCGCGGCCGTCGAGTGCCGCAGCGAGACGGGCACCGTGCTCACGACCGCCACCTTCGACAGCAAGCAGATGAACTGGGCGATGCTCGGCGAGTTCGTGCTGGCGGTGCTCGTCACCCAGATGGACGCATTGCGGCGGGTGCTTGGCACGACGCAGCTCAACCTGCGCGAGTTCGCGTGGGCGCTGGTGCCGGCCATTGCCCTGCTCGCGCTGTGGGAGGCGGGCAAGCTGATCGCCCGGCGGGCAGCCCCCGTCCCGCCTTCGGCCGACCCGGCCGCGGCCGG
The DNA here is from genome assembly GCA_035571275.1 of Trebonia sp. GTDB lineage: Bacteria > Actinomycetota > Actinomycetes > Streptosporangiales > Streptosporangiaceae > Trebonia. The sequence continues at coordinate 9,168 of DATMKQ010000365.1, forward strand.
CCCGCGGCTGCCGAGGCAGCGCGCTCGCTCAGACCTTACGGAAACCGATCATTCCCGGATTAGCTAGTGAAGGAGTTATCACGATGACCTCATCTGAGGTTCCGGCACCACAGCCCGGGGCACTTGGCCCGGTCAGCTACCTGATCGTGGAGTTCCCAGGGAACAAGATGACGGGAGAGGCGTTCCCGCAGCTGGTGGATCTCGTGGATCGAGGCCTTATCAGGATCCTCGACCTGGAGTTCGTCAGGCGGAACGCGGACGGATCGATGCGCATGATCGAACTGGCGGACATCGACCATGACGGCAAGTTCGACGTGGCGATCTTCGAAGGCTCGAACTCCGGGATCCTCGACGATGCCGACTTCGACGACGCGGCCGCGGCGATCGAACCCGGCTCGTCGGCCGCCATCATGATCTTCGAGAACCACTGGGCGCTGCCCTTCGTCCAGGCGCTACGACGCGGCTCCGCGCAGGTCGTCGCCGCGGGCTACATCCCGCAAGACGAGCTCGCGGAAGCACTCAACGCGACCGAACACTGATCTAGCCAGGAAAGGAAGACGATCATGCCTCGACTCATCCGGGGTGTCGCCCGCACCGCCGTCATCGCCGGCACCGCGACCGCGGTGTCTAACCGCGTCTCACGCCGCCAGGGCAACCGGTGGGCGCAGCAGGAGCAAGACCAGTACGCACAGGACCAGCAGCAACAGGCACAACAGCAGCCCGCTCCGGCCGCTGCCCCGGCCACGGACACCCTCACCCAGCTGCAAAAGCTCGCGGACCTGAAGTCCCAGGGAATCCTCACCGACGCGGAGTTCCAGGCCCAGAAGGCGAAAATCCTCGGCAGCTAGCTCCGCCCGCCACCGGACCTGCCGCGCTTGGCGTGCTTCCAGACACGCCTGGCAGCAGTCATGGCGGCACGCCTAACCGCGATTCGCGACGGTCTCACCTCCAGGCCGTTCCGACGGCGGTTCCGGCAGGCTGCCGGTGTAGTGTCACCTCAGTGGCGGCCAGCGGAGGCCGCGCAGACCTGGAGATCACGATGTCCAAGTTCATGATCCTTTACCGCGCACCCCAGTCCGCGCGCGACCGGATGGCCAACGCCACGCCTGAGCAGATGGAAGCCGGCATGGCGGCGTGGCAGACCTGGTCCAACAAGGTCGGCTACGCGATCGCCGACCTGGGCTCGCCCCTCGCGCACACGACTCACGTCGGGCCGGGCGGCGCGAGCGGCGACGGGGTGACCGGCTACTCGATCCTCGAGGCAGGCTCGGCGGACGAGGTCGGGACCATCCTCGACGGTCACCCTCACCTGGCCACGCCCGGCGGCTCGATCGAGGTCCTCGAACTGGTCCCAGTAGCCGAATATCAGTAGCCGCCTGTCCCTTGGCCGCGCACATCCGCCTTAACGTGCGCACTGCCCCGGACAGTCACCGCGCTCCCGTTCGGAGTAAAGATCTTTTTTATACTGAACGGGAGCGTGTTTTTGCGTGAAAGTCTGCGATATAGCGCAATAATGCCCACGCCGCGACGTTCAAGAATGCATCATGGCTACTGATGCGCAAGGGCGCCAGCTGTCGGACGACGGCTATTACTATTGGGACGGCGCCAACTGGCAACCCGTTGCCGAATCGGGCGCTGGCCCAACTTCGTCGCAGCAGAACACGGCTATCGACGCGCAGGGGCGTCAGCTATCGGAAGACGGCAATTACTATTGGGACGGCGCCAACTGGCAACTCGTCAGCGCCTCTGGAGGTAATGGCGCCGGCGCGATCGCCGGGCAGACCATAACTGCTGACGACATCATCACAGGGGCCCACGCGCTCACCACCGCGGCCGAAGTGGCGGAGATCTTCGGCCACATCCCTGAGACCCTGGGCGTCTGGGTCGAGCCGATCGACGGTCTGATCCTGATCATCGATATGGTTTTCAACACCATCAAAGCGATGGAAACGCAGGAGCGGGGCGCGGGCTACCGTGGCACGGCCTACGGAACGGTATACGGCGCTCTCGGGATGGGGATCCCGTCAGCGACGTGTTCTGGCAGCGACAGCGGCGCCGACCAGGATAAGTTGAATCAGAAGGCCTTTGACGAAGGCGCCAGCGAGGCATATGGAAAGATGAGCGACACGGTATCCAGGAACCGCGTCCTGGTCCGCATCGCGCACGACGGCGATCCGGGAACGACGGTCACCAATATCTATCAGCACCTCTGTTCCGAGTCGGACGACCACGCGCTGGCCATGGCATATTCGTCGCTCTCCTGGCCGGGCCCGGTCTGCGCCTGAACGTTGTGCGGATTCAGGCGGCGGCGCGTTCACCGGCGGGCCGACGGCGCAGGCTCGGGTTCAGCAGGGCCGCGGGCGCCGATGGACGTGCCCAGCGCCAGCGCGCCCAGCGCGTAGGGGCTGACCCTGATGCCTGTCCGCCCGAGAGTGCGGTACTGCATGCGGCCTGCTAACCGGAACGCTATTCCGGAACTATACGGAATGCTTTTCCGGAAAGCAAGCGGAAAGGAGTGGCCCTGGCGCCCAGTACCGCCTCCGGCCTCAGACGAGCCGGACGTGCTCGGCCTGGGGCCCCTTGGCGCCGCGGACCGCGGTGTACTCGACGCGCTGGTTTTCTTGCAGGCTGCGGTAACCGTCAGTCTCGATCGCGGATTGGTGGACGAAGACATCCGTCGTCGCGTCGTCGGGGACGATAAAGCCGTAGCCCTTGTCCGCGTTGAACCACTTCACTGTTCCCTGAGCCACTGTGCTCTCCTACCGGGGACGACCATCAGGACCACGGGTGTGCATCCCGGGCTGCACGGCCGCCTGTCCCCCCGTCGGGAGGACAACCACGCTTAATGTAACACCACCGCAGCGCCGATCTTTCGCTTCGAAGGCAACCAGCCGGCCACAGGTCAGCGACCGCGACGACCACGAAAGCCGGCCGACAGCGCGGCAGCGGCGCGGCCGCTCGCCGGGGCGGCCGCGATGACCTCCGCGCGGTCAGCGGGCAGCTCGACCAGGGGCGCGGACTCGCCGGCGATCGAGTGCAGCAGCGCTGATCCGGGATGGACGGCAGCGGTCAGCGGAACGACGCCCGCCTTCCGCATCAGGTCACGGACGGCGTCGGCCTGGACGGGAGTCTGCAGGGTGATCACTGTCCCCGTCGCGCCAGCTCGGGCCGTGCGCCCTGACCGGTGCAGGTAGACCTTGTGCTCGACCGGCGAATCGGCATGGATGACGAGGTCGATGCCGTCCACGTGGATACCGCGGGCAGCGACGTCGGTCGCGACGATGACCCGCACCGCGCCTGCCGCGAAGGACGCGAGATTCCGTTCCCGCACGCCCTGCGATAGATCGCCGTGCAGCTCAGCTGCCGAGATGCCGCTCGCGGCAAGCTGGCGGGCGAGCCGGTGGGCGGCATGTTTGGTCCGGGTGAAGACGAGCGACCGGCCGCTGCCGCCCGCGAGAGCGGCGACCACGCCGCTGCGGTCGCCGGGCGCGACGGTAAGCAGGTGGTGGACCATCGCGGCCGGCGCCTTGACCGGGTCGATGTCATGGCGTGCCGGGTTGTTCATGAAGCGCCGCGCCAGGATGTCGACGGCGGAGTCGAGCGTCGCGGAGAACAGCATCCGCTGGCCCTCCCGCGCAGTCATGTCCAGCAGTCGCCGCACGACGGGCAGGAACCCGAGATCCGCCATGTGGTCCGCCTCGTCGAGCACGCTTATCTCCACGTCGCCGAGGTGGCAGTGACCCTGCTCGATGAGATCGGCCAACCTGCCTGGGCACGCGACGACGATGTCGGCGCGGTCACGGAGCATGGCCACCTGGGGCCTTTGGGGAACCCCGCCATAGATCGTCGCCACGCTCAGCCCCACTGATCCCGCCAGCGGCGCGAGGACGGCGTGGACCTGGCTGGCGAGTTCCCTGGTCGGCACGAGCACTAGGCCGCGCGGGCGGCAGGCGCTCGTGTAGCCGTCAGCCAGGCCTGCGGCCAGGGGGATGCAGAAGGCGAGCGTCTTACCCGATCCGGTCTGGCCCCGCCCGAGGATGTCGCGACCGGCCAGGGCGTCGGGCAAAGTGGCCGCCTGAATGGGGAACGGTGTGGTGATGCCTGCCGCCGCGAGTGCGGACAAGAGCTGGGCCGGGACACCGGCGGCGGCGAAGGAGCTGGGGCGCGGGGCCGCCGAAGAGGCAGCGTGTGCGGCCGCCAGCGGTGTACTGCGGCGGCGTTTGCCCCGCGGGGTTGACGGGCGTTCTGTGGGCAGAACAGACAAGGAAAACCTCCGGACTAGAGTGGCCGCGTTTCGAAGGCCACCACGTCCGTGGAAACCCGCTCGCTCGTTAGGAGCGTACGACCGGCGCGCCCTGACGGCCGCGCCTGAGGATGCTTCGTCGCGCGTCGGGGTAACGTCAGCGCACCCTTACGCGCTATACGGGTTTCGCTAACCCGTGGCCGGCCGCGGCACGGCGCAGAACAGTCCGCGCAGCCGGCTGGCGGTGGCGGCGACCGCCGGCGAGTTGTTGAGCGGCTCCCTCCTGAGAACAGCGAGCAGGGACAGGGCGGCCCGGACCTCAGTCGCATAGCTAGTGCCCGCGTGGGCCAGCGCGAGTGCGCGCAAGGCCGGAGAGAAGCGGCGACGAGGGTCCGCGTCGCGCCAGGCGTCGGCGTTCGCGAGAAGCGCGGCGATGGCCGCGCGTAGTTCGCCGTTGTCAGCGCGGTCGGCCTGCGCCTGGGCGGGCAGCCCGCCTACGGCGGTCACAGCCACGCCGGTCCCCCGCGGGGCCGCGCCGCGAGCCGACGTCTGGCCCGCTAGCGCGGCCTGGATCGTGGGGTAGATCTTAAGACGCCGACTGATCCCGGTGACCGCCAGTACCCTGGCGACTTCAGGTTGCGGTCCGGCCAAGAGCACGGTGCCGCCAAGCAAGACAGCACGGCGCTGGGTGCTCCCGAGGACCGCGACGCCGCTCGCATCCGCGTAGCGAATCGCGGACATGTCGATGACTAGCCGGCTGACACCGGGACGGAGCAGGCTCAGCAGCCGTTCGCGCACGGCTGGCGCCGCCACTATGTCGAGCTCACCCCCGAGGGCGACGACGACGAGGCCGTCGCGCTCGGTCATTACGGTAGCCGTGGAAGCTGCGATGTCTTCGATCGCGGGATGGGTCACGGTGCCTTCCGATTACGTGGGATGGTTCTGCTCGGTTCCGGACGAGATGCCCTGGATCCCGGCAAGTCAGTCAGCTGTGATACGCCATCGCGACCATCATGAGCTGGGTCCTCGCGGCCTCCCCGCGGCGCGCGACCCCCCCCGGAAGCCCGGGAAAGCGACCGCCGTTAGCGACTGACGTCCAACGCCATACCTACAATTTACACTGGCAGGAGAAAACTAGCAAGAATTTTCCAGAATCCCGCCACCTACTACCGGGCAGCTCAGGTCGCTCCATCCTGATGCGACGACGAAGGCTCGGTGGCGGGACGCCCGGCGCTCTGTCCCCCGAGGAGGGCCAGCAGATCGCCGATGGCCAGGCGCCTGTCGGCCGACTCCGGCACAGGAAGATGGGCCTCCACAAGGTAGCGGTTCCGGCGGCCACCCTTCTCCTTGACGATGTACCCAGCCTCAACGAGGTCACTGACAATCCCGAATGCGCTGCGCTCAGTGATGCCAACGGACGCCGCGATGTCACGCAGCCGCACGCCAGGGTCGCGGGCGATGCACAGCAGCACCAGAGCGTGGTTTGTCAGGAAGCCCCAGGTCGGCACGCGGAAAAACTACCACAGTATCTTTCCAGAATGCCATTGCTAGTGTCTAAGTGCGGGCGTAGCGACGATCCGGCCGCGACCGACAGCCCGCACCCGGCTCTGCCTGGGCTAGGCTAGTGCTGCGTCCGCCATGCGAGGCTATGGGGGACGCTCAGCCACTGCCCGGACACAGGCGGGCACGCGAGGCCGTTCGAGCCAGCCTCTGGTGTGCCATGACATTCCGCCAGAATCATTTCGCGTTGGATCCCCGGGCCGGTTCCGCTTCGCCAACCGCATGAGCTGCCCGGTTACCCCATTCGGGCACCTGCAGCGGCTGACCGACAACATCGGCCTGCTCCAGTACGCGGACGGTGTCGTGCCACTGCACGGGGGCGGCTACAGCGTCGATGACGTCGCGCGCGGCCTGCTGGTGGTATGCAGGGAGCCGTCCCCGTCACAGGACCTCGTCGCCCTCGGCCGCCGCTATCTCTACTTCCTCGCGCAGGCGCAAGCACTCGGCGGAAAGTTCCGCAACCACCTGGGCTACGACCGCCGCTGGCACGACGGGCCCGGGACCGAGGACGGCTGGGGGTGCTCCCTTTGGGCGCTGGGCACCGCCGCCGCGCGCGGCCCGACCGCGGGAATACGCGAGGAGTCCTTCACCCGGTTTTGCCGCGGGGCGCGCGTCTCCTCACCCGCTGCCCACGCCATGGCGTTCGCGGCGCTCGGCGCGGCCGAGGTGCTTGACTCCCATCCCGGCCACCATGGCGCACTAGCGCTGCTCTACCGGGCCAACATCGCCATTGGCGATCCCGCCGCGGACGCCGCGTGGCCGTGGCCAACGTCCAGGCTCAGCTACGCCAACGCCGCCATCGCCGAGGCCCTTATCGTGTCTGGCCACTACCTCGAAGATAAGCGGTTGCTCCGCAACGGGCTGCGCATGCTCGAGTGGCTGCTGGCCACCGAGACCCGCGATGGCCACCTGTCCGTGGTTTCCCCGCAGGGATGGAGCCAAGGCGAGCACCGGCCCGCTGCCGATCAGCGGCCGAGCGAGGTGGCCGCGCTAGCCGACGCATGCATGCGCGCGGCGACGATCACTGGTGACGACGCGTGGCTCGCGGGCGTGGAGATGAGCGTCGCATGGTTCCTCGGCGACAACGACGCCCGGACGCCGCTGCTCGACGAGCAAACCGGCGGGTGCAGCGACGGCCTGACCCTTGCCGGAAGAAGCAGTAACCAGGGCGCCAGATCGACCCTCGCGATGATCGCCGTGCTGCAGCAGGGCCACCGAATGGCCGCGTGGCCACGCACTCGCGGCGAGTTCCCGAGCGGTCACCTGCGTCAGCTCAGCTGATCCTGCTTGGCCGCTGTCCGGGTATGGGTCTAGGGTGCATGGCCATGGCAGAGATCGTGCTGCGCGTCCGCCTTATGAGCGGCGAGCACCTGGATGTGACCTACGACGACGATGAAGGCTCTCCAGAACAGGTCGTGGAGCGCGTCGCCGAGACCTTCGCGGAAGATAGCGGCATACTGCGCTGCCGGCACGGCGACCGGCTCGTAATGGTCTACGGCCGAGGCGTCGCTTGTTTTGAGGTGGCTCCGCGCGGTGCCGTCCTGTGACGAGCCGACCTGGGCGATTCCCGGCACCCTGAATCCGTGCCGGGCGAGGGTCAGAGCCTGATCATCCTGGCGAACGGTGCCGTGATCCGGACTTTCATGGGAGCGAAGTCGACGACCACGGCGGTATCGCCTTCGATGAGGATGACGCGGCCGAGGCCGTACTTTTCGTGGGTCACCAGATCGTTCAGTTCGTAGCGCTCGATGGGAGGATCCTCGGGCGGAGGCTTGAAGGGACTTGTAGGCAGGTAACGTCGCTTCTGGGCACGGGCACCGTTCATCATGAGCAGTGTGTTCCTTTCCTAGATCCCATACCGCGCAACGACCATCCCGGCGACGCGAGGCGACATCGCCTAGCCGGCCAGAAGCTGCGGGGTGGTGGCCGCTCTTGCGGGCTCGTCCCTTCCCCAGGCGAGCGCACTGGGCAGGTCCGGACATACGGTGAGACAGCGTTCCAGCCCGGTGGAGTGGAGTAGTCCCGCAACCGCGGGGCTCGGGGCGACCAAGCGCACGTCAATGCCTCGCTCCCTGGCACGGCGCTGCATGCCGATCAGGACGGCCAGCCCGGCCGGGTCGCAAGAGTCCACGCGAGACAGGTCCACGATTATCAGCCTAGTCTCGGGACGAAGCATTCTGATCAGGCGTTCCCGCAGCACCGTGGCGCCCGCGATGCCCAGATCACCGTCCAGCCTCACAACCGTGCTGCCCGCGGGCAGATCTGGCGATGCCAGGCTGATCGTCGTCCTCCGCTCGGTAGTTCTCGGCATAACCGCTGCCCTTCCAATGACCGGGCCCACCGCCGGGCGCAGCGGTAGCGGCCCGCGGTAGTACCCGCATTCTTCGCGCGGATGCCTGCCCGGGAACACCGCTCCCGCGAACCATATTCAGATCCTATGTACTATGTTCACGGTACAGTGAACGACGTTCACGGTCAACCCGGCCAACAGGAGACAGCCATGACAGCGCAGCAGGCAGGAGATGAACAGGCGCGCTCGCTGTGGTTCAATTCCCCCGCCGACGGGGAACGCGGCCGACGGGTGCTCACCCGCGACCGCGTCGTCGCCGAAGCCCTCGCCGTCATCAGCACCAACGGCGCGCAAGCCCTCAGCATGCGCGCCATCGCCGCCCGCCTCGGCGTGGTACCCGGCGCGCTGTACCGCCACGTCCGCAGCAAGGAACAACTCTACGACCTCGTCCTCGACGCGGTACTCGCCGAAGTCGACTGCCACGCCGACCCCGCCTTGCCCTGGACCGCGCAGGTCGCCACCCTCGCCCGCCGGCTGCGGGCAACCCTGGAAAACCATCCCGGCATCGCCGCCCTGCTCAAGGCCCGCGACCCGGTCAGCCCCGCATCACTGACCCTGGCCGAGGCGTTCATGGCAGCGCTGCGCGCCGGCGGACTGCCCGGCTACCAAGCCGCCCTGGCTTTCCGCCTGATCTACGACTACACCGCCGGCTTCGCCCTCGCCGACGCCACATCACCCGCCGAACGGCGCCTGCGCGAAACCCCGACCAGGCTCGAACTGCACGCGTTCCTCCGCTCGCTGCCGGCCAGCCGCTTCCCCACTCTGACCGCCCACGGCACCGACGCCTGGACCAACGACCGCGATCAGCGCTTCACCTCAGGCCTGGACACCCTCCTCCGCGGCCTGCAGGCAGATCCCGGACCCGCCGGGGCATGAACCCGTTGGGTTGTGAGCGGCCGCGATGAGTGCCCCGCGGTCCCTGTCCGGCAGTAAGACCACGCGGACCTCCTCCGCCTGCAGTGTGGCCGCGGCTGCGGGCTGGCCTCCGCCGACGGGCCGACGATCCGGCCAGTGGACGCCGGTGGCCCAGCCGAGGCGTTCGAGGATCCGGATCAGCCCGGCGGACGGATCGATCTGATGCGGGCAGGTCCCGTGCCGTGCGCAGGTCGGCGCGGCGTGGTGCCCGTTGTGCCAGCTCTCTCCCAAGGAGATCAGAGCCAGCGGCCACAGATCGGTCGACCGGTCAAAACGGCGGCCCGGATGCGGCCGTGATCCGAACATGTGGCACAAGGAGTTGACGCTCCACGTGACGTGATGGAGCACCAGGACACGCACCAGCCCAGCCCACAAGAAGGCAATCCACGCAGCCCGCAGATCACCCCCGAGCGCCCAGCCGGCGGCGAACGGCAGGATCAGCGACACGGCGCACAGAGCGGGGAATGCCCTGGCGACCCGGGGCATCGCGGGGTCGGCGAGCAGGTCAGGGACATAGCGGGTGGCAGGGGTCGGGTCGTCGCGGAACATCCAGCCGACATGGGCGTGGGCCAGGCCGCGAAGCTGGCCGCCGACACCGGTACCGTACCGGTACGGCGAGTGCGGGTCACCCGGGCGGTCAGTGAAAGCGTGATGGCGCCGGTGGGTCGCGGCCCAGGTGATGACGTCGCCCTGGAAGCTCATCGATCCCGCGATCGCCAGCGCGATCCGCAGCCACGGCCGGGCCGTGAAGCTGCGATGCGTGATGAGCCGGTGGAACCCAACGGTGACGCCGAACGCGGTGACCGCGTACAGGCCGACGGCCAGCAGCACGTCAGCCAGCCCGATGCCATGTCCCCACAGCATCGCCACCGCGATGGCCAGCCCGACGAACGGCACCATGACGATCAGCCCGGCCGACACCACCCGCGATCGGCTCAGGCCCGTCGACGCCACCCCCGCGCTGCCGGGAAACGGTCCGGTACCGTCATACCGAGCCCGCCATTCCTCCGACACGATCTCTCCTATTCGTCCGCGGAACCCAGCCGCCGACCGGCTCAGACGCGACGCCGGTGGACATAGCACCATCTCCAGCCCGATCCGGCCACCAGGCCGACCGCGAGAGGGTGGTCGGTCTCCTCGTAGTGCGCCTTGGCATGCTGGCTGGGCGAGTCATCAGAACATGCCACCCAGCCGCAGGTCAGACACAGCAGGAGCGCCGTCCAGCGGCCCCCGATCGCGCGGCAGCCCAGGCAGCAATCCGACCGGGGCACGACTGGCGAAAGGCCGTCAAGATGCTCGCAGGGCGGCGCCGACCCGTTCGGGCTCCCGGTGAACGCGTCCATTGCCATGCTCCGCGCGGGGATAATGACATGCCCCTCACCTTTGTGTATGCCGGTATCGATCGGCTGATCATCCTCAGCCAACCGCCTGCAGCACCCACCGGAAACAGGCAACAAGAGCAGAGCCCATCACCGAGGCCGATCACCAAGGGTGAGCGCCTGGCGTTCCCGCCTCCCGGGCCGTTTCCGCCGCCGCTGAACTGCGGCCCCAGCAGATGAATGTCCCGTTTAGCTTGCTATTGGCAGCTGTACGGGACATTCATCCGGGCACGGTAGCTGTCGGCAAGGAGGTATATCCGGACATAGCCCGCAAATCGGTCGGCCAAATAGCTGCCTCTGCCCGGGGGGAGACGAGCCGCGTGCGCGACTCCGGTGTGCGCCACGGCCAGCCCGAGGAGTGTCAGTACGCACGCGGTGAGGAGCGCGGCCCGATATAGGACCTTATGCGGGAAAAGGTTCATAAGCCCGATATTACGGGGGGCCGAGAAAATGGGTACAGGATCCTCCGCTAAGGCTCTTGCTGCTGACGGGAGTGACCGCCTGTGAAAGAGGCGACTGTGAAAGAGGCGAGCGTAGGCTACTCGCTGAACGGGAGACCCACTTGTGGGCACATCAAAATAACTCGACGATCTCGGCGACGTTATGGTCGCCGCTGTTATGCATGTGGCGATGCCAGTCCCTCCTGAGGCGGGGACTGGCGGCCCGGGGCTGAATCCGTCGGGTACCTGCCGCCATGGGACGCAAATATCAAACACTTTGCTGAACCCGTGCGCAACCGCAGGTGCGGATACGACGTCTCAGGGAGAAAATCCTGTCAGCGGTGGGCTAATGGAAAGGGCTGCCTCGGCTATAGCTGGGCCAGCTAGGTAACAGGAATCGGCCTCAACTGCCATGCCAGATAGCGGTCAAAATTCCCTGCCACTTAAAGCCGAAGATCACAGATAACGACGCTTCCAGCAAAGTGGAAGCCCGAGCGGAACTCAGCGGACAATAAGGAGCAGCAGGTGAGCGAAAGCAACGGCGTCGTCGGGCAGATCATCGCCCGCGACTACGACGACTCGCCTGTCCCGTTCACCGGGCGCGTCCTCGGCCAGGTCGACCGGTCCTGGTCACCTCCCTGCTCGCCGCAGCAGGCCATCGCAGTATCACCACGAAGTGTGACCGACACGGAAAGCGAGCGGCGCCACCGGCCCGAGTTCCGCCTGAAATTACCTCCGGTAGGCCGCGCCTCTATCCCGGATCAGCGGAGGCTTCCACCCGCACTCGAAGGCAAGGCGTTCGCTATCGGTGATAATTCCGTCAACGGTACCCTCATCCAGCTCAAGCTGAAAGGCTGCCATCGCGATCATGATACCCCTGAGAACGAATCTCTGAGGCGGGGAAATATCATTAACTTCGATATCCGGCTCCCCAATTGCCTCGCGGATGAGCATTTCAATCTTTATCCTGTCAACTGGTGGATCATCCGCCGCCGCGAGTTCCACGACATCCAGGAACTTAGCGATATCATGCGCGTCGTACTCTTTTCCAAAGAAGAGTTGCAAGATGCGCTGGCACACCAGTTCGGCAACCGCCGGTTCATCGTAATTCCATCCTGGTTTGCCATTGTTGAGCTTCCCTCGAAGTTCGTTTCGCAGTTCCACCTGATGCAGAATCATCGCCCGCAGAAACTGGCCGACGTAGGTACGCGGCTTGGCCCGAGGTTGCGACCATGATCGATACGGCATTCGGACTACATCCCATCAGTCAGCGCACGCCCATAAGAACGGCAAGCTTTCACGCTGAAGGTTACCACATGCAGCTACGAGTGGGATTAGCCGGCCAAGGTCTTTCTCAGCCACTCCACGAAGATCCAAAGCGCGATGGCCGCAGTAATCCCCGCACCTGCCCCCTGAGGTGAGATCCCGCCCCACGCAGGAGCACCGGCGGCATTCACTGGTCCAGGTGACCTCGGAACCTGAGTTCCTGGACGGAGAATCTGATGGCCCGTATCCGCACCTTTGGTTATGGCCTCGCCGAGATCACCGAGATTCTCACCGATTTCGGGGAATTCACGAGAAGGCTGGTATCTCCCGTCAGAAAACCCAAGATTTGGCTGCCCGCTACCGTCGGCGAGGTTTATTTGATCGTTGAGATCTATTGGCAGCCCGTTCTCATAACCCACAAATCGAACATTTGTATTGAGATCCGGGAAGTTATCAGTCGGCGGGCTGTCAACCCTGCCGACAAATCGCGGCACGAAGGTGATCTCACCTTGGCTGTTGACAGCGAACCCGGACCTGGGGTTGGCGGTCGGTGTGGCGGGCTTACCGTCTTCGCTGATGGGTTTATCGGGAAGGTTGGTGCCGTCGCCGTTGCCGCCGGCCTGGGTGTCGAGCGCGTTCTCTTCGGCCTGGGCGGGTGATTCCTTCAGGCCGTTGACTTGGTCCTGTGCGCTCGGCTTGGTCACGTGCTCGGTGATCTGGTCGCTGGCCGGGACCTCCCCGCCCGTCGCGTCCGCGGGAGCCGTTGGGTCCGCCGTTATGTACGGCTCGCTCAGCAGTACCTTCGGCGCGCTCGGGATCTTCTCGTCCCCGCTGGTGTAAGCGTCCTGCGGCGGGGGAAGCGGAGCCAGGGCCTCTACCGGCCCGCCGCCACCGCCGCCGCCACCGCCGCCGCCACCACTGCCACCACTGCCACCGGAGCCGTAGCCGTCGTAGCCGTCGTCGACCGCGTATCCGGACCCGTCGTCATCGGCCGCCAACTGCTGCTCGTAGGCGTCCTCTTCGAGCTCTGACAGGTCGCTGTCGTCCCACCCGGACTCATCGGCCCCTGCCTCCAGCGCCTCTTGTTCCTGGTAGTCCGCGAGCTCACCTGCTGCTATATCCTCTTCCGCGATCTGGACTTCCGGGGCGGCTTCGGCTGAGTAGAAGGCGGAATCCGGCGTCATGCCGACGCCCTCGTCCCCCCACGCTTCATCGGGCTCGATCTGGTGCCCGGTCGGGTCGATGCGGGTGACCGGGTTCCCATCCGCGTAGGCGTACGGGTTGCCGTCGACGGTGAAGGGGATGGGGGTGCCGTCGTTCGAGGTGTCGTTCGAGACGAAGGAGCCGACGGCCGCGTCGTACCAGCGGGCGTTCATGTACACCAGCCCGGTGGCTGGGTCGGTGTAGTCACTCTGGTACCCGGCGCCGGGCATGCTCCCGCTGGCGGTCTCAGTGCCGTACGGGCTGTAGGAGGAGTACCCGGCCAGCGCCTCGGCCGTCGAGGCGGGGCTGAACGTCGCGACGACGTCCCCGTGCTGGTCGGTCATGGTCGTGAACGCGGTCCCGCCCGGGGTCCCGGCCGCGGTAGCCGAGCCTGACGGCGTGTAGGTGTAGTCGCTGGTCCCGTCGGAGGCCAGCGAGTCGCTCGTGCCGAGATAGGACAGCGAATGCGCCGTGCCGGAACTGGGGGTGCGGGTGACCATGCGGCCGAGGGCGTCGTAGCCGTAGCTGACCCCGCCCGCCGACGCCAGTTCCCCGGAGGCGTACCACGCGTAATCCGTCGCCGCCCCGGACGGGGGCGTCACCGCCGACAGCTCCCCGTTCAGCGTGTAGGAGTAACCCGTCGTCCCCGCCGACGACGCCGATGAAGTCAGCTGGTCCTGCGCGTCGTAGGTGCTCGTGACGGACCCGTCCTGGGTCAGGTTCCCGTCACCGTCGTAGGCATAGCTGGTGGTGGTGCCGCCGGAGGTGGCCGAGGTCAGCCGGTTCGCCTCGTCGTAGGTGTAAGCGGCCGACGAGGTCCCCAGCAGCCCGCCCGTCGCCTGCGACGTGACGTTGCCGTCGCTGTCGTAGCCGTACCCCTCCGACGCCAGCGTGGCGCCAGACGCCGAGGTCAGCGTGTCCGACGTCGGCCGCTGCAGGCTGTCGTAGCCGAACGACTGCACCGGACCCGCGGTTCCGCCGGAGGCGTAGGAGACCGACACTGGGTTGCTGTCGCTGTTGTAACCCCACGTCAGCGTCGCGCCGGTCAGCGGGTCGGTTTCCGTCGACAAACGGTCCGCGCCGTCGTAGGTATAGGAGGTCGTCCCGGCGGCGTCGGTCTCGGAGGAGACGAGCCTGTCACTGTTGTAGGTGTAGGAGGATGTCCCGGATGGACCGGACGAGCTCGTCAGGTCCCCGTCGGCGTTGTAGGTGAAATCATCGGTGCCGACGCCCGAGGTCGCCGACGTCATCTGCTGGTCCAGGTTGTAGGTGGCCTGATCCGCCGTGGACGCCGACGCCCCGGATCCCGACTCCGACGTGATATCGCCCAGGGGATCGTAACCGTACGACAGGGACACCCCGCCCGGCTCGGTCACCGTCGCCGGCAGCCCCGTCTTGCCGTAGGCCGTGGTCCACGTCGTGTCAGCGGTCGACGGGGCCGCCGCGGTCGTGGGCTCGACCACCGATTCTGGCAGGTTCCACGAGTTGTACGTGGTCCAGGTGGTATGCCCCCCTCCGCCGGTGACCGACGTCCGGTTCCCCGCCGCGTCGTACCCGTACGACGTCGTGATCGACGACGACGAGGACACCGGCACGACCTGTGACGTCAGTTCACCCGACGCGTTGTAGGCGTCGTTGGTGGCATTGCCGTCCCAGTTCGTCGCCGAGGTCTGGTTCCCGTCGGCGTCGTAGCCGAAGGACTCCGACCGCAGCTGCGACGACGCCGCGCTCAAGTCCGACACCGAGGTCAGCCGGCCCGCCTCGTCGTACCCGTACTTCTCCGACGTCCCGTCCGGGTTGGTGACCTCGGCCAGGTTGCCCTGGTCGTCGTAGCCGTACTTCGACGTGTTCCCGAGGTCGTCCGCGGTTGAGGTCAGCTCGCCGAGGCCGTCGTAGGTCGAGGTGGTCACCGACCCGGACGGGGTATCGGCCATGGTCTGGTCGCCCAGGTAGTCGTACACGTACCGCGTCGTGTTCTGCAGCGCGTCCGTGGACGTGGCCACGTTCCCGAAGTAGTCGTACGTCTGCTGCGTCTCGTCCTGCAGCGGGTCCTTCGCCGTCAGCTGCTCGCCGTCGGCGTCGTAGGTGTACGTCCACGTCCCCGGCGCGGACTGCCCGGGAAGCTGCGGGTCGGTCTTCGACGTCAGGTCGCCGAGTGCGTCGTACGTAGACGAGGTGACGCTGCCGTTCGGGTCCGTGACCGAGGTCAGGTTCCCGTCCTCGTCGTAGGCGTACATGGTGGGCGACGTGATCGACGCGGACGCCCCCGGCGGGGTGTACGCCGGCTGGGTGACCGACGTGACCCGCCCGTCCCCGTCGTAGCCGGTCGTCGTGACGTTCCCGTCCGGGTCCCGCACCTGCGTCTTGTCGCCGAACGTGTCGTACCCGTCGGTGATCACCGGCCGGGTGGTCGTGGCCGTCTGCGACGCGAACGTCGACACCGCCACCGGGGGCCCCGTCTGCGTTACCTGGTTCCCGGCCGGGTCGTACGCGTAGTTCGTTGTGTAGTCGGCAGCCGTGGCGCCCGCGACGTTCCCGCGCGGCGTGGTCATCGAAAGCGGCAGCCCGTTCTGGTCATACGTCCAGGTGGTCTCCAGGCTTGAGGAACCGTCCTGCACCGTCTGGCTGGTCTTGTCCCCGGCCGTGTCGTACCCGTAGTCCGTCACGTCCAGCGTGGTGCCCGTGCCCGTCGTCTGCGACAGCACCTTCCCGTCCGCGTTGTATGTGTACGCCGTGGTCCGGTTCTGGTAATCGCTCGCGCTGGCCCCCGACGGCGTGGCGTCGTCGACCTCGCTGGTCAGCCGGTCCGCAGCGTCGTAGTTGTAGTCCGTGGTGGTCTTCCCCGCCCCTCCGCCGCCTGTCGCGTTGACCACCTTGGTGATCATGTTGCCGGCGCCGTCGTAGGTGTAGGAGGTCATCGTGCCGACCGACCCGGTCGTGCACTGCGCGGTGGGCGTGCAGGGGCCCATCGACGTGCACGGCTCGGACGCCGAGCACGGCTGCGTGGTCGACGACCCAGTCAGCTCCTGGTCGTTGTCGTAGGCGTAGTTGGTGGTCCGGCCCATCGCGTCCGTCGTCGCCGCGAGCAGCCCGGCCGGGTCATAGGCGTAGGACTTCAGCACCAGGTCGCAGCCGCCGTCCGGGTCCTGGACCGCCGGCGTGGTGCACGTCGCCGATGACGTTGACTCGTTGGTCGAGGAGGTGTAGAGCGTTTCCTGTACCGGTTCCTGGTACTCGTTGTAGGAGTACCGGTACTGGTTCCCGTTCGGGTCCGTGACCTGGGTGACGTTGCCGAAGCCGTCGTAGTCGTAGCCGGTGGTGGCTCCGGCCGGGTTGGCGCTGGCCGCCCCGCCGGTCTGCGGCGTGCCCCCGGTTGTCGCCCCGGCGGGCAGGGTCACCGACGCGACCTGGTCATGGTCGTTGTAGGTATACGACGTGGTCCGGGCCGGGTCGTTCCCGGTCGCATCGCTCTGCACCATCGACAACACGTCGTTGTCGGCGTCGTAGGCGTAGGTATCCACCAGCTGGTGGGTCACACCGGTGACGGTGTTCGTAACCGCCGGGTAGGTCACGACCGACTGCTGGCCGGTCGGCGTGTACGTATAGCTCGTCGTCTCCCCCGACGGGTACGTCGAGGTGTACACAGTGCTCGCCGTCGCCCGGCCGAGGCCGTCATACGCGTACGTCGTGTACCGGCCCGACGGCTCGGTCACCTCGGCCAGGTCGCCGTTGGAATCGTAGGTGTAACTGGTCTTCGCGCCGCCTGGCGTCGTCTCGGCCGACGGCAGGCCCGCCGGCTCCGTCCCCCCGCCGGCGGCGGGCTCCGTGCCGACGGTGTACGCGTACCTGGTCACCCGCCCGCTCGGGAAGTCGGGGGTCGCCGGCGTCGTTGAACCTATCAGCTGCCCGTACGAGTTGTAGGCGTACTGCGTCTCGTAGGTGGACGCGGACGCGGAAGCGGACCGGCCGTCCCGGACCGTGAGCAGCTCGTCGTTCTGCGGGTCGAGCGGGTTCGCCGCGTTGTAGTAGTAGCTGTAGAACGTCGTGCACGGCGCAAAGTTGCTCGGGCACGACGGGCTGGACGCCGTCGAGCCGCCGCAGGCCGCGGGGTTCACGCCCGTGCCCGGGCTGGGCAGGGACGCCGGCGCTGCCGGGTACCACGTGCGGGTCAGCACGTTGCCGTGCACGTCGTTGGTGAGACAGACCAGTTTGCTGTCCTGATCGACGACCGTGGTCAGGAAGCCCGCCGCGTCGTACCCGTAGACCTCCGGCAGGTCCACCCCGTTGTCGAAGGAGATCAGCCGGCCGCCGTCGGTGATGTCATAGCCGTAGGTCTCCTGCCGCCCGGCCGGGTCGGTGACGGAAACGTTGTCAACCACCGCGCCGAGCGCGTCCGAGCTCGTCTTGGTCCCGGTCGCCAGCGGCTGACCGATCGTCCACTGCCCGCCGTCCGGATCCGTGTAGGTGGCCAGGCGGGCCGTGCCGGCGTCGTAGGACGCCTGCTCGTAGGTCTTGCCCGACGGCAAGGTGACCTGGGTCAGTTCCGGCGACGCGGCTTCCGCCAGGGCATACTGGGACGCGATCGTTGCCGCGGACATCGGCTGCTGGTAGACCGCGACCTGCCCGATGTCACCACTGAAGTAGCCGATGGACGTGGCGGTCGCCGAGCCTGCGTTGAGCCAGCCGCCCCAGTAGCCCGCGCCGACCGTGTCCTGGGCCATGTTCAGCTGGTTGATCTGGCCCGACAGCGTGCCGACCTTGGTACCGTCCAGGTACAGCGTCTGGCTGCTGCTTGACGCGGTCAGCACCGCGTAGTGCCACTTGCCGTCCGTCACGGCAGAAGTCGTGGCGATCGGGCTGCCGGTACCGGTCCAGAATTCGCCGTACAGGTCACCGTTCGTGCCGATGTACAGCGCCGGAACGTGGGCGCCCGTGGTGCCGCTGCTCACCGTCCCGGACGCGTAACCGAACAGCACGCCGTGCGCGCCGGAGGCAGCCTTGAACCACAGCCCGACGGACACGTCCGTGTCATCGGTCAGCAGGTTGTCCGGGAGCGACACGTACGAGCTGGTCCCGTTGAACGACGCCGCGGTCTCGCTGGGTCCCGCCAGTGGCCCCGCCGCTGTCCCCAGCGTGACGTTGTGGTATGTGCCGACCGTAGTCCCGAGGTTGGCGTCCACCTCGTCGGCGGCCGTCGTGCCGCTGGCCTCACCCAGCTGGTAGTACACGCGCGGGTCCGCGTTAAACACCGACGACCAGTAATGCGACCCAGACCCGTAGCTGTACGCCGTGCACCCCGACCCCGTCGCGGCGGGCGCGCACGCTTGCGTGAGTTCATCGCCCGTGTACGAATAGGTCCACTTGTAACCGGACGCGCCGGAGGCGGGCGCGGGGGTCGTGACGGACGACACGTGCGCATGCGCGGCTCCCGACGGCGTCGCCCAGGTCAGCGACAGAGAACGGCCAGAGATCGCGTCGGTGATCGTGGTCACCTGGTTCGATGAGTTGTCCGTGAAGTCCTGCGCGTCCCCGTTCACGTCTGTGATCGACGTCAGCTGCCCGGAAGACGAGAACGCGTACTTGTCCCCGGAGGCATCGCGCAGCGTCCACGTGCCCGACGTGCTCTTCACGAGGGCGTCCGGGCTGCCGAACGGCGCGGCGTACGTACCGTCGCCGTTCTCGCCGAACCGCATCTCCTGCCCGTCCGGCATCGTCACCAGGACGGTCGACGTGTCGTTTTCCAGCGACGCGTCCACGACGGAAGACCAGCCCGCGCCGAACGCGCCTGACGTGCGCGGGTCCATGCTGTTGTAGGCCCGGTCGATCTCCAGCGCCGGGCCAACCGACTTCACCGCCGCGTCCGTCGCGCTGGTCGTGTAGTTCCCAGACAGCGGGTCGTACGCCTGCCCGGAGGATTCGCCCAGGTCCGACGTGATAGCGGGCCGCGGCGGCTCCGCCTCGATCGTGACCGGGCCGACCGTCGTCGTCGCCGACTGGCCGTTGGAGGTGGCCGTCACCGCGACCTTCCACTGGTACGGGATGTCCCAGTCCAGGTCCGCCGCCGGCGGCGTCCAGTACGGGTTCGAGATCGACCCCGAGGACACCGTCGCGTCGGTGCAGGTCTGACCGGACAGCGGCTCGCAGGTCAGCGTGAAGTCGTAGGTGACGGTCCCGGTACCGGACGCGGTCGTGGACAGCTGCTGCTGGAGCGTCGTCGAGGTGTACCCGGTCGGCGGGTACACGCCGGTCACCACCGGCAGCGGGAGCGGCACGTACAGGCCGATCTCGAAGTCCTGGATGCCCTGCGACGCGAACGACTGGGAGCCGTTGTACATCCCGATGACGATCCGGTAGGAGCCGGCCCCAAGCGACCCGACCTTCACGTCCACCGTGACCGACTGACCGGGCGCCACCGTCGACGGCATCGCCGTGTAGACGAGGCTCCCGGCCATTTCGCCGCCCTGGGCGTTGTAGGCGACCGACCCCATCTGGTAGCCGTTGGACGTCGTCCACGTGCTCGCCCCGGTGTTCGTCACCGAGACGGCGAACGACCCCGCCGTCGTCGGCGTCACGTTCGTCACGGGGATCTTTGACGCCAGCCGGTAGCTCGCCCCGTCGGTCGTGTACGTAATCGCCAGGAACGGGTTGCCGGTCGAGCTAGAGTCAGACGCGAACTTCTTCCACGCGTAGCTGTCGGACGTCGACGCGCCGATCGCCAGCCCGTTGTCTGCCACGGTGCCGTGTGTCCACCCGTTGACCAGGTTCGTGCCGGCCTGGTCAAGGTTGAAGCCCTCCCAGCTCGCCGGGCACGGCGACTGCGTGGACCCGAGCGGCACCCACCCGGTCGCGAACGACGCCCGCCCGACCGCGGCACCCGTCAAGGGCCCCGGCCAGGACTTGTCCCCGGTCACCGACCACGACGAGGTCACCGGGTACACGTACACCGGCCGCGGCGAGCAGCTGTAGGACCACGTGTTGAACACGCCAAGCCGCGCGCCAAGCACCGTGTCGTTCTTCAGCTGCGACGCCACATTGGCGAACGCCAGGTACGACTCCGCGATGTCGCTCCCGCCGTCCCAGGTGCCGACATGGATCTCCGTATCGCCGGAGAAGTCGTTGTCGTCCGGGTACTGCACGTACGTGGTGCCGTTGGCGTCGATATCGCTGACCGACGGGTCCACGGTCACCGGGTAGACCCGACCCTTGCTGTCGAGCCAGGCGGTGTCCAGCGTCATCTTGATCGCCTGCTGCCCGCCCACAGTGACCAGCGAATAGGTGACACCGAACGACCTCGCGCCGTCCCCGCTGTGCGGGTCAATCTTCGAGTCCGTCATGAACCCGGCCGGCACGTACGCCAGCACCTTGCCCGACGCGTCCGCGAACTCCACGATCCCGCCGGGCCCCATCAGCGCCCGCAGGCCCTTCAGGTCGAGCGGGAACACCCACGTGTCGGGAGCCGACGGCGAGGAGAGCACGATGCTCTCCTTCACCAGCCCGGTCGCCGCCGTGAAGCTGACCGTCGAGTCCGGCCGCGCGTCCGCGTAGCTGACGGTGCTGCCCGACGCCGCGCCCGTCGCCGCATCCGCGCCCGATATCCCGAACGACAGGGAGTGACTGCCATCCACAGGCACCGTCACCAGGGCCGGGGCGTCGGCGCTGGCCGCGAACGACTCCGGATAGGCCTGCGACTTCTCCGTCCACCCGCCGGCGGGCGCGGTCGAGGGAGAGTTCGACGGCGACGGGGAAGCCGGCGGCGAGGCGGCCGGCGGGGAGACGGCGGGTGAGGAGGACGCCGACGGGGAAGGCGACCGCGAAGCCGACGGTGACGAAGCCGACGGTGACAGGGTGAGGGAAGGCGACGGCGAGGCCGTCAAGGGCTTCTCGAACAAGGCGTCCGCGGAAACCTGCACGCCCGGGGAGGCGCCGCCGGTAGGTGCGGGCACCAGGCTGCTGCTGATCGGCGCCCAGGTCCCGTTGGCACGCTGGAAGTTCACCGGGCTCGCGTACTGGAACGACGTCTTCGTGCCATCCGCGTTCGCGTAGCTGACCTGGCTCGCCTGGGCGAGGGGGAGCTGACGGCTGGTCTTCGGGTTGTACCCGGCCTTTTGGGGCGGTGCCTGCGCCTTGAGCACCCGCACGTTGTCGGGCGCGTTCTTCCCCTGAGCCAGGAACTTCACCGGCTTCGGCCGTGTCGCGGCGGGGACCGCGCCAGGCACCCTCGCGGAGGACGGCGCCACCGGGCCCGCCACGCTCCGGTACGCGGACGACGCGTCGGAGACGAACTTGCCGTTCACGATGCGTCCGAGGTCCGCGGACGCGGGCACGCGGTGCGGCAGTCCCGCCGCCGTCCCCGTCTGCTGCACCGGCACCGCGGGGTGCCCCGATGTCGTCAGGGTCACCGTGACGAACGCAAGCGACGCGAACAACAGGAACGCCGAGCCAATCGCTATCAGCTCAAAGGCACGCGACCGGCCGTGCTTCCAGCCTCTAAAACGAATACGCATTTGCCAGACTCCCGCAGCAGGGAAACTCCATAACGATATATACGAACAAATGACTACATTTTGTTCACATACAGATGCACAATGGCACCGATAGTCATGATGCGGGCATGCGGTAGCGCCACCATTGCGCACAGATAGCACACAGTGCGCCACCTGCGGCAATAATCGATGGGACGGGAGCGGACAGATGCGGGTAGAACTTCTCGGGCCGCTGAGGGTGGTCACCGTCGAGGGAACGGCAGACATCCGGGCCCCGCAGCAGCGAGTCCTGATCGCCTTACTTGCCGTCCACGTCGGCTGCGTCGTGCGCTCTGAGCGACTCGCCACCGTCATCTGGGGTGATCCCCCTCCGGCGCGGTGGCGGCAGGTGCTCCCGCCTCTCATCCGGCGGCTTCGGGTCAGCCTCGGCGCGGACG
>DATMKQ010000366.1:0-9885 GCA_035571275.1 Trebonia sp.
ATGCCGCCTGCACCACCAGCTGAAACAGCTGCCCGGGTGGCAACTCAGCCAAGACGCCCAGGGCTACTTCACCTGGACAACCCCGGCCGGACTCACCTACCGCAAGGAACCGTACTCCTACGCCGTCTGAGGGCTAGCGCAGTTCCCAGGCGGGGCCGGCGGCGGTATCGGTCACCTGGACGCCTAGCTTTTCGAGCTCGGCGCGGATCTCGTCGGCGCGGGACCAGTCGCGTTCCTTGCGCGCCTGGGTGCGGTCGACGATGAGGCGCTCGATCTGTTCGACCTCCGCGGGGTCGAGGTCCGACACCGAACGGCGGCGGTCTACGTCCCGCAGGTCCAGGTCAGCAAGGCGCAGGCCGAGCAGGCCATCGGCGGCGGCGACCACAACCCGCAGCCCCTGCTGGCTGATGTCCGGGTCACGCAGCGACTCCTGGAGGATGGCGAGGATCTTCGGTGTCGCCAGGTCGGCGGAGATCGCCGCGTCGAGCTGCTCGACATAGCCGACCGCGGCCTTGTCGCCGTCAACGGCGTCGCCGGCAGCCTGCACCGCCCCCTCAAAGGTGGTCACTACAGGGAGGGGACGCAGCGGCTCCACACGGGCAATGAGGCGGCGAAGCGTCGCCTGGGCGGCGTCCACCGCCTGCGTGGTGAAGTCGAGCTGGCTGCGGTAATGGCCGCCGAGAAGGAACAGCCGGTACGCCATCGGGTGGTAGCCCGCCTCGGTGAGGTCGGCGAGCCGCGGCACGGGCCCCGCGGACTTGGCGATCTTCGCGTTGTTGAGCACCAGGAACTCGTTGTGCAGCCAGTACCGCACCCACGGCAGCCCGTCGTCCAGGTACGCCTCGCTCTGGGCGATCTCGTTCACGTGGTGTAGTTCGCGGTGGTCGACGCCGCCGGTGTGGATGTCGAAGTGCTCGCCGAGCAGTGCCATCGACATCACCGAGCATTCAAGATGCCAGCCGGGCGCGCCCCACCCCCACGGGGAATCCCAGCGCATGGCCCGACGGACACCTTGCTCTTCCGCACGCCACAAGGCGAAGTCGGTCTTGTTCTTGCGGCCCTCGACGTAGTCGACCCGGGCCGCCTCCCGCTGCCCCGCCACGTCCATCATCGCCAGCGTCCCGTAGCCCGGTGACTTGGACGTGTCGAAGTACAACCCCGACGGCAGCCGGTACGTGACGCCCCTTTCCTCGAGCCGGGCCGCGAACTCGACCATCAGCGGGACATACGCCGTGGCCCGCGGGTACTCGTCGGCGGGCAGGACGTTGAGCGCGGCGAGGTCGTCGAAGAACGCCTTGGTGTAGAAGACCGCGATGTCCTCCACAGAACGCCGTTCGCGTGCCGCCGCCACCTCGAGCTTGTCCTCGCCCGTGTCGCTATCAGCGACCGCGTGGCCGACGTCGGTGATGTTCGTGACGTGCCGGACGGGATATCCCTTCCAGCGCAGCGCGCGGCGGAGCACGTCAGCGAACACATACGCCCGCATGTTGCCCAGGTGCGGGAACGAGTAGACGGTGGGACCACAGCTGTACAGGCCGACGACGTCGGCGGACGGCGTGAAGTCCTGCATCTGCCGCCCGAGCGAGTTGTAGAGCCTGAGCTGGTGTCCCGTAGTCACGTGGCCATGATATTGGCCGTCACCGGTAGAGCTGGCCGATCTCCGTGGCGTAGCGGTCGACGATCACGCGACGGCGGCGTTTCATCGTGGGGGTGAGCTCGCCTGTCTCAGCGGTCCACTCGTTCGGCAGCAGCCGGAACCGGCGAACCTGCTCGACCTTCGCCAGGTGCGAGTTAGCCTCGGCGACTCCCCGCTCGACCTCGGCTACGACCGATGGGTTCTGGGCCAGTTCGGCGAGGCTGGCGGATTCGATTCCATGCGCCCGCGCCCACGCTGGGGCTACCTCGGGGTCGAGCACGAGCAGCGCGGTCACGTAGTTACGCCGGTCACCGATGGCGCAGGCCTGGCCGATCAGCGGATGCCGCTGCAGCTCGAATTCCACGAGGGCGGGCGAGATGTTCTTCCCGCCGGAGGTGATGATCAGCTCCTTCTTCCTGTCGGTGATCTTGAGGAAGCCGTCGGCGTCCATTTCCCCAATGTCGCCGGTGTGCATCCATCCGTCCGCGTCCAGCGCCTCGGCGGTCCTGTCCGGGTCCTTGTAATAGCCCTGCATTACCAGCGGCCCGCGGACCAGCACCTCGCCATCGCCGGCTATCCGCAGCTCCATGCCAGGAATCGCCGGGCCCACGGCACCGTTGCGGGACTGACCGGGCGCGGCCAGCGTCGCCGCGTTGGACAGCTCCGACATCCCCCAGCCCTCGGTCAGCGGCAGCCCGAGTGCACGGAAGAACTCGATGATCGCCGGGTCGATGGGCGCCGCGCCGCTGGTCGCGACGCGGCAGCGGTCCAGGCCGACAAAGGTCAGCACCCCGCGCCTGGCCTCCTCGGGCATGGCACGGACGGACTCAGGAGACACATCGGGCAGGGCGCTGCGCAGCGCCGCGTACAGTTTCTCCCAGACCCGCGGGATGCCGACCAGCGCGATCGGATGAACCTGCGCGGCGATCTCGAAGAGCTTGATCATGTCCGGGCAGTAACTCAGCGTGATCGTGCGGGCCATCGCGCCCCAGTGGTCGACACTGCGCCCCGTGACGTGCGCCATCGGCAGGTACGAGATCAACTGGGCGTTGCCGTCCTCATCGCTCTGCTCTTCGAGCGGGATCACCCGGATCATGGCTAGCTGGTAGTAGCGCACGTTGTGATGCGTGAGCATGACCGCCTTGGGCTGGCCGGTGGTGCCGGAGGTGTAGATCAGCGTCGCCAGGTCGTCCGGTCGCACCTGCCGCCAGGTCTGTTCGAACAAGGCAGGCGATCGCTCGGCCTCGGCGTGGCCCAGGCGGAGCAGCTGAGGCAAGCCGATCGTGTTGTCGGAGTCGCCGTCGATCAGGATGACCTGGCGAAGCTTCGGCAGCTTGTCCCAGACGGACAGCAGCTTGTCGAGGAACTCATGCTCCACGATGGCGATGGACGCCTCGCAATGACCGGCGATGTAGGCGGCCTGCTCCGGGGACACGGTGTTGTAGATGAACACCGGAACGCCGCGGGCGTGCATCACGGCGTAATCCGCGATGGTCGCCTCCGACCGGTTGCGTGACCAGATCACCGCGAACTCGCCCGGCTTGAAGTCGATCAGGCGAAGGCCCAGGGAAAGATCGCGGACTCGCTCGTGCACCTCCCGATAGGTCAGGGAACGCCACTGGCCATCGTCAAGCCAGCGGTGCGCTTCGACGTCGGGTGCACCAGTTACTGTCTCCGCGTACGCGGTGAGCAGCGTGCTGCCCCCGACTTCCGCCTCGATCTCCGCGCGTTTGGCGGTGACGTCGGCGGGCGTACCGGACCTCTCGATCATGGTCATGCCGAACATTGTGGCTCGCTGGGCGAATAGTTGCCAGAGCGAAAACAAGCTGGCCCGTGCGACACGGGCCAGCTCAATGTCGGCAGCCTCCTCGGAGGCGTGCGGGTTAGAACGCCGGGTAGCCGAGCAGGCCGTCGACGTTGCCGCCACCATCGGTGTAGAAACCGACGATGTCGCTCTCATTGTTGATGCCGTTGAGCACCGTAGTGCCAACACCGTTCGGGTCGCTGATATTGATGGCGGTGATCCCGTGGCCCAGCTTGTAGATGAAGCCGAACGTGTCGTTGTTAGGGAGGGTGTACGTGCCGACAACGGTGTCCGAGTTGTTGAGGCCGAACGCCTGGGTCATCTTGGCGCCAGGGACAGCGAATTTGAAGAAGTCACCGTTGTGCAGCTTGAGGAAGCCGTCCGTGGTCGAGGAGGTCGGGCTGTAGAACCCGGCCACGTCGCCGCCGTCGTTGATCGCGGAGGCGGTCAGGCTCGGCCCCAGGTTGTTGTTGTTGGCGCCGGGCGGCAGCACGCGGCTGAACGTCTTCTTGGCGATGTTGTAGGTGTAGCCGCGGTTGATGCCCGAGGCGTTGGTGAAGAACCCGACCGCGATGTCGTGGTTGTTGACGCCGAGCAACTGGTCCACCGGCGGCTTGGCCGGGGTGCCGGTCGGGAAGTTGACCTCATGGAAGTGGCCGCCGGACGCGTACCAGCCGAAGTTGTTGTTGATGTTGTTAGCGTTGTTCTCTCCGGAGAAGAACCCCACGGTGACACCCTTGTCGTTCAGGCCGGTGACCTGGGTCTGTACCGAGTGCGGGAAGTTCTCGCTGTGAATGTCGCCCTGCGCGTACGGCGGCAGGATCTCGTAGCCCTTGTTTGGGTGACCCTTGACGCCGGAGCCGAAGTAACCGGCGATCACGCCCTCGTTGTTGATCCCGAGCAGCTGGTTGAACGTCCTGTCGTGGTCGCTGCCCGCGGTGACGAACTGGTACCCGTCGGAAGAGGACGCGGCCTTGACCGCCGCCCCCGCGGTCGCGGCCCCTGCCGTACCGGCGATCCCGATGGCCGCCGCAGCCGCCAGCACGCCCGACGCCGCCGCCGCCATGCCGATCCGCAGCGGTGATTTGCGGGTTGCAAAGCCCATGATGAGTTTCTCCTTCTGTCCCCGTGAACCGGCGGACGGGCGCCATCGCCCGTCCGCTTGTGTCTGCCGATCAATGTCCGCGTGCCCGCAGGGGGAAGCTACAGGGGGTACAGGGGAAGCGGCGGGGGCTAAGCGACAGTGTCCGCGAGCCACCAGGCGTCGGCCGCGATTCGCCAGGCGCCGTCGGCTTGGGCGCGGACCACCGTGCAGCCAACGCCGGACAGGCGAACCGGTTTGCCGTCCGGGCCGACGCCTTCGATCCGGCGCTCGCACACGAGCATCGTCAGGCCGTCCGCGGGAACCTCCGCGAGCAGCCGGGTATCGAGCGGCAGCCGCAAGTCCATGATGTTCGTCATGTTCTGGCGGACCGTCCCGTCAGCCCGGTGGTCGGCCCAAGGCCGCAGCACCGCCCCGTGCTCGTACTGCGCGACGGCCGCCCCAAGATCGCCGTCGCTGACCGCGAGCGAAATGAGTTCGGGCACCTCCGACGGCCATCGGGCGGCCGGCGGCGCGATGGGATCCGACAACCTTGCCTCCTTGGACTTGGAGGCACGAGTCTGGCATCAGGCAGCCAGGGGAACGTTCCCGCACTGGGGGAATCACTGGGGGGGGTTAAGAGTGACCGACCAGGCGCCGGTAGAGCTCCGTGGTCTCCGCTGCCGGGGGAACACCGACCTGGTCACGCAGCAGCGTCACGAGTTCCTCGTAATGCCGCGCCGCGCGGGCATTCTCGCCAAGGCGTTCCCAGCAGGTCATCAGCTCGCGGTGCGCCGACTCATTAAGCGGTTCGTGCTCGATCGCCCGGCGGAAGGCGGTGACGGCCGACTGATAGCGCCCCGCCGCGGCGTGCAGCCGTCCCGCCGCCAGCAGCGCCGACTCGAACCGGCGGCGCAGCTCTTCGCGGCGAGTGTGCGCCCACTCGCCGGCGTTCACGCCCGCGAGGAAGTCACCGCCATAAGCCGCGATCGCGCGCTGCAACTCGGGCAGCGCGGCCTCGGCCGGGCGGGCGCGGCTGGCGGCGGCCAGGGCCTCCTCGAACGCGTCGACATCGCACTCGTGCTGACGAACCCGGTTGAATGTGTACTTGCCGCCGGAGTAGACCACCCACTCTGGGTCCCCGAGCGCCCGTCGCAACTCGCGCAGCGCGGTGTGCAGCGCATTCCCCAGCTGCCTGCGCGACAGGTCAGGCCACAGCGCCGCGCCCACCTGCTCCCTGGTCAACGGCGGCGAAGAGATCAGCAGGAAGAGCAGCTCACGCGGCTTGGCGTAGCCCCAGTCGGCGGCGGTCAGCGCGGTGTCGCCGACCTGGACCGTAGCGGTGCCGAGCGCGCGCACCCGGAGCACACCATCGGTAGGCGCGGCCTGCGCCGGCACCCGAGCCACTGGCCGGCGCGATCGCGCGACTGGGGTGGGAGGGGTTGGAGGAGTGGGTGAGGTGGGAAGGGCGGGGGACTCCTGAAGGGCGGACTCGGCGGCGTAGGTGGCGGGGTCCGCTGTCAGTCCCCGGCGCCAGGCTTCCTCGAAGCCGTCCACGCCAAGCACGGCACGCGCCTTGTGCTCCACTTCGTCGTGCTGTGGCCGTTCGCAGGGGGCGATCACGGTGCCGATCGTCTCGCGCAGAGCCTGGGCCGCGCCGAGCAGCGCCGCCGCCCGTCGAGCGGCCGCGGCCGAACCGGGGGTAACTGCCATCGCGACCGCCGCGAGGTCATCGAGCACGCTCGACATCCGCCACCTGTCGCGCAGCTCGCGGTGCGTCTCGAAGCTGCTCCGCAGCAACTGAGCCGCTTGTTTGAAAGACCGCAGCGTGGCCTGCGCCAACGCGATCAGGCCAAGCTGCTCCTGGCACCAGGCGATGCCTTCGCGGTACCCGATCGACTCCGATACCGCCAGGCTCTCCCGCAGCAGTGACTCCGCGGTCGCTGAGTCCCCCTGATATCGAGCGGTCACGCCGAGGTTAATCAGCGACGAGGCGGTCCCTTCGACATCATCGAGCGCGCGGGACATCGAGAGAGCGGCCGTGCAGTCGGTCATGGCGAGCGCGAAGTCCCCTTGCAGCCAGCGGACGAAGCCGAGAGAGCTGCGCGCGCCGGCCTCCGCCCGCTCGTCCCCGCAAGCCTTGGCGAGCTCGAGCGCCTCCGCGTACAGCTGCGCCGACCTGGCATATCTGCCCTGTTCGCGGGACACCGCGGCCAGCGCGCGCAGGCAGGACGCAACCCCTGACTTGTCGCCGAGCGAGCGGTACAAAAGCAGCGCCGCGTCCAGCCGGCGCACCGCGGGCTCGTAGTCGCACTGGAGATACGCGAGGCGGCCGCTGCCGAGCAGTGCGCGGGCGCGCAGCCCGGCCGGCGCGGTCGCGCCCACGGTCACCGCCACGTCCATCCACTGCCTGATCTCCTGGTAATGGCCGCGCAGATGGGCGTAGCGGCCGAGTTGGCCGACGATCTTCAGCGCGGCCATGGCGTCGCCCGACTGACGGGCGAAGTCGAGGGCGGCACGGAGGTTGGCGCGTTCGAGATCGAGCCGGTCGAGCTCGCCTTCGAGCTCAATCGCCGTTGCCTCATCCACCCGCGGCCCGGCCTCTTCGGCGAACTGCGTGTAGTACGCCAGGTGAGCACGGCAAGCCTGGTCCGTCTCGGCGGCAGCGGTCAGCTGCTCACGAGCGTACTCATGGATTGTCGCAAGCAGCTGATAGCGTTCCTGATCGACCCGCAGCAGTGACTTGTCGGCCAGCCGGGCGAGCAGGTCGAGCACCCGGCTGGCGGCGATGTCGCCGAAGCCGGCGACGCGTTCGGCCGCGGCGAGCGAGAACCCGCCAGAGAACACGGCGAGCCGCCGGAACACGGCCCGCTCGTCGGCCGCGAGCAGGTCGTGACTCCAGTCGAGCGTGGCCCGCAGCGCCTGGTGACGGGCCGGGGCGGACCGCGCTCCGCCGGTCAGCACGCCGAGAACATCGCCGAGCCGTTCGGCTAGCTGCCGCACCGACAAGACACGCATCCGGGCGGCGGCGAGCTCGATCGCCAGCGGCAGCCCGTCTAGTTTGGCGCAGACTTCGACCACCCCGGCCCGGTTCGCGTCGGTAACCGCGAATGCTGGCGCGACCAGCCGCGCGCGGTCCTCGAACAGCCGCAGTGCGTCGCCGTCGTCGAGCGGAGGTACCGGCCAGGACTGCTCCCCCTCCACGCCCAGCGGTTCCCGGCTGGTCGCGAGAAGCGAAAGCACCGGGCACTCGGCGAGCAGTTGCCCGGCCAGGTCCGCGACGCCGACGGCTAGGTGCTCACAGTTGTCGAGCACCACGAGCACCGGCCGGCCGGCGAGCTGGGTCGCGATGTGCGCGGCGATCGCGCCCGCTTGGTCCAGTCCGGGCATCTCCGGGACGCCGAGCCGCCCGGCGATCGCGGAGCCGACGATGGCCGCATCATCGATGGGCGCCAGCTCGACCCACGCGACATCGCTGTCGGCGGCCAGGGTGGCAGCGGCGGCCAGCGCGAGCCGGGTCTTCCCGGAACCGCCGGGCCCGGTGAGCGTGAGCAGACGGCATCCGGCCATCGCGCTCGTCACTTGAAACAATTCGGCGTCACGGCCAACGAGCGGCGTCAGCCGCACGGGTAGTCGTCCCGCAGTCAGCACTGCCATTCCTGATGCGCCCGCTTCGCTCAGACCGCCGATTCTCGTTCGGTACTGAATCTAACGATCGGGAGCGTTGCATACGAGCCTTGGGAAGGTTTCCTTCCCGCCCGATTCCCCTGTGCCCCAGCCGATCCCCGGGGTCGCTGCGCGGGCACGCGACGATCGTCTACGACCCGCACGCGCAGACCATCGCCGTGACGCTGACCGCGAGCGGGCTCAACGTGGGTCCGCACGCCGTGGACATCTCCGTGGGGTACTGCACGGACCAGGGGCCGGCGCTGTTCAAGCCGAGGGATTTCACGGCCGACAGCCACGGCAACATCAACGCGGGCTGACTCTTCCGCCCGCTGTTCTACGCCGGTATCTGAGCCGCCCTCGCAGATGGCATGATTCCGTCAGGAGGTAGGCCAAATGTGGGAGCGGCTAGAGAAAAGGGAAATAGCACAGCACGACCTGCGGGCCGGACCGGGGGAACGGCCGCGACCAGACCTGGCGGTCGGCAGCGACCTGATACCGCAGATCAAGCACATCGTCGTGCTGATGATGGAGAACCACTCGTACGATAATTACCTCGGCACGCTCGCCGCACGGGGCGATGGCCTGCCGAAGGGTCCCGACGGCAGCCCGCAGGCCTTCAATGTTCTTCCGAACGGCACGCGGGTTCCCGTTCACCACCTCACTTCCACCGGTCAGGTGGGCGGCAACCCGACACAGACGTGGCACGCGAGCCATATCTCCTACGACAGCGGGACGTGCGCCGGGTTCGCGGCCAGCGTGGCACAGACCGTGCCTGGCGCCGACCCCGCCGTGCCGATGGGCTACTGGACCGCGGGCGAGCTGCCCTTTTACCACGGGCTCGCCGGCACCTTCCCGGTAGCGGACCGCTGGTTCTGCTCCTGCCTGGGGCCCACGTTCCCGAACCGCCGCTTCCTGATCGCCGGGACCGCGCACGGCCTGATCGACGACCTGCCCTGGGACCTGATCGATTACCCGGAGGCGGGGACGATCTTCGACGCGCTCGACACCCACCACATCTCATGGGTGAACTACCACAACGTGCGTCCAGCGAAAATCCTGGCCACGCGGGCGCTCGGCACGACCGGCCTGATCGCGCTGCGGCGGCTCAGCCAGCTCGGCCGATGGCTGCCGCGGGTACTCAGCGCCGAACGCGGCAACAAGTCGTTCACGGCCGACCTGTACCCGCTGGGGATGGCCCGGTGCGTTCGGCACCTGCGGACCACGCAGCAGTTCTTCGCGGACGCCGCCGCGGGGACGCTGCCTGCCGTGTCGATCGTGGATCCGGATTTCGGCGCTTACTCGGAGGAGAACCCGCAGGACATCGCGCAGGGCGAGTCGTTCGCCGGCGCGGTAGTCAACGCGGTGCTGCACAGCCCGGCCTGGGAATCGACACTGCTGCTGTGGATCTACGACGAGCACCGCGGCTATTACGACCACGTGCCGCCACCGGAGGCGGTGCAGCCGGACGACGTGCCCGCCCGCAACTGGCAGCTCACGCTGCCGTCATGGCTGCGGGCCGTGCTGAAGCGGCTGTTGCGCAAGTCGCTGGCGAATCTGGAGAACGCCGACGCGGGACCGGCCACCTACGACCGTTACGGCTTCCGCGTCCCGGCGGTGATCGTGTCGCCGTACGCCCGTCCGGACTTCGTGCTCAGCGACGTGCTCGACCACACCTCGGTGCTGAAGCTCATCGAG
>DATMKQ010000367.1:0-32805 GCA_035571275.1 Trebonia sp.
CGCCCCCTGCCGCGCAAGATGAATGTCCCTTTCAGCTGCATATAGCAAGATGCGCGGGACATTCATCCGGCTGAAGCGAGCGGTCCGGGGGTGGGTGGCCCGGCCAGGCCGTCACTTCCTCCCCAGACGACCCGTACGCACCGGGCGGCAGTGACCCCGGCTCGTCAGAAAGCCCGCAGAGAAGACGGAAGTGGCCAATGTGACTACATCCAGTTCCTGCGCGGCGAAGTGTCCGTGGACTGAACGACTGCCGCCGTGTTCCCAACGCTTGACTTCCTCCGCGAGCACGCCCCCGCTACGGATTGAAGCCCGCCCACGGGTCGTAGTCGATCTCTAGCGGTTCCTGGGGCGGTCGCTCGCCCTCTGGCACGTGCTCCAGGTTGAGCCGGATCCGGTACCACGAGGAGCTGCGGCCGCGCATCGAGTCGACGAGCACGTCCTTGGGTTCCAGGTGCGGCCACACCCCGGCGTGCCGGGCCTTCCAGCGCTCAAGCCCCTCCATCGCCTCGGCCTTGCTCGCGGCCCGCGCGATCTCGATCAGCGGCTTGGTGGACTGGCGCCGCCCCGTGGGGTTAGGTTCGCGGCCGCCACTGCCACCGGTGGGCGCGCGGCGCTTGGACGGCTGTACCCGGGGCGCCTCGCCGGCCTGTTTCTCGTAGTGCGGCGGCCACGGCGCGTCCGGCACGCCCGCCGCCTCGTCGCGGGCGGCCAGTTCCAGCAGTCCCTCGAGCGATCCCACGGCGTCATTCATGCCTTCCCACGGGTCGCCGATTTCGGCGAACCGGGCCGGCACGGTGTCGATGGTGAAGGCAGCGGGGTCGCAGTCCGGGACTTCGTCCCAGCTCAGCGGGGTGGAGACCCGTGCGTCCCGCAGCGGTCGGACGGAGTAGGCGGACGCCACGGTGCGGTCTTTCGCGTTCTGGTTGTAGTCGACGAAGACGCCGTGCCGCTCCTCCTTCCACCACTTCGACGTGGCCAGGTCCGGCGCCCGCCGCTCAATCTCGCGGGCCACCGACACCGCGGCCCGGCGCACGTCGCCGAACGGCCAGCGCCGCTCGATCCGCGCGTAGATGTGCATGCCGCGCGAGCCCGAGGTCTTCGGCCAGCCGGTCAATCCAAAGTCCGACAAGACAGACCGGGCCACCAGCGCCACCTCGCGGATCTGCGGCCACTCGATGCCCGGCACCGGGTCGAGGTCGACGCGCAGTTCGTCCGGATGATCCAGGTCAACCGCGAGCACCGGGTGCGGGTTGAGATCGATGCAGCCGAGGTTGACCACCCAGACCAGGCCGGCCGGTTCCCGGAGCACGACCTCGTCCGCGGT
This sequence comes from Trebonia sp., assembly GCA_035571275.1. GTDB lineage: Bacteria > Actinomycetota > Actinomycetes > Streptosporangiales > Streptosporangiaceae > Trebonia. Next base: position 1,325 of record DATMKQ010000367.1, read on the forward strand.
CCTGCCGGACGGGAAGCGCAGCTCGACGGTCTCGATCCAGTCGGGGCGCTTTTCCGGCGCGCGCTTCTGGAAGAACGGCTCGGACTCCGCGCCGTTGACGAACCGCTTCAGCGCCATTGGCCGCCCGGTCACGCCGCGCAGCGCGCCGTCGGCGACTGCCAGGTAGTACTTGATCATGTCCAGCTTGGTGTGCCCGGTGCTCGGGAAGAACACCTTCTGCGGGTTGGACACCGGCACCTGGCGGCCGGCCACCTCGACCACAGTCTTGGGATCGGCCATGAGGGTCAGCCCGCTCCGTTCTGAGTAGTGGGTCTTTCAGCGAGGATGTCAGACAGGCTGTAGCTGACCGGCTCCTCGAGCTGCGCGTACGTGCACGACTTCGGTGAGCGGTCCGGGCGCCAGCGGACGAACTGCGTGGTGTGCCGGAAACGCGGCCCCTCCATGTGGTCGTAGCGGACCTCGACGACGCGCTCGGGGCGCAGCGGGATGAAGGACAGGTCCTTGCCGGCGTTCCACCGGCTGAACTCCGAGCTGCGCGGAGTGCGGACGCCTTCCGGCGGCTTGGCCCAGTTCCACGGGTGCTCGTCGAACGTGGTCACCAGCGGCTCCAGTTCGGCCCGCAACGCGCGTCGCTGAGCCATCGGGAACGCGCCGACCACGCCGACGCTGGCGAGTACCCCGTCCGCCCGGTAGAGGCCGAGCAGCAGCGACCCTACTGCATCGGATCCGCTCTTGTGCGGGCGGTAGCCGGCCACCACGCAGTCCGCGGTGCGCTCGTGCTTGATCTTGAGCATGACGCGCTTGTCCGGCTGGTACGTCAGATCGGGGGACTTGGCGATCAGCCCGTCCAGGCCAGCCCCCTCGAACTGGCTGAACCACTGGGTGGCCAGCGCCTTGTCCGAGGTCGTGGGCGTCAGGTGGATGGGGGCGCCGGCGTCGGCGAGCGCCGATTCGAGCGCCGTCCGGCGCTCGGCGAACGGCCGCTCGGTGTAGTCAGCGCCGTCGAGTGCCAGCAGGTCGAACGCGACGAAGTGGGCTGGGGTCTGGGCGGCCAGCAGCTTGACCCGGCTGGCAGCCGGGTGGATGCGCAGTTGCAGCGCCTCGAAATCCAGCCGGCCCGACGCGAAGTCGGGGAGCACGATCTCCCCGTCTATCACGCATCGCGACGGCATGTTCGCGAGCACGGCGTCCACGAGTTCGGGGAAGTACCGCGTCATCGGCCGCTCGTTCCTGCTGCCGATCTCAACCTCGCCCCCGTCGCGGAAAACGATTGACCTGAACCCGTCCCACTTGGGCTCGAAGACGTAGTCGCCGTCCGGGATCGCGTCGACTGGCTTGGCCAGCATCGGCGCCACCGGCGGCATTACCGGAAGGTCCATCTCCCCAGCTTCCATGATCGTGGCTGCTCGCAGGACACATTCCCCAGCTACACCTCCTACGATCATGCTTGACGTTTCCTGGCCGCGAAAATCACCGGCGCTTGTGTTCGGAAACGGCCGGCGGGAGACGACTTACTACCGTGGGCGGTCAGGAAGCGATCTCCGGACCCGACCCGGTGGCGGCCATTTACCACCGGGCGCTGCCGCATGTCTACGGGTACCTGCTGTCCCGCTGCGGCAGCGTCAGCCTGGCCGAGGACCTGACGGCGGACACGTTCTTGGCCGCCGTCGCCGCGACCCGGCAGACCCGGAAACCGGGCGAGGGCGTGCCGGAAGTGACCGTCGCTTGGCTTGTCGGCGTGGCACGGCACAAGCTGGCCGATCACTGGCGCCGCAGCGGTAGGGAAGAGCGGACGGCGGCCGTCGCCGGCCAGCCGGCGCAGGCGTACGACGACCCGTGGGACGAATGGCTGGACACGCAGGCCGCGTACGCCGCGCTTCGCTGCCTGAACGCGCATCACCGGGCGGCGCTGACCCTGCGCTACCTCGATGGCCTGCCCGTCGCCGAGGTGGCCGCCCATCTCGGCCGCAGCCTGACCGCGACCGAGACGCTGCTGGTCCGGGCGCGGGCCGCCTTGCGCCGCGTCTACCAGGACGCTCGCCAGGACTCCGAGCACGAGGAGGAGGGGCATGGCCGCTGACCCGCTTGACGCCCTCCGGCTGCCGATCGTGCCCGTCGAGCCGCGACCGCGGTTCGCCGACGCCCTGCTGCGCCGGATCGAGGCGGCCGCCGAGGGGCGGGCCGACCCGGCCGCCGTCCGCGAGAATCCGACCGTCCGCTACTTCGTCGATGACCTCGGTGCCGCCGTGGCGTTCTACCGGGAGCGGCTCGGCTTCGAGGAAGAACTGACGTCCGCGCCCTCGTTCGCGATGTTGCACCGTGGGGGCCTGCGGCTGTTGCTCAGCGTTCCTGGCTTGCCTGGCGCGGGCGCCGCGCTGCCCGACGGGAGCGTGCCAGAGTCCGGGGGCTGGAACCGGATGACCCTCCAGGTGCCCGACATCGCCGGCGCGGTCGAGACATTGCGTGCGGCGGGAGTGCGTATCCGGGCCCAGGTCAGCGCGGGCGTAGCGGTGCGGCAGGCGCTGATCCAGGATCCTTCAGGCAACCTGATCGAGCTATTCGAGCCCACCACGGGCTATCACGAAAGACCGTGACTGACGAGAGGAGAAGTGCTCCAGTGAGTACCGTGAGCGTCCGTTACATCGTCGATGATGTCGACGCGGCCATCGGGTTCTATTGCGGGTATCTCGGCTTTAGCGAGCAGATGCACCCGGATCCGGCCTTCGCCATGCTCACCAGGGGCGACCTGAGACTTGTGCTCGTCGCTCCGGTCCTGGCCGATCACCCGGGCGGTGGTTCCCGGCCGATGCCCGACGGCACCAGGCAGCGACCCGGCGGGTGGAACCGCTTCATGCTCGAGGTGCCGGATCTCCCCGCCACCGCGGCGGAGCTACGGGCCAACGGCGTCCGGTTCCGCAACGAGATCGTCACGGGCATCGGCAGCCGGCAGGTCATGATCGAGGATCCGTCAGGCAATCCGGTCGAACTGTTCGAGTCCATCCGCCCGGAAGCACACCTGAGCGGATCAGCCTAGCCCTGTCCACTCGGTGCTGTACTTCCACAGCAGTTCGCCTAGTTCCGGCGTGGCGATCGGATTCGGGGCGCGGACCGCTGACTCGTCGTAGTAGAGCCCGCTTTCCGCTCCCGCCGCGTCGGACGTGGCGCAGTACACCGAGGTGACCGACCCCTGCTCGACGGTGAGCATCCGCCGCGTGATCAGCCCGCGCGCTGGCCACGGCACGCGCCGCCAGATGTCCGAGGCGACCACTCCCGGGTGCAGCGAGTACGACGCGACCCCAGTACCGGACAGCCGCCGTGCGAGCTCCTGGGTGAACAGCACGTTGCACAGCTTGGAGACCGCATACTCGCGCATGCCCGTGAACGACCGGGTGGGTCGGCGCAGCGCGTCGAAGTCGACGCCCTTCGCGCTGTAGTGCGCGTCGCTAGCCACGTTCACGATGCGCGCGCCCGGCCCGCTCGTCTTCAACCGGTCGAGCAACCCCATCGTCAGCGCGAAGTGACCCAGGTGGTTCACGCCGAAGTTCCGCTCGAAGCCGTCCGAGGTGACGCCCCGCTGGCCGGCCACGCCGGCGTTGTTGACCAGGACGTGCAGCGGCTCGTCACGCGAACCGAACGCTGCGGCACACGAGCGCACCGACTCCAGGGAGGCCAGGTCGAGCAGTAGCAGCCAGACAAGGCTGGAACCGGACTGGGCCTTGATGAAGCCCACTGCCGCTTCTCCCGCGGACGCCGAACGGCATGCGATGAACACCCGCCCGCCCGCCCGCGCGAGCGCGACCGCGGTGGCGCGCCCGATGCCAGTGTTGCCGCCGGTGACGAGGAAGGTCCGGCCCGAAGCGCCCGCAGCGCCCGCAGCATCATTCATGACAACGATTATCCGCCGGCCATCGCCCCCACGACGAGAAATGGCTCGGTCCCGGCGGCGACCGCCGCCGCCACCGCGTCGGGCAGCGGCGCGTCCGGCGGGTCGTTGGACAGGTCTTGCTCGCACGCGTAGAACCGGATGAACGCCCGCCGTTTGCCGGTCTTCCTGTCCCTGATCGTGCCGCGCAGCATGGGGAACCGCTCCTCCACCGCGTCGAGCACCGCGCGCTGGGTGAGCACCGGGCGCGCCACCGGGACGACGACCTCGCCGTGCACCCGGGCCAGGTTCTTCAGGTGCGCGGGCAGCACGACCCGGACCGAGGTGACCGGGGTGGCGGCCGCCGCGCTCATTGCAGCACCTGCACCTCGACCGACAGCACCGCGGGCAGGTCCCGGACGATCGGCGCCCACGAGTCACCAGAGTCGCCCGACACGTACACCTGGCCTCCGGTGGTGCCGAAGTAGACCCCGCACGAGTCCAGCGTGTCCACCGCCATGGCGTCGCGGTACACGTTCACGTAGCAGTCCCGCTGCGGCAGCCCGCGGGTCAGCGGCTCCCACTCGTTCCCGCCGGCGCGGCTGCGCCATACCCGCAGTGACCCGTCCGGCGGGTAGTGCAGGCTGTCGCTGGTGATTGGCACCACGTACACGGTCTCCGGTTCGTGCGCGTGCACCCCGATCGGGAAGCCGAAGTCGGTCGGCAGGTTGCCGCTCACCTCCGTCCAGGACAGGCCGCCGTCGTCGGACCGCATGACGTCCCAGTGCTTCTGCATGAACAGCGTGTCAGGGCGCGTCGGGTGCGCCTCGACGTGGTGTACGCAGTGCCCGACCTCGGCGTCCTCATCGGGAATGCCTTCGGAGTGCAGCCCGCGGTTGACCGGCCGCCAGGTGCCGCCTTCGTCGTCGGACCGGAACGTCCCGGCCGCGGAGATCGCCACGAACATCCGCGTCCCCTGCAGGATGATCGTGTGCACGCACAGCCCGCCCGCGCCCGGCCCCCACTCGGGTGCTGACTTCTGCAGCCGCAGCCCGGTCAGCTCGTTCCAGGTCACCCCTCCGTCGGTCGACTTGAACAGCGCCGCGTCCTCCGCCCCCGCGTAAACGGTGTCCGGGTCGGTGTGCGAGGGCTCCAGGTGCCAGATCCGCTTGAATTCCCATGGCCGCGGCGTGCCGTCGTACCACTGGTGCGTGCCGGGGTCGCCTACGTAGGAGAAGTCGTTACCGACGGGCTGCCAGGTCGCGCCGCCGTCGTCAGAACGCTGGATGAGCTGGCCGAACCACCCCGTGTTCTGCGAGGCGTACAACCGGTCCGGGTCGGCGGGTGAGCCCTTCATGTGATAGATCTCCCAGCCGCCGAAGTGCGGCCCGCTTATCGACCACTTTTCCCGCTTACCGTCCGAGGTCAGCACGAACGCGCCCTTGCGCGTGCCGGCGAGCACCCGTACCTGAGTCATGGCGATCCCTTCCGTATCAGTCGTAACTAAGACTGCGGAGCACCGCGGGACTCATCGATATCCGCCGGTCCGGTTACGTCACCACCGCGTCACAAGCAGGCAAGGGCACGGCGGGGAGGATTGTGACAGGATGTCGGAACAGACACGTTGCCCGCCTTTTATCCAACTCGGATCAACCCCCCAGGGAGAAGACGTTGGCCGGTCAGCCGCACGAACCTTGGCAGTCGTACTCCCCGCCGCCTGCCGACAACCATGACACGTACGCCTACCCGCAGCCAGGCGGCCAGCCCGCCGGGAGTGGCGGCCAGGCCTACGCGCGGCCCGGGCCCGGCTACCCTGACGAGCCCTACCCAGGCCGCGCCGCGGAGCAGCCCCGCCGTGACCTGCCGCTCCACGGCCAGCCCAGCCAGGATCAGGGTTACCAGGGCTACCCCACGCCGCAGGGCTACCCGACACCGCAGGATCAGGCGGCGGCGCAGTGGCAGGCGGTACAGGACATGCAGGCCCAGGCGATGCAGGCGCAGGGCATGCCGGCGCAGGGTATGCAGGCGCATCCGCGGGCTAGTCACGGCAAGGGGTTCTTCGGCTCGCTGTTCGACTTCAGCTTCACGTCCTTCGTGACACCGAAGATCATCAAGGTGATCTACGTGCTCTACACGATCTGGATGATCGTCTGGGCGCTGTTCTTCCTCCGCCTCGGCTTCAGGTACGGCGGCGCGACGGGGGGGTTCGCGACGCTGATCGTCGTCGACCCGATCTTCCTGGTGCTGTCGCTCGGACTGTTCCGCGTGGTCCTCGAACTCTTCATGGTCGTCCACCGGATGCAGGAGGACCTGCAGGCAATCCGCGAGCGCGCCGACAGACGCGGCTGACGCGACAGAAAGATCTTTTTCGCCGCCGTCGTCCACAGCCATGCCGGGACCTCCACAGGACGTAGGCCAAGGCCATCGGGCTTGACGGCGGTGGAAGTCCACAGCCGCGGGCCTCCTAGCCCACCCGGGATCCACAGCCAAAGCGGGATTGTGCACGGCTTGTGCACATGGCGATCCACAGGGTGGCGGGAGTACGTTACCTGTCCCAGGGCGCGCATGCCGCTGTCCTGAACCGGGGAGACAAGATGGCGAGCCGAGCAGGACATCGAGCGATGATCACAGCCCTCAAGCAGCCGCAGACCGCGGATTCGGCCAGGCATAACCGCCATTTCCAGCTGATCGTCGACGTTCATCTGTTGCTGCTCCGCGACGGGGACGTCCTGCTGGGAAGGCGCGCGAACACGGGGTACGGCGACGGCGCGTACGAGCCGCCGTCGGGACGCCTGGCCGAGCGTGAAACTCTCGTGGAGGCGGCCGTCCGGGTCGCGGCGGCGCAGGTCGGCATCGCGCTCGACCCGGTCGCGGTGACGCTCGCGCACGTCATGCACGACGTCTCAGGCGCGGGCCGCATGGCGTTCTTCCTCACCGCGGAGGGCTGGGAAGGCGACCCCGGGGCGGTTCCCGGCAGCTACAGCGATCTCGCTTGGTTCCCCCTCTCGGAACTGCCCGCGAACATGATCGACCGCGCCCGCGTGGCCGTCCGTAACTTCGCGGCCGGCGCGCGCTTCTCGACGTACCCGGCTTTCGGCATGTGACGGGTTCCTGGTCGCGGTCCCCTAGACTCGGGGGCGATGCGACTGGTTAAGACCCATGGGTCACTGAATGAGATCTTCGCGCTTGCCGCGGCGCCTGGGGACTGGGCGTCGGACTCGGAGTTGCGGGAGTTCGTGCGGCGGGTGTGCGACCGTGGCTCGTGGACCGGTGGCAGCGACGGGATTTATCTCTATGACGCTGGGTCGCCGCGGACGAAGGCGTGGTTCTTTAATCCAGACGGGTCGTCGGCCGAGTTGTGCGGCAACGGCATGCGCGGCCTTGGGCGGCTGATTCTCGACCTGCGGGGCACCGACGCCGAGGTGATCGCCAGCGGCGACCGTGACTACACGGTGCGTCGCGCCCCGTCGACGCGAGAAGGTGTCCGCCAGGTCCTGCTGGAGCTTCCCGAGCTGCGGTTCCCCGGACCGCCCCCGGCACCGTTCGAGGACTTCACCGCGGTAGCCGTGCCGAACCCGCACGTGGTCGCCGTCGTCCCCGAATACTCCGAGCCCGACCTGATCGAGGCCGGCAAGCGCGCCGATGACGTCTTCCCTGAAGGTGCCAACGTCTCCTTCCTCGTCCCGCTACTCCCGGACGAGGTCTTCGTGCGCACTTATGAGCGCGGGGCGGGCCTGACGCCGTCCTGCGGGTCCGGCGTGGTCGCGTCCCGGGCCGTCTACTCGCGGGTGACCGGCTTGGACCCCGGGCAGCGCCTGATCGTCCGCAACGCCGGCGGCGTGGCCGCTGCGTCCATCGTGGTCCGCGACGGCGAGTGGTTCCCCGTCCTCGAAGGCAACGCCACGGTGGTCTACCACGCCGAGGTCGACCCGTCCGGCCGGCAGTTGTCCCCGATCGAGCACGCCGCGGAAGAAAACGCGGCTTACGCGGCCCTGGACGAGCAGAACATCGCGTACCTCAAGGCCAACGGCGTCACAACCGCCCACGCGTAGGTGCCCCTTAAGCGCACCCCGACCTTTACGTGGATCGGTTTACAGGTCAGGGCATGGAAACCGATCCATGCTAACGCGAAAGCGGCGCAACGGCCGCGGGCTGGCTACTCGTCTGGGCGTGGCAGGCGGCCCAGCACCTGACGGGCTTTGCGCTCGGCGGTTTCGGCTCGGCGGGCGCGCAGGCGGGCGTCGGCGAGCTGGGCCCGCGCCGACGTGAGACGGTCTTCAAGGTCCCGGACCTCGCGCTCCAGCCGGTCTTCCGTCGCCACCGCGTCCGTCGCGACGGTCGCGGTAGTGGCCACCTCTCGTTCCGCATCCTCGAAGATCTGGCGGCGTCGGGCGGCCGCCTGTGCGGCTTCCCCGGCCAGCCGCCTCTCCTCCTCAGCCTGCCGCCTCTCCTGCTCAGCCTGCCGCTGCCGCCGCCTGTCGTCCTCCGCCTGCCGCCTGCTCTCCGCGTCGGACGGCCGGCGCTGCCCGTCTCCCTCGCCGCGGCGCCCCTTCCGGCGGCGGGCCTCCTCCAGCTCGGTGACCCGTGCTTCGCGGCGGGCTGGTGCTCGCGCGGAATCCGCGGGCAGGGCGGCGCCCTCGCCGGCGGTGCCGGCGTCAGGGGTGCCGGCCTGGGCGGTGCCGGCGTCAGGGGTGCCAACCCCAGCGGCGCCGTCGGCGGGCCCGGGCAGGGCGAAGCCGAAGCCGGCCCACTGGGCGGCCCGGGTCAGCGTGCCGGCCGCGAGGGCGGCAGCCACCTCGGGGTCGGCCAGCGCCGCGGTCAGCGTCGCGGAGACCTCGTCACGCAGCGCGGCCGGGGCATCCGCCACCCCCGCGGCGGTCAGCGCCTGCCCGGTCAGCGCGTCGATAAGCGAGCCGCGCTCCGCGGAAAGCTCGCGCAGCGTGCGACCGTCCTTGGCCTGTTCGGCGGCGCGCAGGCTCGCGGCCAGGCTGGCCAGCCGGTCGCCCGCGCCCGGGTCGGCGCGGGCGAGGCTGTTGACCACCCACGCCGCGCGGGTGGGCTTGCGCAGCGCGGCGATCTGCCTGGCCGCGTCCGCGTCACCGGCATCCCTGGCGGCGGCGGCCAGCGCCTTGCGGCGGTCCGTGAACTCTTGCGGGTCCGCGCCGTACAGTTCCGCGGCGGCCGCGGCCACGCGGTCAGCGGTCTCCTCGCCGCCGCGCCGTCCGCCAGGAACACCACTCACATACCGGTCATGCCCCGGTTCGCAGCCCGGCGAACAGATCGGTCTCCGGCACCGGGGCGCCGGTCGTGTCGACCGACCGGATGAAGTACTCGTAGCCGAAGGCGGCCTCGGTGACGTCCACGGGGACCTTGCTGAACCATGATTCGTCGATCTGGCTGCCGTGCGCGAACAGCGCCTCGCGCTTGCGACCCAGCACCGGCCGAATGTCGATGGTCGTCGTGATCCGCTTTTCCGCCTCGGCCGCACGGCGCGCGCGCTCTTCGTCGATATCCCAGTCCGGCACTTGCTCGCCGGCGGCGCGCAGCGCGTCCCAGATCTTCCGCCAGGAGCTGCCGCGCATGGTGGACAGGTAGACCTTGGCCGGGATGCCAGTCGACGCCGCGGCGGCCTGCGCGGAGAGGCTGGCGTGCACATGGTCCGGGTGCTGGTAGGCGCCCTGGTCGTCGTAGGTGACCAGCACGTCAGGGCGGTATTTGGTGAGCAGGACGCCGATTCGGTCCGCGACGACTTCGATCGGGATGTTGGAGAAAGCATCCGGGCTGTTCTTGTACTCCCAGTCGGGCATCCCCGAGTCGCGGTAGCCCAGCGTCTCCACGTCACTGACGCCCAGGATGCGGACGGACTCCCTGAGCTCGGCGAGCCGCAACTGCGCGACTTTTTCAGGGTCGTGACCTGGCTGCCCAGGTTTGATGCCGCCTGGTGCGTCGCCGTACTCGCCGTTGGTGCAGGTAACCACGATCGTTCTGACGCCCTCGTCGGAGTAGGTGGCGAGGATGCCTCCGCCTGAGGCCTCGTCGTCTGGGTGGGCGTGTACTGCCATCAAGGTAAGGGGCTCTGCCATACCCCAAGCCTGCCATGCCTCCCGGAGTGGTTGATTCGCCCGGCTGCGCCTCGGCGCGTCTCAGCTGACGCTGGCGAGGTCGTGCCCCGGATCTTGCTGGCGCCGCCGCGTCACCGGCACCCGGACCGTCAGCGCGCTCGGCCGCACCGTGACGGTCAGCGTCCTGCCGTGCGCGACAACCTCGCCGTCAAGCTCGCGGGGGAGCGGGGCGTGCGCGGTGATCTCGATCTTGCGCGCCTGGAACCGCTCGAGGTGCCGGTCCTGGTGGGGGCTGTGCGTCAGCACCCTGCTGGCTACCCGAGGCCAGCCGAACGGACCGTGCGGCGCCAGCACCCCGACATCGAGCAGGCCGTCGTCGATTCGCGCCTCAGGCAGCAGGGTGAACCCGCCGGGCAGCAGGCCGGAGTTGCCGACGACCACCGACCGCGCCTCGCGCTCGACGGGCGCCGCGTCGTCCATCCTGATGGTGAACGCGACCGGCGGGAGCGCGAGGTGCACCGTGCCCGCCATCGCGTAGGCGAGCCAGCCGAGGCGGTGCTTAAGCCTGGTCGCGGCGACCACCGCGGCGTCGAGTCCCATGCCGGTCATCGCGGTGAACGGCCTGCCGTCCGCGATCGCCAGGTCGATCCGCCGGTCCTGAAAGGCTCCGGCGGACCCGAGCGCGACTTGAAGCGCCGCCTTCGGGTGGCCGGGAATCCCGAGCGTGCGCGCCAGCAGGTTGCCGGTGCCGAGCGGGATGATGCCCAGCGGCACCCCGGTGCCGGCCAGGGCCTCCGCGCAGCCACGGACCGTGCCGTCGCCGCCCGCGGCCACCACCAGGTCCGCGCCGCTAGAGGCCGCCTCCCTGGCAGCGGTCAGGCCGGCGTCCGCCTTCTGGGTGAGCCGGAACTCCGGCTGGCAGCCAGTCCGCCCGGCCGTGTCACGGCATAGCGAAAGGAAGTGCCCGCTGGCGTGCGCCAGCGTGCCGTTGATGACGAAAGTGACGACAGCCATGACCACGTCGAGGTTACCCGCGATAGCGGCCGCCCGCTCCGCGGTCGGTCAGTGCAGGTGCCAGCGGTGCGGGTCGATGAGCTTGTCCACGCCCGGTGGGCCCCAGCTGCCGGGTTCGTAGATCTCCACCGGTGGCGGCGAGGTCAGCAGGGGCTCGGAGATCTCCCAGACCCGCTCGATCCCGTCGGCCCGGGTGAACAGCGACTGGTCGCCTTGCATCGCCTCCAGCAGCAGCCGCTCATAGCCTTCGAGCGCCATCGACTCGGCCAGGGACGTAGCGTAGCTGAACTTCATCTCGGCCGATTCCAGGTTCATCTCAGGCCCCGGCTCCTTGGCCATGAAGTCGATGCTGATCGAGCCGGGGTCGGCGAAGTCGATGAAGATCTCGTTGACACTGCCCGTCGCCGCGCCGTGCTTGCTCGCGCGGAACATCCGCAGCGGCGGACGGCGGAATCCGAGCGTTATCGTCTGACGGCTCTCCGCCATTGTCTTGCCGGAACGCAGGTAGAACGGCACTCCGTGCCAGCGCCAGTTGTCCACGTAAACGCGCACCGCGACCATCGTCTCGGTGTCAGAGTCGGGTCGCACGCCGGGAACCGAACGATATCCGTCGTACTGTCCGCGCACCACGTGCCGCGGATCGATCGGGTTGAGCGAGTCGAAGACCTTGCCTTTTTCGTCCCGCAGCGGCTTGGCGTCCAGCGACGTCGGCGGCTCCATCGCGATGAAACCCAGCACCTGGAAAAGGTGCGTGACCACCATGTCCCGGTAGGCGCCAGTGGCGTCGTAGAACGCGCCGCGGTCCGCCACGTCCAGCGTCTCAGGCACGTCGATCTGCACGTAGTCGATGTGGTCCCGGTTCCAGATCGGCTCGAAGAGGCCGTTGCCGAACCGGAACGCCAGGATGTTGTCGACCGACTCCTTGCCGAGGAAGTGGTCGATCCTGAACACCTGCGACTCCTCGAAGACGGCGTGCACCGCCGCGTTCAGTTTCCGCGCCGACTCCAGGTCAGTACCGAACGGCTTCTCGATGATCACCTTAGAGTCCGGCTTGGCTAGCCCGGACGAGCCGAGCAGCCCGATGACGGACTCGAAGGCCACGGGCGGCACTGCGAGGTGAAACAGCCGACGGGCCGGGTGAGCGGTGCCGATCGCCTTCTCGGCCGCTTCGACGGCCGACACCAACGGCGACGGATCCTGCGGCGACGCCGCGCCGAACGACAGCCGCGACGCGAACTCGTCCCACGTCGCGCTGGACGGCGGGGTGTTACCGAACTCCGCCACCGCGGACTTCGCGTGCTCGATGAAGTCGGCGTCGGACAGCGCGTTCTGCTGCGGCGCGGAGCCGATGATCCGGTACTCATCCGGCATCAGGCCGACCGCGGACAGGTGGTAAAGCCCCGGCAGGAGCTTGCGCTTGGCCAGGTCTCCCGTCGCGCCGAACAGCACGATGACGTGGTTACCCGGCCGCAGCCAGGCGTATCTTTCGTACGGTTTCGACGATGTGCTCACGGCTTCTTCTCCGCGTGCCCGCCGAACTCTGAACGCATCGCCGACAAGATCTTCCCAGTGAACGCGCCGTTATCCCTGGATTCGAACCGCTCGTACAGCGAGGCGGAGATCACCGAGGCGGGCACGCCCTCGTCGACCGCCGCGAGCACGGTCCACCGGCCCTCGCCGGAGTCGGACACGTGACCGCTGAAGTCGTCGAGGTCCGGCGACTTGGCGAGGGCGGCGGCGATCAGGTCGACCAGCCAGGAACTGACGACCGATCCGCGGCGCCACACCTCGGCGACGTCGGCGACGCTGATCTCGTACTCGTACGCCTCGGGGACGCGCAGCGGCGCGGTTTCCGCGTCGATCTCGTCCTGGTGCAGGCCCACGTCGGCGTGCTTGATTATCGACAGCCCCTCGGCGATCGCGGCCATCATGCCGTACTCGACGCCGTTGTGCACCATCTTGACGAAGTGCCCGGCGCCCGATGGGCCGCAGTGCAGGTACCCGTGCGAGGCGGGGTCCGTCGTTGACCGCCCCGGCGTTGGCTCAACGTTGCCGAGCCCAGGCGCGATCGTCTTGAATATCGGATCGAGCCGCGCCACCGCCGCGTCGTCGCCGCCGATCATCAGGCAGTAACCGCGATCGAGCCCCCACACGCCGCCGCTGGTGCCGACGTCGAGGTAGTGGATGCCGGTGCCTTTCAGCTCCTTCGACCGGACGATGTCGTCGCGGTAGTACGAGTTCCCGCCGTCGATGACCACGTCGTCGGCGTCAAGCAACGGCACGAGCTGTTCGAGGGTGGAGGCCACGACGCCGGCCGGGACCATGATCCAGATGTTGCGCGGCTTGTCCAGCTTGCCGACGAACTCCTGCAGGGAGTTGGCGCCGTCGGCGCCCTCGGCCGCGAGCGCCTTGACCACGTCCGGGTTCCGGTCGTACGCCACGCACCGGTGGCCGTCGCGCATCAGCCGGCGGACCAGGTTGGCGCCCATCCGGCCGAGTCCGATCATTCCGAGCTGCATCGGCTTGTCTGTTGCCATGGGGAAGTCACGCTCCCTTGAGTGAGCGGTAGCGGCGGATCAGGGCGTTGGTGGATGAGTCGTGCGTCAGCTCCGGCTCGGATTCTGATTCGAGCTCGGGAATCATCTGCTGCGCGAGGACCTTGCCGAGCTCGACGCCCCACTGGTCGAACGAGTCGATGTCCCAGATGGTCCCCTGGGTGAACACGCTGTGCTCGTACAGCGCGACGAGCGAGCCGAGCAGTCGCGGCGTGAGGATCTCGCACAGCAGCGTGTTGGTCGGCCGGTTCCCCTCCATCACCCGGTGCGGCACCACGGCCTCGGGTGTCCCCTCCGCGCGCACCTGCTCTTCCGTCTTCCCGAACGCGAGCGCCGCCGCCTGGGCGAACACGTTCGACGAGAGCAGGTCGTGGTGGTCGCGGATGGGGTTGAGCGACTTGCCGAACCCGATCAGATCCAGGGGGATGAGCGTGGTGCCCTGGTGGATGAGCTGGTAGAAGCTGTGCTGTCCGTTGGTGCCAGGCTCGCCCCAGAACACCGCGCCTGTGTCGTAGTCCACGTGCCGCCCGGCCAGCGTGACGTGCTTGCCGTTGGACTCCATCGTGAGCTGCTGCAAGTAGGCGGGGAACCGCTTCAGGTACTGGTCGTACGGCATCACGCCGTAGGTCTGCGCGCCGAAGAAGTCGCGGTACCACACCGCGAGCACGCCCATCAGCACCGGCAGGTTGGCCTCGAGCGGCGCGGTGCGGAAGTGCTCGTCCATGTCGTGGAATCCGGCCAGCATTTCGTCGAACTGATCAGGCCCAAGCGCGATCATCGTGGACAGCCCGATCGCCGAGTCCATCGAATAACGCCCGCCGACCCAGTCCCAGAATTCGAACATGTTCGCCACGTCGATGCCGAATGCCCGCACTCGCTCCGCGTTCGTCGAAACCGCCACGAAGTGCTTGGCGACGGCGTCTTCTGATCCGAGTTCGCCCACCACCCAGTTGCGCGCGGTCGTGGCGTTGGTCAGCGTCTCCAGCGTGCCGAATGTCTTCGACGAGATGATGAAAAGGGTCTCGTCGGCGGCCAGGTCCCTGGTCGCCTCAGCGAAATCCGTGGAGTCGACATTGGACACGAACCGGAACGTCATGTCCCGCGTGGAGTAATGCCGCAGCGCCTCGTATGCCATGACCGGCCCGAGGTCGGACCCGCCGATCCCGATGTTGATCACATTCTTTATCGGCTTGCCGGTAAAACCTTTGAATTCTCCCGAACGGAGGGCGGTGGCTAGCCTGCGCATCCTGCTCAGCACATCGTGGACATCCTTGATGACGTCCTGGCCGTCGACGACAAGATGTGCTGTCGCCGGCATGCGCAACGCCACGTGCAGCACCGCGCGGTTTTCCGACACGTTGATGTGCTCGCCGCGGAACATCGCGTCTCGCCGCTCTTGCACGCCGGATTCCGCGGCGAGCTCAAGCAGCAGCCGCATGGTCTCGTCCGTGACCCGGTTCTTCGAGTAATCGAGAAAAATGCCCGCGGCCTGTGCGGTCAGCCGTTCGCCGCGCCCAGGGTCGGAGGCGAACAGCTCGCGCAGGTGCACCCCGGAGATCTCGGCGTAATGCCGCTCGAGTGCCTGCCACGCCTTGCGCTCCCGCAGCGGAGTCGCCGGCATGATGGTCTCCCCTCGTCGAGGTTCCAGTCCGATTTTGGGCTCTGCCCATGCTCCACGCAGTTATGCCAATGCCGATCCTTGCACGCTTTGCTTCCGCGCTCGCCTCCGGGCCGCTTTGCCGCGACGTCTTCCCTCGTCGCGCTGAAGCTGCGCTTCATCGCTCCTCAGTCCAGACGTCACGGCGGCCCTTCGGCTCGCACGGGTGCGATCACAGTGCGGACGCGGGTGCTTGAGGGGAGATCGTCAAGCAGTACGGGCTCGCCGTCGGGGCCGCATAGCGGCAGCCGCCAGTTGGGGTACTCGCTGACCGTGCCGGGCATGTTCTGCGCGCGGCGCTCGCCGACGGCCTCGGCGAGCGACACGCCGATGAGCAGGGCGGGTGTCCTCGCCAGGTACCCGTAGAGCGCCGCGGTGAACGTGTCGGGGTCCGGCTCGGTCCCGGCCGGGAGCAGGCCCTCCCGGGTGAGCGCGCCGAGCCACGCTTCGATCGCCTTGCCGGATTCGGCGCGCTCCTCGGCTTCCGGCCTGGTCAGCAGGCCGAGCCGGGCACGCTGTGTCACCTGCGAACCAGTGAGGAACGCGGCGGCGGGCGCCATGTCATGGGTAGACACCGTGGCCAGGCAACTGCGCCGCCAGTTCCACGGCGGCAATGGGGTGCCGTCCCAGCCGCGCTCGAACCACAGCACGGAGTTGCCGAGGACGCCGCGTGTGGCGAGGGCGTCCCGCAGCCAGGGTTCGACCGTGCCAAGATCCTCTCCGATCGTGACCGCGCCGGTGCTGGACGCCGCGAAGGTGAGCACGCCCAGCGTGGCGTCCGCGTCATAGCGGACATAAGCGCCCTCGGCCGGGGACATCCCGGCGGGTATCCACCACAGCCTGGTCAGCCCCATCACGTGGTCCATCCGCAGCCCGCCGCCCGCGGCCGCGCTCGCCCCGATGAGGTCGGCGAGTGGCCGGTAGGAGCGGGCGGCGAGCTGGCCCGGGTGCCATGGCGGCAGCGTCCAGTCCTGGCCGCGCTGGTTGAACTCGTCGGGCGGCGCGCCGACGCTGATCCCCCGCGCGAACACGCCCGGCCCGGCCCAGGTGTCGGCGCCGCCGGGGTGCGCGCCCACGGCCAGGTCGTGCACGATGCCGATGGTCATCCCCGCCGCGCGCGCCGCCTGCTGGGCGGCAGCCACCTGCGAGGCGACGAGCCACTGCACCCAGACGTGGAATGCGACCCGGTCCGAGAGCGCGCCGCGCAGCACGGACACCTCGGCGGATCGCGGGTCCCAGAGCCGGGGCGGCCAGGCCCGATAGTCAGGCCCGAACAACTCGGCGATCGCGCACCAGGTGGCCCAGTCGTCGAGGGCCAGGCCCTGCCGCACCCGGAACGCGTCGAGCGAGGCCTGTCGCGGCGGGCTCAGCGGAACCCGCCTGATGATCTCGAGCGCCGCGCGCTTGGCGGTCCAGACCGCGTCCCTGTCGATCAGCGCGGCCGTGCCGCTGGCCGCGCGCAGCGGTTCGGCGAGAGCGGTCACCGCCGCCCGTTCGGGATCATTAAGGTTTTCATATTCGGGGATGTCTTCCACCCGCAGGTAGAGCGGGCTTACCCAACGGCGGCTCATTGGCAGGTACGGCGAGGGGCTGACCGGGGGCAGCGGCTCGGCCGCGTGGAGCGGGTTGATCAGCACGAACCCGGCGCCGAGAGTGCGCGCGGACCAGGCGGCGAGCTCCGCCAGATCGCGCAGGTCACCGTGACCCCAGGACGACAGGGACCGCACCGAGTACAACTGCACGGTGAAGCCCCACTCGCGGTGTTCCGGTAGCGGGGCCGCGAGGCCTGTCGCGGCGAACTCCGGCGCCGGTCCGGCGGGTTGCGGGCCTGGCGCCCCGGGCGGCGACCGCGGCTCGAGTCCGGGCGGGACGTAGTCGAGCGCGGCCACGATCGCGGTCAGCGTCTCGTCCGAGACGGTGACCTCGCGCCCATGCCAGTCCCAGTAATTGACGCTGACGCCCATCGACGCAGCGCGTTCGCGCAGTTGCCAGCTGTCCACCCGCACCAGTGTGCCGCACGAGGAGCCGGTTCCGGGCAACGGCTCAGGTCAGCGACGCCGCGTGGTCCGGCACGTAGGTCTGCATGTCACGAGGGGTCCTGACATATCCGGACGACGGCGGCCGCGGCGGCAATTCCAGCGTCGACGGCCGCACGTCCTGGTAGCCGATCGTGCTGAGCAGGTGCGCGATCATGTTGATCCTGGCTCGCCGCTTGTCATCGGACTCGACGACGTACCAGGGCGCCTCGGGGATATCGGTCAGCGCGAACATCTGGTCCTTGGCGCGGGAGTAGTCCTCCCACCGGCTGATCGACTCGGTGTCCATGGGAGACAGCTTCCACCTGCGCATCGGATCGTCGAGCCGGGAGCGGAACCGCTTCTCCTGTTCGTGATCGCTGACCGAGAACCAGTACTTGCGCAGCAGGATCCCGTCTTCGACGAGCAGCCGCTCGAAGATCGGGCACTGGTGCAGGAACCGGCCGTACTCCTCCTTCGTGCAAAAGCCCATGACGTGCTCCACGCCGGCCCGGTTGTGCCAGGACCGGTCGAACAGCGTCATCCCGCCGGCCGCCGGCAGGTACTCGATGTACCGCTGGAAGTACCACTGCGTACGCTCCCGTTCGGTCGGGGTGGGGAGCGCCGCGATCCGCGCCAGCCTGGGGTTCAGGTACTCGGTGACCCGCTTGATCGTGCTGCCCTTGCCTGCCGCGTCGCGGCCCTCGAAGACCACCACGACCCGCGCGCCCGAGGTGCGCATCCACTCCTGGAGCTTCACCAGTTCGGCTTGGAGCCGGAACAGTTCTCGCTCGTAGACCCGCCGCCGTAGCCGCTTGTCTGGGATGTCGCTCGCGCTGGATTTGCCTGAGTTGCCCGCCATGCTGCCCCCTTCCGTCCCCGGACGATCCACGTTGATCTTGCTAGCATGAGCGTTGTGGGTGATGAACAGCCAGCCCGTCACTACGAAACGGTGGACCTGTACCGCGATGGCGCGGTCGCGAAGATCGTGCTGAACAGGCCGCAGCGGATGAACGCCTGGAGCGACGGGCTCTCCGAGGACCTGCTCACCGTGCTGCGCGAGGTCGAACACGACAGCGATGTCCGGGCGGTGCTGCTCACCGGTGCGGGCAAGGCCTTCTGCTCAGGCGCGGACCTGAAGGAAGGCGCCGACGAGGCGGTGGCCGGCCAGCTGGACACCTACAAGGTACTGACCCGCTGGTATCACCCGATCGTCACCACGATCAGGCAGCTGCCCAAGCCTGTCGTGACCGCGGTGAACGGGCCAGCGGCCGGAGCCGGGCTGTCGCTCGCGCTGGCCGGCGACCTGGTGGTGGCGGCCGAGTCAGCATACTTCGTGCTGGCGTTCGTCGGCATCGGGCTGGTTCCCGACGGCGGCGCGTCGCTGTTCGTGCCGTCCCGGGTAGGGTTCGCGCGCGCGGCGGAGATGGCGATGCTCGGCGAACCCGTGTCGGCGGCCAAGGCGGTGGACTGGGGCCTGATCAACTTCGTCTGGCCGGACACGGAGTTCGCGGCGAAGGCGGAAGGGCTGGCGCAGCGCCTCGCCGACGGCCCGACGCTGTCGTACGCGGGCAGCAAGCGCGAGCTGAACCACTGGCTCTACGACAGGATGGACGCGCACCTGGAAGTCGAGGCGTCTCTCCAGCGCGAGCTCGCGAAGTCGGCCGACTTCATCGAGGGCGTGACCGCCTTCCTGGAAAAGCGCCCGCCGAAGTACACCGGCAAGTAAGCTCCCGCACCGCTCAGGCGGCGCGATCCCACCGTGTCCCCAGGCCGTAACCCGCCGGTTCGAGCGGGGCCACTTTGTGTTCAATTCTGCGCGATTCAATCCTCGCAAGATCCGCTCGGCGACCGCACAGGAAATGCGGAAGAAAAGCGGAGGAACAGCGGAGGAAGAAATGCGCAGACCTGGTAGATTCGCCGCGGTGCTGGCGCTGCTCGCCGGCACCGCCCTCGTCGCGGCCCCCGCCGCGGCGGCAACGGCGGCAACGGCCATAACCTCACCCGCAAGGCTAGCAACACCCGCCACAACCCCCGCCGTCCCGTCTCTGGACCACGTTTTCCTGATCATGGAGGAGAACAACGGTTTCGGCGACGTGATCGGCAACAAGGCGGCGCCCAACCTGAATTACCTGGCCAATACGTTTGGCCTTGAGACCGATTACTTCGGTACCTCATCGGACAGCAGCGAAACCAACTACGTATCCATTCTCGGCGGCAGCGTCTACAACGTCACGAGCGACGACGCGTACTGGAAGAACAAGATCGACGCGCCCAGCCTGATCAGCCAGCTCGACCAGGCGAAAATCTCCTGGAAGGCGTACTTGCAGGGCCTGCCGCACGCGGACTACCAGGGCATCTGCTACCCGGCGAAGTGCAACGGCGCGCCCGACAGCGACCCGCTGTACGTCTCCAAGCACGATGCGATCCAGAACTTCACGACCTCGTGGAACGCATCCGACTGGGACCGGCAGGTGCCGATCACCGAGCTCAGCCACGACCTGGCGAAGGGCGACGTGCCCAGGTTCGATTACGTCGTTCCCGACGAGTGCCACGATATGCACGGCGACCCGCCGTACTGCCTGGACAGCGGCAACATCGGTGACCCGCAGCAGCAGCACCTGGACTCGGTCGGTGACCTGTACCTCGGTCAGGTCGTCAGCGAGATCACGCACGCCAAGTTCTGGGCCAAGGGCAACAACGCCATCATCATCACCTACGACAACGGCGACACCAACGCCGGATGCTGCGACGCGGACAACGGCGGCGGGCCGGTCGCGACGGTCGTGGTGACCAGCCACGGTCCGCGCGGCGTCAAGGACGCCCAGCCGGCGAACCACTACTCGACGCTGCAGTCGATACAAATGGCCCTCGGCGTCGGCTGCCTCAAGTTCACGTGCGACACCAAGAACGTGAAGCCCTTGTCCGGCCTGCTCGCGGTCACTGGCTCGAAGGCGATCGCGACCACGGTGCAGCGGGAACTGAACTGGCCCACCCCGACGCCGTCGCAGCCGAAGGAGCCCCGGTCATACACGACGCAGACGCCGGGCCACGCCGGCTGGACCGTGCAGAAGACCCAGCTCCTCGGCACGAGCGACAACAGCGTCGGCGCGATCGCCGGTTCTTCCCCGACCGACGTCTGGGCCGTCGGTGACTACCTGCCGGACGCGGCGAACAGCAACCAGGACGCGACCCTGTCCTTCGCCGAGCACTACAACGGCAAGACCTGGGCCGTGGTCCGCACCCCGAACACCGGCCCCAACTTCAACTCCTTCTACGGACTGGCCGCGGTTGACGGCGAGGCGTGGGCGGTCGGCGAGCACCTGAACGCCGCCTTCCAGGACCGCAACCTCGTCGAGGTGTGGAGCGCGGGTCATTGGCACACCGCTAACGTGCCGAACCCGGGCAGCGTGCGCGACATGATGTTCGGCGCCGCGGCGCTCTCGACGAACAACGTGTGGGTGGTCGGCGACCAGGAAGGCGGCAGCCAGCTCTTCGAGACGCTGGCCGAGCACTGGAACGGCCACTCCTGGTCGGTGGTCCGCACGCCCGACCCGGGCTCGACCGGCAACCACCTGTACGCGGTGCACGCCGTGAGCGCGGACAACGTGTGGGCGGTCGGCCAGCGGCTGGGCGGCAAGGCGCCTGACCAGGGGCTCGTCGAGCACTGGAACGGGCACCGCTGGTCCGTGGTCCCGCTGCCGCGCTCGGTGGCGGCGAGCGCGGTGCTCGACGCCGTGACCGCGACCCCGGACGGCAGCCAGGTCTGGGTGGTCGGCGAGTCCGACAGCCCGGCCGGCGGTGGCCAGCCGCTGGTCGAGCACTGGGTCGCGGGCCACGGCTGGAGTGTGCCGCACCTGCCCAAGGTCCCCGCCCACGCCAACTGGTCCAACCTGTACGGCGTCGCGCTCGACGGCAGCTCGGTGTACGCGGTCGGCACGTTTGTCAACCCGTCGACCGACAACAACCAGGTTCTGCTGCTCAAGGGCACCGGCGGCACCTGGTCGATCGTCGGCGCCCCCAACGCCGGCGGCTCGGGCGGCGGCGACATCCCCGGTGGCATCACCAACGTCGACGGCCACCTGTGGATCGCCGGCACGTACACCACGGCAACCAGCAACAACCTGCCGCTCATCGAACGCCACTGACCGTCCCTCTAACGTATGGTCCATGACAACTGAGAAGGTGGCGGTCGTGACCGGGGCTGGCTCCGGTCTCGGCCGCCACATCACTATCGCGCTGGCGGAAGCCGGCTGGCGCGTCGCCGCGGCCGGCCGCCGCCTCGCGACGCTCGAATCGACGGCGGCGCTGGCTCCGGCGGGCTCGGTACTGCCGGTGGTAGCCGACGTCACGAACGCGGATTCTGTCGCGTCCTTGTTCACCGCGGTTGGGGACCGGTACGGCAGGCTGGACCTGCTGGTGAACAACGCGGGGAGGGGCGCCCCGGCCGGGGCGGTAGACGAGGTGCCGCTGGAGCGGTGGCAGTCGATCGTGGCCACGAACCTGACGGGCTCGTTCCTGTGCGCGCACCACGCGGTGCGGATGATGAAGGCGCAGGATCCGCAGGGCGGCCGGATCATCAACAACGGCTCGATCTCCGCGCACACGCCGCGGCCGCGCAGCGTCGGCTACACGGCCACCAAGCACGCGATCACCGGGCTTACGAAGTCGATCTCGCTCGATGGCCGGCCGTTCAACATCGCCTGCGGGCAGATCGACATCGGTAACGCCGCAACCGAGATGACCCAGGCGATAGCCGCCGGCGCGGTCCAGGCCGACGGCAGCGTGATGGCGGAGCCGACGTTCGACCCCGTGCACGCCGCGGCGGCCGTGCTCTTCATGGCCGGGCTGCCGCTGGACACCAACGTGCAGTTCCTGACGATCACCGCCACCACGATGCCGTTCATCGGCCGTGGCTGAGCCTGGGGCGGTAGGAGTGGGTCCGGCTCCGCCCCTGAAAAAGGGCGGAGCCCCCGGACGGGGGGGCATCCGGGGGCTCCTTGCGGGGGAAAGCCCTATGTCCGAAACGCCGACCCCTTCGCGGGTGTTACACCTCCGCCGAGAATTTTTTAGGTGATTCTCCTGCTACGCTTAGTAATCACACTTGCGGGCGCGGGAAGGCCGCGACCGCCTCGGGCGCGGGCGCCACGCGGGTGACCTCGGCCGAGTCGGCGATCCCCAGCTTGCGCCGTGCCCGCTGGTAGAAGGTCGTCATGCCGAGCCGGACCACCTGGGCGGCAGCGGGTCGTGCGGTGATGCTCAGGATGTCGCCGGGCTGCGCATGGCCCATCACCCGCCCGTCCACCTCAACCGCGAGTATCCCGCTGCCCGGCAAGACCTCTAGCGAGACCGGATCGGGGGCCGAGAGCACGAGGCCCCTGTTGTACGCCGAATGCGGCGCGGCAGGCGTGACAAGCAGTGCCTCCACAGCCGGGCTGACGATCGGGCCGCCGGCCGAGAAGCTGTAGGCGGTCGACCCGGTAGGGGTGGCGACGATGATGGCGTCGGCCGAGTACGAGACGAACGGCTGGCCCCCCACGAGGACCGCGACCGCGGCCAGGTGGTCGCCGGGGACGCGGACCACCGCGATGTCGTTGAAGGCCGTGACCGGTTCGTCGGTTATCGTGCAGTCCACGGCGAGCCTCGGCTCGATCGTGTAGTTGTGCGCGTCGATGGCGGACAGCGCGGCGGGCAGGTCGGGCACGTCGACCTCGGCGAGAAACCCGAGCTTCCCCAGGTTGACGCCGAGCACGGGGGAGTGCCGCCCGTCCGCGAGGCGCATCGCGCGCAGCATCGTGCCGTCACCGCCGATGCTGACGAGCAGGTCGCTGTGCTTGGCCAGTTCGTCGGCCGTCACCGGTGTCGCCGCGCAGTTCAGCCGTACGATCTCGTCCTCGATACCGAAGACCTGCGCCCCCTTGCGGGACGCCCAGCCAAGCACGGCGTTGACCGCCTCGGCGGAGTCGCGTTGCGGGTGCAGCACCATCCCGACCGAATGCATAGACCCAACCCCTTTCCCTGCCGAGCCTTAACCCCAATGTTAGGGACTGCCCCGCACACCCGGTCTAGAGGCCGTAGGACTCCAGGAGGCGCAGCCAGACCTCACTCATCGTGGGGTAAGACGGGACCGCGTGCCAGAGCTTGTCCAGGGGGACTTCGCCGGCGATGGCGATCGTCGCGGCGTGGATCAGCTCGCCGACACCAGCACCGGCCAGCGTCATGCCGACCAATGTCTTGCTGTTATCGTCTACCACCATCTGCGCGTGACCCGTGTAGCCATCGGCCCACAGCGCGGCGCCCGACAAGTCACCCATCCTCGTAACTTCCGCCCGTCATGCCGTGTCGATGTCTCCGACCATGGCGGCCGGGTCGACCACTCGGTCAAAGTCAGCCGCGCTGATGTAGCCAGACTCCAGGGCAGCCTCGCGCAGGGTAGATCCCTCCGCGTCGGCCCTGTGCGCGATCTCGGCCGCCTTGTCGTACCCGATCACCGGCGAAAGCGCCGTCACGAGCATCAGCGACCGGCTGACGTGCTCAGCGATCCGAGCCTGGTTGAGCTCCGCTCCTTCGACGCAGAAGACCCGGAACGCGCGGCAGGCACCGGCCACGATCCTGGCGGAGTGCAGGAAGTTGGCGATGATAACCGGCCGCATCGTGTTCAGTTCCAGGTTGCCCTGCGCGGCGGCGAACGCGACCGCCGTGTCGTGCCCGAGCACCTGCGCGCAGACCATCAGCATGGCCTCGCACTGTGTCGGATTCACCTTCCCTGGCATGATCGAGCTGCCCGGCTCGTTGGCCGGCAGCACCAGTTCACCCAGCCCGGCCCGTGGCCCCGAGGCCAGCCAGCGGATGTCGTTGGCGATCTTGGTCAGCGGCACGGCGAGCCCGCGCAGCCCGCCGGACGCCGCGGCCACCGCGTCGGATCCGGCTAGCGCGGCGAACTTGTTCGCCGCCGTGCGGAACGGGTACCCGGTCTCCGCCGCGATCAGGTCCGCCACTTGCCCGGCGAAACCCGGCGGGGCGTTGAGCCCCGTGCCGACCGCGGTGCCGCCGACGGCGAGCTCGAACAGGTCACCGGCCGCCAGCTCGAACCGGTCGATCGCCTGACCTAGCTGGCGGGCGAACCCGGACCACTCCTGGCCCACGGTGAGCGGCACCGCGTCCTCCAGGTGGGTGCGACCGATCTTGACCACGGTCCGCCATTCCTCGGCCTTGGCCTCGATGGCCCGCTGCAGCGCCCGCACGCTCGGCAGCACCTCCTCGTGCACCGCCCGCACGGCCGCGACGTGCATGGCCGTGGGGAATGTGTCGTTGGAGGACTGCCCCATGTTCACGTGGTCATTCGGGTGTACCGGTGTCTTGCTGCCGATGCGCCCGCCGGCCAGTTGGATGGCCCGGTTGCTGATCACCTCGTTGACGTTCATGTTGGTTTGCGTGCCCGACCCGGTCTGCCAGACCCGCAGCGGGAAATGCTCGTCAAGCTCGCCGTCGATCACCTCGTCGCAGACCCGGGCGATCAGGTCGGCCATCCAGGCCGGCAGGCGGCCCGCCGCCCCGTTGGCCTGCGCGGCCGCCTTCTTCACGTAGCCGAAGGCGTGGTGCACCTGCGCGGGCATCGGGTCGTCGCCGATGTCGCCGAAGTGGATAAGCGACCGCTCGGTCTGCGCTCCCCAGTAGCGGTCCGCCGGCACGTCGATGACGCCCATCGAGTCGCTTTCCCGTCGGTGCCCCGTCGCCCCGATCCCCACCGGCACGTCCCGTATCAGCGGTGCTTCGTCCATGGGGCCAGACTCGCACACTCCGCCAGGCACGGTGTGCTCCCGGCCGTCCTGGGTGTCCATGAATCACGCGATCACCCAGTACCCCGAATGCTGGTGGATGACGGTCTCGAATGACTCACCGTGCGACAGCCCTGTCCGCGCCGAAGTCGTGACGGCTACTCCCCCCCGCTACGAGTTGTCGTAGCGGGTTGGCGGGAACGGGTTGTCCTCGTCCACCTCGCGAAGCTCGCCCGCCTGCTCTTCGCGACGGATCTCGGCCTGTTCCTCCTTGTACTCGTTGCCCTCGCGGACGTCCGGCCGTGGGGTCGGTATGTCGGGCGGCAGCGGGTCGGTGGCCGGCGGCACCTCGTCGGGGTTGAAGTCGTCCAGCCCGGCGTCGACGCGCTCGTCCTCGGCGATATCGGCGAGAAGGTCCTCATCCAGACGCTGCGGTGCACCACCATGCTCACGACGGTCGCGATGAAACTCCGGATCGGTCATACTCGCCACGCTACCCCGCGCGATTTCTGCTGTCTCGCCGGCATCACGGTTACTGGTCGAGGTGCCAGCGGACGATGCAGAACCCGTGCCGCAGCGCGGCATCGAGCGCCTCCGGTTCGAGGCGGCCGTCGGCGCGGCGCGGGATGGGGACGAACCGGGCCGCCCGCGGGTTCTTCGCGGCGATGACGCCGAGCAGTCGTTCCACCTCGGCGGCGTCGGTGACGAGCTCGGGCTGCGCGGCCACGTCGCGGCCGCGCAGCCGGATGCGGACCGGTCGCCCGCCGGCCAGGTTGAGCGTCCACCGGCCGCCGCCGGGGGTAAGCAGCACCTCGCCGTCTCGCGCGTAGCTCACCGGCTGCCGGTACGCCTTCCCGGTCTTGCGTCCGGTGTAGGAAATGAGCATCAGGTTCGCGCTGAGCGGCGTCGCGACCGGGAGGCTGAGCACCGCCCGCATGGGCACGTTGACGGCCCGCATGATCCGCGCGCGCCGCGCCATCGCGGCCGCATTGGGAGCCATAGGGATTCCTTTCCTATCTGGTCTAGATCATTAGCGCGCCCCCGGCGACGTCGAGGACCACTCCGGTGATCCAGGACGCCTCGCCGGAGGCGAGGTACGCGGCGGCGTCGGCGACATCCCGCGGTGTCCCGAGTCGCTTGAGCGGGTGGCTTTCGCCAGGAACGTGGCGAGCAGGTTGGCGTCCACCGTCGCGCGCCACCCGGCTTCAGGTATTTCCTCAAGCAGGGCGGGCGGGGTGAGGCTGCCACCCGCGTTGGCGACCAGGATGCCTACCGGTCCCTGGGGTTCCTCGACCTGGCGGCGCACGGCTTCGACCTGGCCGAAGTCCTTGACGTCGCTGGTCACCGGGACCGCCTTTCCGCCGTCGCCGGTGATGGCCGCCGCGACCTCATCCGCCGCGGCGCGGTCGCGCCCGTGCACGGCGACGGCCGCACCGCGCCGCGCGAACTCGGTGGCGATGGCTGCCCCGATGCCCCGCGAGCTACCGGTGACCAGCGCCACCTCCCCGTCGAACGTGCTCATGCCTGCTCCTGGGACGAGCGGGCGATGATCTCCATGAGGTGGCCGTCCGGATCGCGGAAGTAGGCGCCACGGCGGCCGTTCTTGCCGGTGTAGACCTGGCCAGCCTGCCGGCAGGCGGGGTCGGCGTAGTAGGTGATCGCGGCGTCCCTGATCCTGCCGAACGCGGCCTCCCACTCCTGCTCGCCGAGCAGGAAGGCGTAGTGGTGCTCGTCGACGTGATCGGAGTGATCGAAGTCCAGACTCACTACGTTGGTCAGCGTGACGGGCGTGAAGTGGGCTAGCGGCGGGTCGACGGGCAGGCCGAGGATGTCGGCGAGGAACCGTGCCGAGACTAGCGGGTCACGGGCGGGGACGATGGTGTGGTTCAGTTCGACGGACATTGCTTTCTCCTTCCGGTTACCGGCCCATGCGGCCGTAGGTGCGGGCGGCGAGGATCGCGAACACGAGCAGCATGCCCGCGCTCCAGGCCAGGCAGCTGAGCACATCGTGGCTGGCCGGGCCGCCGAGTACCAGCGCCCGTTCGGCGCTGACCAGGGCGTTGACCGGCTGGTGGGTGCCGAACGCCTGCAGCCAGCCGGGCATGGCGGTGGCGGGCACGAAAGCAGCGGAGGTGAAGACGAGCAGGAACACCACAGGTACCGCCGCCGCCTGGGCGGCTTCGGGGTCGCTGACCCGCAGGCCGAGGGCGGCGAACCCCCAGGAGACCGCGTAGCCGAAGAAGACCACCAGGCCGAGCGCGCCGAGCAGGCCGGCCGCGCCGTTCGGAGTTCGGAACCCGGCGGCGAAGCCGACTCCGGTCATCACCACGACGACGAGCAGGTTGCGGGCCAGGTCGGCCAGGGTCCGCCCGCCCAGCACCGCGATCCGGGCCATCGGCAGGGTGCGGAACCGCACCAGGATCCCCGTGCGCACGTCGGCGGACAGCCCGACGGCCGTGCCGATCGCGCCGAAGGCCACCGTCTGCGCGAAGATGCCCGGCATCAAGAAGTTCACGTAGTCGGTGCCAGGTACGCGGATCGCACCGCCGAACGCGTAGCGGAACAGCAGCACGAAGATCACCGGCTGGATGGTGGCGAAGACCAGCGCCTGCGGCGTGCGCAGCAGGGTCAGGAGGTTGCGCCCCGCGACGTCGGCCGTGTCCGAGAACGCCGCCCCGATGCCGGACAGTCCCCCCATCAGCCGCCCCTGCGTCTCGGACGACGCTATAGCGATGCTGCTCATGCCACTGCTCCTTTCCCTGTGCCGCCTGTCAGAGACAGGAACACGTCGTCCAATGTCGGCTCCCGCACCGCGACGGTCAACGGATCGGGCGCCCAGCCTTCCAACGAGCGCAGGATC
Organism: Trebonia sp.; assembly: GCA_035571275.1. GTDB lineage: Bacteria > Actinomycetota > Actinomycetes > Streptosporangiales > Streptosporangiaceae > Trebonia. Next base: position 29,128 of record DATMKQ010000367.1, read on the forward strand.
CCGGTGAGCTCGCCAGACCCGGTCGCGGACCGGACCTTGATGCCCGCGCTGTCTCGCGCCGGCTGGTAGCCCGCCGCGGCCAGCACCGTCTCCGCGGTCTGCGCGCCAGCCTGGCCGTCGAAACCCAAATAGAAGACCACCGTGCCGAACCTGGCCTTGAGCTGGGCAGCAGTCCCGGTATCCACGACCCGCCCCGCGGAGATGATCATGATCTGGTCCGCGAGCGCGTCGGCCTCCTCGAGGTACTGCGTGGTCAGCAGCACCGTGGTGCCGGACCGGGCCAGGTCGCGGACCGCGTCCCACAGCGTGAAGCGGCTCTCCGGGTCGAGCCCAGTGGTGGGCTCGTCGAGGAACAGCACCGGGGGCCGGTGCAGCAGTGCCGCCGCCACGTCGAGCCGCCGGCGCATTCCCCCTGAGTAGGTGCGGACCAGTCGGTCGGCGGCCGCGGTCAGCCCGAAGCCGTCGAGGAGTTCAGCGGCGCGAACCCGGGACTGCCGACGTCCCACTCGAGACAGCCGCCCGATGAGCGTCAGGTTCTCCCGCCCGGTCAGGTTGGGGTCCACGGCCGCGAACTGCCCCGCGAACCCGATGACCTGGCGCACCCGCGCCGCGTCGGTGACCACATCAAGGCCGCGAACGGTGGCGCGTCCGCCGTCGGGCCGCAACGAGGTGGAGAGGATGGAGACGGTCGTGGTCTTGCCCGACCCGTTCGGCCCGAGCAGCCCGAGCACCGACCCCGCGCCTACCGTGAGGCTCAGCCCGTCTAGAGCGGTAACGGCCCCAAAGGCCTTCCGCAGCCCGTCCGCCTCAATAGCGTGACCGCTCATCGCACACCCCTCTCGCTCAGCCGTCTTCCTCGCGTCCGAAACCCCGACTCCCGTCCGGAACCCCGACTCGCGTCCGGAACCCGACTCCCGTCCGGAACCCCGACTCCCGTCCGGAACCCGACTCCCGTCCGGAACCCGACTCCCGTCCGGAACCCCGACCCCGTCCGGAACCCCGACTCGCGTCCGGAACCCCGACTCGCGTTCACGACAGTAGATTAGACATCTAAGAGTTAGATGTCAAACTCTTAGATGTCGATGAATGGTGCTATGCTGGCTGACGTGCCGGAACCGTTTCCCGTCCCGATTGGCCTGCGCCTGAACCAGGCGGCGCGGGCCGTCGAGCGCGCCTTCGACGAGGCTCTCGCCGAGGCGGGCGGCACCTTGCCGGTCTGGCTCGTGCTGCTCAACCTGAAGATCCGCAAGCCCGCCAACCAGCGCCAGCTAGCCGAGGCGGTCGGTGTCCGCGAAGCGACGCTGACCCATCACCTGAACACCCTGGACGCCCGCGGCCTGATCACCCGGACCCGGGACTCCGCCAACCGGCGTGTGCAGGTCGTCACGCTGACCGAGGCGGGCGAGGAAGCGTTCCTCCGCCTCCGCACCGCGGCGATGGCCTTCGACGCCAGGCTTCGCACCGGTCTAACCGACACGGACCTGGCCACGTTGAGCACCCTGCTAGGCCGTCTGGCCGCGAACGCCGACCCCACCCTCCCCAACCCCCCCACCGCCCCCGCCACCCACACCCCGCCATGGGCCGGCCTAGCCGAGCCCCGCCCCGCCTAGCCCCCGCACGAGATGAATGTCCCGTTCAGCTTGTGATAGCCAGCTGAACGGGACATTCATCCGCCCGAAAGCTGCCGACCACACCCTCACCGGAAGGCGGGGGAGCGCGTTGCCCGGGCAGAAGGGCGCGACGTCAGCAGCGGCAGGTCCCGGCGCTTGATGACGGTGGACAGCGCGATCGCGCTGGTGGACCGGGCGACCGACGGCGAGCCGTCTATCCGCAGCAGCGTCTGCTGGAGATCGGCGTGCGAGGTGGCGGCCACCTGGCAGAGCACGTCCCCGACGCCGGTGATCGCGTAGGCCTCGAGAACACCGGGGATGGCCTCCAGTTCCGACTGCACCCGGTCCAGTGCCCCTTGCGTTATCTCGAGGGTGACGAACGCGAGCACCCCGAAGCCGGCCGCGGCCAGGTCCACGTCAGGGCCGTACCCGGTGATCACCCCCGCCTCCTCCATGCGGTCGAGCCTCGCCTGCACCGTCGCCCGCGCCACCCGCGTCAGACGGGACAGCTGCAGGACCCCCGCGCGCGGGTGCGAGCGCAGCGCGGTCAGCAGCGCTAGGTCAAGCGCGTCGAGCTCAGCCATGGCATCCGCCTCCGATCTAGACAAACTGCCTAGATTATTGCCACATTTCCTCGGCATAATGTCTCTTCTGAGCACCAGAAGATGGCTAGCTTGCTGAGAGCAGCCCTCCTCCGTTCTGATAGACAAAATGATCTTCGCGCCTCTGACGGAGGAACCACACCATGGCAGCCAGCTCTGACCTGCTCAGCCCCGACACCCTGATCGGGCTCGTCGACCACGACACGAGCACCGACCCGTTCCCTGTGACCGGCTGGGACGGGGTCGTGTGGGTGGCTGGCAACGCCGCTCAGTCCGCGCTGTACTTCCAGCTCGCGTTCGGGATGGAGCTTGAGGCGTATGCGGGCCCGGAGACCGGCAGCCGCGACCACCACGCCTACGTCCTGCGCGCTGGCACGGTCCGGTTCGTCATCAAGGGCGCCGCGACGCCGGACAGCCCGCTCGCGAACCATCACAGGAAGCACGGCGACGGCGTGGTCGACGTGGCGCTCGAGGTGCCTGACGTGGACAAGTGCGTGAAGCACGCCCGGGCGACGGGTGCCACGATCATCACCGAGCCGCATGACATGTCGGACGAAAACGGCACGGTCAGGACGGCGACCATCGCGGCGTACGGGGACACCGTGCACACGCTGGTGGACCGGTCCCGGTACCACGGCGTTTACCTGCCCGGCTACGTCCCGCGGACAGGCGTGAAATCGGGAAATCCGGCGTTCGTGGCGCTCGACCACGTGGTAGGCAACGTCGAGCTCGGCCGCATGGACGAATGGGTGGACTTCTACAACCAGGTCATGGGCTTCACCAACATGGCCGAATTCATCGGCGACGACATCGCGACCGAGTATTCGGCCCTGATGAGCAAGGTCGTCGCCAACGGCAACCACCGGGTGAAGTTCCCGCTGAACGAGCCGGCCGTCGGCAAGAAGAAGTCGCAGATCGACGAGTACCTGGAGTTCTACCGCGGGCCCGGCGTGCAGCACCTGGCGCTCGCCACCCCTGACATCTGCGCGACCGTCGACGAGCTGCGCGAGCGCGGCATCCAGTTCCTGGCCACGCCCGACTCCTATTACACCGACCCGGTGCTGCGCGAGCGCATCGGCAAGGTCCGCGTCCCGATTGCCGAGCTGCGAAGCCGTGGCATCCTCGTCGACCGGGACGAGGACGGCTACCTGCTGCAGATCTTCACCAAGCCGATCAGCGACAGGCCCACCGTGTTCTTCGAGCTCATCGAGCGGCACGGGTCGCTCGGCTTCGGCAAGGGCAACTTCCAGGCGCTGTTCGAGGCGATCGAGCGCGAGCAGGAACGGCGCGGCAACTTCTGACCGGCCGGTTTCCCGGGCGGCGGGGGGATGAGCCGCGCGCCTTCTGGACGCCCATTCGGGTTTGATGGGGGGCCGGACGAGCGCGCGGCGATTCCCTCCGCCCCGCTCCTTACGGTAATAGGACGCGACCAGGTGAAATACGAATCCGTTCGGAATAAGGATTTT
>DATMKQ010000368.1:0-26541 GCA_035571275.1 Trebonia sp.
GGCAGGGAGCCGGCCGCGAACGCTGTCACGATCAGGCCCGCGTGCAGCGGGGTCAGGCCCATGACGAGCTGCAGGCGCTGGGTGAGGAGCAGTTCGATGCCGACCGTGGCGGCCATCGCCAGCACGGCCGCGATCACCCCGGCGAGCAGGCTCCGGTTGCGGAACAGGGAGAAGTCGATCAGCGGGTAGGCCTGGCGGCGCTGGCGGCGTGCGAACGCCCAGGCCCCGGCGGCCGCGGCCAGCAGGGCGAGCACGATCGCCAGCGGCATCGGGCCGGGCTTGGCGGCTTCCTGGACGGCGTAGACCAGGCCGGCCAGGGCGACCATGGCCTGCAGGGAGGCGATCAGGTCCCAGGGGCGATCGCGGTGGCCCGAGCCGCCCGGCACGACAGCGACCGTCGCGGCCAGGGCGAGCAGCACTACGGGGATGTTGAGGAGGAAGACCGAGCCCCACCAGAAGTGCTGGACGCGCTGAGCTGGGCGTCCACCGGCGCTTCCGTCAGCCGGTTCGCGAGCGTGGACATCGTGTAGGCGCCGATGCCGAGCCACCTCAAGCGCCTGCTGGGGGGTGAAACCGTTCCCGAGGAACTCGCTGAGCGCCTCGTCTCCTACCGCGCCCGCGGTGTCAAGTACGCGCAGCGTGAATGCCCGGACCGTTTCGAGCCTTGTGTCGCGGAGCGGAGTGGCCGAGCGCAGCGCGCTGATCAGGTCAGGCTCGGCGCCTAGCCCGGTCAGCCGGGCTGAATGCATCGCCACGCAGACGTGGCAGTCGTTCCTCGTGGCGATTGCCATCACGACGACCTCGCGGGCCAGCGGATCGAGGGTCGAGCCCTCGAACATCTTGCTGAGCCGCAGGAAGCCGTCGAGTAGCTGGGGCGACGCGGCCATGCGCGCGACGGCCGCCGGGACGTAGCCCCGCTCGTTGCGGACCCCTGTCATGGCCCGCCGGGCGGCGGGCGGCGCGGATTCGACCGTGTGGTCGGTGAACCAAGTGCTCATCGGTTGTCCTTAATATAGTCAAGGGGGTTGTCGTAATAGTAAATGAGGTTGTCTAACATGGCAAGCGACGGGTACGGGTTCGAGCTTCCCCTGCTGCTGTTCGCCGGGTTCCGGGCGATCATCGACGAACTGCACACCGAACTAGGCCGCCGCGGGCACCCGGACCTGCGACCCGCGCACGGGTTCGCGATGCAGGCCGTGGGGCTCGGCGGCACGACCGCGACCGAGGCCGCGCGCAGGCTCGGCGTTTCCAAGCAGGCCGCGGGCAAGACCTTCGACCGGCTGGCCGAACTGGGCTACGTCGAGCGCCTCGACGACGCGGCGGACCGGCGGCGCAAGCTAATCCGCCTCACTCCCCGAGGCGTCGAGGCGCTAACGGCTTCGGCGATGATCTTCAGCCAGATCCGCGCCAAGTGGGCAGCGGAACTCGGCGCCAGCAAGCTGGCGGAACTCGAGGAGAGCCTGCGGGTCATGGCCCCGCCCCAGATCTTCCGCCTCGACGTCCCAGGCTGGTTCGGCGGCTAGCCACGCGCCAGCCTCGTTACGGCGAGCTGTTCGCAAATACTGCCGTGACGCGGTTGCCGGAAGTCGTAATTGTCGAGATGCTGCAACGCGATTTACGGGTCATCATGTGCCCATGAGCCACCAGCACGACGCAGGCCATCACCACCATGGGCATGACCATCTCCACGCGCATGACGACCGCGGCGCGGGGCTCGCGGGCCGCGTGCGGCATGTGCTGCGGCCGCATTCGCATCAGGCGGGCGATCAGGTCGACGCGGCGATGGAGGCCAGCAGCGAGGGCATGCGGGTGCTGTGGATCTCGCTGGGCCTGCTCGGGGCGACCGCGCTTATCCAGGCGGTGGTGACCGTCATGTCCGGGTCGGTGGCGCTGCTCGGCGACACGCTGCATAACGCGGCGGACGCGCTGACGGCGGTGCCGCTCGGCGTCGCGTTCATCGTCGGCCGGCGGCCGCCGACCCGGCGCTACACCTACGGGTACGGGCGCGCGGAAGACCTGGCCGGGGTCGTCATAGTGCTGTTCATGGCCGGGTCCTCGGCGCTGGCCGGCTACGTGGCCGTCACCAGGCTGATGCACCCCCGGCACGTCTCGGACCTGCTGGCGGTCGGCGCCGCCGCGCTCGTCGGGCTCGCGGGGAACGAACTCGCGGCCGCCTACCGGATCCGCACCGGGCGGCGGATCGGCTCGGCGGCACTGGTCGCCGACGGGATGCACGCGCGGACGGACGGGCTGACCTCGCTGGCCGTGCTGCTCGGCGCGGGCGGTGCGGCGCTGGGCTTGGCGTGGGCCGACGCCGCGGTCGGGCTGGCCATCACGGTCGCGATCGTGGCCGTCTTGCGGCAGGCCGTCAGGGAGATCTGGCGACGGCTGATGGACGCGGTCGACCCCGCGCTCGTCGACCAGGTCGAGCACGCGCTGCTTGACACGCCGGGCGTGCTGGCCACCGGGCCGGTCCGGCTCCGCTGGACCGGGCACTCACTGCGTGCCGAGTGCGAGATCGTGGTCGCGCCCGACATCACGGCCGCGGCTGCCCACCAGATCACCGTCGACGCGGAGCACGCCTTGCTGCACGCGATCCCCCGGCTGTCAGGGGCGCTGGTGCACGCCGATCCCGAGGCGCGTGACTTCGATCCGCACGCGATTCTGGCCGGCCACGGCGTCCGGACTACCAGCCCTTAGTGCAGTACTGCTTCTTCGCCACCGTGATGCAGACCCGGGCCAGGTGACCCTTGCCGTCGGCGTACCGCGCGACGAAGCCCATGGTGAGGATCGCGTTGTAATTGTCGGGGGCGGGGATGATGTGGGTGGCCGAGACCGCGTGCCAGGTCCTACCCCCGTTGGTGGATTCCTGCAGCACTCCCGAGCATGGCTTGGTGCTGCTGAAGTTGCTGATGAACGCGTCGACAACGGATTTGGCCGTCTTCGACGCCGCGGTGCTCGACAGCGTGCCCGAGCAGGTGAACGGCGGGTTGTGCACCTGGCGCTGCATGTAGCCGACCGGCGAAGCGGCACCGGTGTCGTGCTGCTTGCTCTTGGACAGGCTCATCGCCGCGCTGCACACGACCGGCCCCGTGCCCGCGCGTACGCATGAGCGGGCCCGCAGGCCGGGGCCGTCGGCGTAGTCCCCGGTTTTCGCCCAAGTGAACACGGTGGTCGAGGACGGCACGGAGACCTTCGGCGAGACGACGACCCACGTCTTACCCTTGTTCGACGAGCGCTCGAGCCAGCCGATGCACGCCTTGTGGGCGTTCTGGTTCTCGATGTACACCGAGACGTCCGCGGGGCCGGCCGGCGACACCTGCGCGGACAAGAGCAGCGCACCGCACGCGAGGTCGTCGGCCGCGTTGAACACGACATACGCCTGCGGAGGGTCGGCGGCCAGCGCCGGCATGGACCCGCTGATCACGAGCCCCGCCGTGGCGATCGCTCCCACCGTTACGCTGACCATCCGCCGCCAACCGCGCATGTCCCCGCTCCTGTCCGCGCCCGATCCCAGCGCGAACGTAACACCGAGGCGCGGGTTTTACCAGGGCCCGCTACCAGAGCCTAGCTACCAGGCCCCGGCTACCAGGCCCGAGAACAGTGCTGCGCCTTCGGGCTTGACGCGAGCGTGACGCACACCCGGGCCAGGTGCCTGGTGCCGTCGCCATAGGTGCTGGTGAAGCCGACGCCGATGCGGTTCGCCGGGGCGGTGACCACGTGGCTGGCCGAGACCGTCTTCCAGGACTTTCCGCCGTTGACCGACTCCTGCAGCACGGCGGTGCAACTCGGGCCGGCCTTGGTGAACGAGGTCGATATGTTCACGAGGATCGCGTCCGCGGATGAGGTGGACTTCTTGGTCGTCGTGGTGCTGGCCAGACCGGCCTCGCACTGCCCACCGCTTGATGACGCGAACGCGGGCTGGCGCGCGTAGCTGACAGGAAGGCTGCCACCCGTGTCCCTGGCCTTGCTGGCCTTCACGGCCACCGACAGCCCGCAGGCGGCCTTGCCGGTGCCGTACTGGTAACACGGCCTGGCGAGGGCACCGCCTACGTAGTAGTCCGCGGTCTTCGCGAAGGCCCCTGTGGTGGCGTGCGGAACGGCGACGCGCTTGGACACCGTGGTCCAGGTCTTGCCCTTGTTCGTGGACCGCTCGATCCACCCGGTGCAGGTCTTGGCCGCGCTGTTCTCGACATACGCCGACACATAGCCAGGCCCGCCCGACGACACCTGGGCGGAGAGCAGCAAGACGCCACACGCGCTGTTGCTGCCGCTGTTGCTAACCTCCGACACCGCGACATAGGCCTGCTGGGTGTCGGCGAGGGCGGGCACGGCCCCCGCGAGCGTCAGGCCCACGGCGGCGGCCGCGGTGAAGGCGACGCCAGCAACTTTTCTCATCACGCGCAACGAAATTCCCCTTTTGATCACATTGATCCACGCAGCCACCGATATGTATCACAACCAACGGATTGGCACTAGATCACCGGGGTAGTCGGCACCCTCGGGACGCTGGTGCGGGCCGACACCCGGAACGGCGACGGCCGGGGCGGTGACCATCTCGGTCACCCAGTACGGTGTCCTCTCGTGAACACTTATCGCCATCCCGGTACCGTTCTGACCGATCACACGTTTCTCGTGCCGCTGGATCACGCGCGACCGGAAGGCGAGCAGATCGAGGTGTTCGCGCGCGAGATCGTCGCCGCGGCCAAGACGGACCGCGCCGCGGACCTGCCGTGGCTGGTGTTCCTGCAAGGGGGCCCGGGGATGGCCGCCGGCCGGATGGTCGGCCGCGAGTCCTGGCTGGACCGGGCGCTCGACGACTACCGGGTGCTGCTGCTCGACCAGCGCGGCACCGGCCGGTCCAGCCGGATCAGCGCCCGGTCGGTCGCCCGGCTCGGGTCGGCGCGGGCGCAGGCGGAGTACCTGGCGCTGTTCCGCGCGGACGCGATCGTGCTCGACGCCGAACTGATCCGCCGCGAGCTCGCGGGCGGGCAGCCGTGGAGCGTGCTCGGGCAGAGCTTCGGCGGGTTCTGCACGGTCACCTACCTGTCGTTCGCGCCGCACGGCATCCGGGAGGCGCTGATCACTGGCGGGCTGCCCGGGCTGGACGCGCACCCCGACGACGTGTACCGGATCACCTATCCGATCGTCGCCGCGCGGAACGAGGCGCACTACGACCGGTACCCGGACGACATCGACCGCGCCAGGGACATCGCGCGCTACCTGGCCAAGCACGACGTGCGGCTGCCCGGCGGCATGCCGCTGACCGTCGAGGCGTTCCAGTCGATCGGCGGCATGCTGGGCGCGGGCACCGGCAGCCACGAGCTGCACTACCTGCTGGAGAACCCGTGGGACGGCGACGGCGGGCTGGCCGACGCCTTCCTGTACCAGCTCGAACCCCGGATCAGCTTCGCCGGCGCGCCGCTGTACGCGGTGCTGCACGAGGCCTGCTACGCCCCCGGCGCGGCGACCCGGTGGTCGGCGCAGCGGATCCGCGCCGAGTTCAGCGAGTTCGACCCGGCCGCCGCCGTCGACGGCGACGCTCCGCTGCTGTTCACCGGCGAGATGATCTATCCGTGGATGGTCGACAACGATCCCACGCTGCAGCCGTTGCGCGAGGCCGCGGAACTGCTCGCGGAGAAGGACGACTGGCCGCCGCTGTGCGACCCGGCGCGGCTCGGCGCTAATGAGGTCCCCGCCGCGGCCGCGGTGTACTACAACGACATGTACGTGCCGCGGGAGCTGTCGATGCCGACCGCGGCCAGGATCCGTGGCCTGCGGCCCTGGGTGACCAGCGAGTACGAGCACGACGGGCTGCGGGTCAGCGGCGGCAAGGTGCTCGCCCGGCTCATCGCGATGAACCGCGGCGAGGCGTAGCCAACCGCCCGCGGTCACGATCCGCCGATACGCCGGCTGATCTCAGCGGCCGCGCTCACGGCCAGCGAGGCGAAGCGCTCGACCGCCGCGTCGTCCGCCTCGTCCGCCGGGAACGTCACCGCGACGCCCGCCTCCGGGTGCCCGGCGTGGTCAAGCACCGCGGCGGCCACCGACTTCAGGCCGGGCGTCACGTCCCCGTCCTCGGTCGCGTAGCCCAGCCGTTTCACGTCCGCGAGCAGCTCCCGCAACTCCCGCAGCGTCCGCGGCCCGCGCTCGGTCCGCAGCACGAACGCGCCAGGGCCGGGGAACAGCGCGCGGACACTGGCCGCCGGCAGCGCGGCGAGCATCGCCCGGCCGCTCGCGGTCAGCTGGGCGGGCAGCCGCACCCCAACGTCGGTGACCAGCGGCGCGCGGCCAGGCGCCCGCTCCTCGATCACGTAAAGCACCTGGTTACCGTGCATGACCGCCAGGTGCGAGCTGTGCCCGGTGGCGTCGGTCAGCTGGGACAGCGGCACCCGGGCCAGCCGCTGCAGCGGCTCCTGGCGCACGTATCCGGTGCCGAGCTCGTAGGCGCTGACCCCGAGTCCGTACCGTCTGTCGTCGGGCAGGTGGACCACGAACCCGGCGTCCGCCAGTTCGCGAAGCAGGTGGTAGGTCGTCGAGCGGGGCAGGCCGAGGTCGCGCGCGATCGCGCTGGCTGGCACCGGCCGCGGCTGCCGCGACAGGTAGCGCAAGATCGCGAGCACCTGGCGTGCCGCCGGAACGTCGCTCACGCTGTCTTGGATATCACGGTGTCTTGCATACCAGACACACCATCTCGGATACCAGACAGCTAGCCGAGACCGCGCCCTCCGATTTTTCTTGTTTTTTAACGGTGCGGACCTAGAGCACGCGTTGCGTAAGCGCTTACATTCCCCTTGATTGACTCTGCACAGTTACTGCCTTCGCACAGTGAGGTGCCGTCATGCGCCGAATCGTCAAGCCACTAATCCTCGCGGCGGCACTCGCCGCATCCACGCTGACCGTCTCCATGCTGGCGGGGGTTCCCGCCGGCGCGGCTCTGCTCCAACCGGCGGCGTCGCCGGCCACGGCGAGCTTGTGCCCGGGAGCCACCACCACAGCGTTCGGAGCAAATGTTTGTGTCTTTAGCGACAGCATGTCGCAGGCCGAGATCCAATCCGACCTCAACGCGATCGCCGCCCAGCAGGTGCCGGTCGCCAGCCAGTTCGGCACCCAGCGGTACTCGATCTTCTTCGAGCCCGGGACCTACGGGTCCGCCGCCGATCCGCTGATCTTCCAGGTCGGCTTCTACACGCAGGTCGCGGGCCTGGGCGCGATGCCGCAGGACACCGTGGTCGACGGCGCGATCGATGTGTTCAACAACCTGTGCACCGCCGGCACCAACGACTGCAACGCCGACCTGAACTTCTGGCGCTCGCTGTCCAACCTGACCCTCAACGTGGACCTGCCGTCGACCCCGCCGACCTACGTGCCGCCGGTGGGCGACCCGTCCGGCCCCGGCTGCGCCAACAGCGCGGAGATGTGGGCGGTCTCGCAGGCCGCGCCGATCCGCCGGGCCATCATCAACGGCAACGTCGTGTTCCAGGACTACTGCGCGAGCGATAACTACGCCAGCGGCGGGTTTATCGCCGACAGCCAGATCAGCGGCGACCTGGACTTCTACGGCCAGCAGCAGTACATGGTCCGCAACAGTTCCATCGGCGGCGCCAACGGCTGCCCGAACGGCCTGTGGAACATGGTCTACTCCGGCGTCGAGGGCGCGCCCGCGCCCGTCTTCACCGGGCAGTGCCAGCAGAACACCGTGCTGAGCACTAGCCCGGTCACCGAGGAAGAGCCGTTCCTGTACACCGACGCGAACGGCGCCTTCCGGGTCTTCGTGCCCGCCGCGGCGACCAATACCGACGGCACGTCCTGGGCCAGCGGCACCGAAGCCGGCAAGTCCCTGCCGCTGTCGTCGTTCTTCATCGCGAACCCGGCCACACCGGTACCGCTGATCAACCTCGCGCTGGCGCTCGGCAAGAACCTCGTCCTGACGCCCGGCGTCTACAACCTGTCCCAGCCGATCGTGGTCAGCCGCCCGGACACCGTGGTGCTCGGCCAGGGCTTCGCCACGCTGGTCCCGCAGCGCGGCAACGCCGCCCTGGTCGTGCTGCCGAACACCGGCGTGAAGGTCTCCGGCCTCATCGTCGACGCCGGCCCGGTCAACTCGCGGGTGCTGGTCTCGGTCGGCACCCCGCTGCCCGCGCCGCAGGCCGCGGATAACCCGGACACGATCCAGGACGTGTTCTTCCGCATCGGCGGCGCGGAGACGACCGCCACGTCCGCGACCGTCAGCCTGCTCGACAACGCGTCCAGCTCCATCATCGACGACGTGTGGGCCTGGCGCGCGGACCACGGCAACGACGTCGGCTGGACCGAGAACGTGGGCGACACCGGCGTGGTAGTCACGGGAAACAACGTCACCGCCTACGGCCTGGCCGTCGAGCACTACCAGAAGACCGAGGTCATCTGGACCGGGCAGGGCGGCACCGACGTGTTCTTCCAGAACGAACTGCCCTACGACCCGCCAAGCCAGGCGGACTGGATGAAGTCGCCCACCCAGGACGGCTACCCGGCATTCCTCGTAGGCAGCCGCGTGAAGACCTTCAACGGCTACGGCCAGGGCAGCTACGTGGTCTTCATCGACACGAGCGCCACGCTGTACGACGCGGAGGCCTTCGAGGCGCCGCAAACGCCGGGCGTGCAGTTCCACAACGTGTTCGCGGTGTACATCGCGGGCTCGGGCGGACTGCAATCGGTCATCAACGGCGTCGGCGGCCCGGCCACGTCGGTCAGTCCGGGGAACACGAGCCCGCAGGACGTGGTGAGCTACCCGTAACGCGTTAGTCGCTCGCTAGGGGCGTCTGCTGTCTGGTATCCCAGACAATACGAGGCAGGCGCCCCTAGCGCCATCCCCGGGGCATGGGGTGGCATAGAAGCGTGAGCACCATCATCGTGGGCACGGGCCCGCTGAGCGTGACCGACGTGATCGCTGTCGCACGCCACGACGCGACCGTGGAACTGTCCGAGCAAGCCGAACACGAAATCTCCGCCACCCGCAAGGTCATCGAGGCGCTGGCCGACGACGACCAGCCGCACTACGGGGTCTCCACCGGGTTCGGCGCGCTGGCCTCGCGGCACATCCCGGTGGACAGGCGCGCCCAGTTGCAGCGCAGCCTGATCCGCTCGCACGCGGCCGGCTCGGGGCCTGAGGTGGAGCGCGAGGTGGTCCGCGCGCTCATGCTGCTGCGGCTGTCCACCCTCGCCACCGGCCGCACCGGCGTCCGGCTGACGGTCGCGCGCACCTACGCGGCCATGCTCAACGCCGGCATCACCCCGGTGGTGCGCGAGTACGGGTCGCTGGGCTGCTCGGGCGACCTGGCACCGCTCGCCCACTGCGCCCTCGCCGCGATGGGCGAGGGCACGGTACGGGTTCCCGGCGGCGAACCGCTGGCCGCGGCGGAGGCTCTCACGCAAGCCGGGATCGAGCCGCTGGTGCTGGCGGAGAAGGAAGGCCTGGCGCTCATCAACGGCACCGACGGCATGCTCGGCATGCTCGTGATGGCCGCCGCCGACCTGCGGCTGCTGCTGCGCACCGCGGACATCACCGCAGCGATGAGCGTGGAGGGCCAGCTCGGCACCGACGCGGTGTTCGCCGCGGACCTGCAGGCGCTGCGTCCGCACCCCGGCCAGGCGGCGAGCGCGGCGAACCTGCGCGCCCTCCTGGACGGCTCCGCGATCATGGCCAGCCACCGCGGCCCCGACTGCACCCGCGTGCAGGACGCCTACTCGCTGCGCTGCTCCCCGCAGGTGCACGGCGCCGTCCGCGACACGCTCGCGCACGCCGACGTCGTGGCGTCACGTGAACTCGCCAGCGCCATCGACAACCCCGTCGTCACCGTCGACGGGCGGGTGGAGAGCAACGGCAACTTCCATGGCGCGCCGGTCGCCTACGTGCTGGACTTCCTCGCGATCGCCGTCGCCGACCTCGCCTCCATCGCCGAACGCCGCACCGACCGCTTCCTGGACGCCGCGCGCTCGCACGGGCTCCCGCCGTTCCTCGCCGACGACCCCGGCGTGGACTCCGGGCACATGATCGCCCAGTACACCCAGGCCGCCATCGTGTCCGAACTCAAGCGGCTCGCCGCCCCCGCCTCCGTCGACTCGATCCCGTCCAGCGCCATGCAGGAGGACCACGTGTCGATGGGCTGGTCGGCGGCGCGCAAGCTGCGCCGGGCCATCGACGGGCTGACCCGCGTGCTCGCGATCGAACTGCTGACCGCGGCCCGCGCGCTCGACCTGCGCGCCCCGCTGTCCCCCGCCCCCGCCACCGCGGCGGTCGTGGCCGGCCTGCGCGATCACGTCGCGGGGCCTGGCCCGGACCGCTACCTCGGACCCGAGATCGACGCGGCGGTGGAGTATGTCGCTTCCGGCGCCGCGGTGCGCGCGGCGCAGACCGCCACCGGCCCGCTTCGGTAACAGTTTTCTGTAAGAGTTACAGAGGAGACAAACCATGGAAGGCGCCCGTCCCGTCCGCGCCCCGCGCGGCACCGCGCTGACCGCCCGGTCCTGGCAGACCGAGGCACCGCTGCGCATGCTGATGAACAACCTCGACCCCGAGGTGGCCGAACGGCCCGACGACCTCGTCGTCTACGGCGGCACCGGCCGGGCGGCCCGCTCCTGGGGCGCGTTCGACGCCATGGTGCGCACGCTCACCGACCTGCGCGAGGACGAGACCATGCTCGTGCAGTCCGGCAAGCCGGTTGGCGTCGTGCGGACCCACGAGTGGGCGCCGCGGGTGCTGATCGCCAACTCCAACCTGGTGCCCGACTGGGCGAACTGGCCGGAGTTCCGCCGCCTGGAGCAGGCCGGCCTGACCATGTACGGCCAGATGACCGCCGGGTCCTGGATCTACATCGGCACCCAGGGCATCCTGCAGGGCACGTACGAGACGTTCGCCGCCGTCGCGGCGAAGCGGTTCGCCGGCACGCTCGCCGGCACGCTCACCGTCACCGGCGGGTGCGGCGGGATGGGCGGCGCCCAGCCTCTGGCCGTGACGCTGAACGGCGGCGTCTGCCTGGTCATCGACGTGGACCCGGCCCGGCTCGCCCGCCGGGTCGCGACCCGCTACCTCGACGTGGTGGCCGACGACCTCGAGGACGCTCTCGCCCGCTGCCTGGCCGCCAAGAAGGACCGGCGCGCGGTGTCCGTCGGCCTGGCGGGGAACTGCGCCGTGGTCCTGCCCGAACTCCTGCGCCGCGGCGTCGACGTGGACATCGTCACCGACCAGACGTCGGCGCATGACCCGCTGTCGTACCTGCCGGTCGGAGTCGAGCTCGCCGACTGGCGGGATTACGCGGAAAACAAACCCCAAGAATTTACTGAACGGGCGCGGGTGTCTATGGCACGCCACGTTGCTGCCATGGTGGGCTTCCAGGACGGCGGCACCGAGGTGTTCGACTACGGGAACTCGATTCGCGACGAGGCGCGGCTCGGCGGTTTCTCCCGGGCGTTCGCGTTCCCCGGCTTCGTTCCTGCCTACATCAGGCCGCTGTTCGCGGCGGGCAAGGGCCCGTTCCGGTGGGCGGCGCTGTCCGGGGATCCCGGCGACATCCGCGCCACCGACGAGGCGGTCCTGCGGCTGTTCCCCGACAACGACCACCTGCACCGGTGGATCAGGGCCGCGCAGGAGCGGGTCGCCTACCAAGGGCTGCCCGCCCGGATCTGCTGGCTCGGCTACGGCGAGCGGGACAAGGCGGGTGTTGAGTTCAACTCTCTCGTGGCATCCGGCACCGTGTCGGCGCCGATCGTCATCGGCCGCGACCACCTGGACGCCGGCTCGGTGGCCTCGCCCTACAGGGAGACCGAGGCGATGGCCGACGGCTCGGACGCGATCGCCGACTGGCCGTTGCTGAACGCGCTGGTGAACACCGCCTCCGGGGCGACCTGGGTGTCTTTCCACCACGGCGGCGGCGTCGGCATCGGCCGGTCACTGCACGCCGGGCAGGTCACCGTGGCCGACGGAACCGAACTAGCCGGCCGCAAGATCGAGCGGGTGCTCAGCAACGACCCGGGCACCGGTGTGCTGCGGCACATCGACTCCGGCGACGCGGCCGACGACGGGTGCCTGCGTGGCCACCAGGAAGGCGGGGTACGCCTCCCGTCGTGACCCTGCCTGCCAACATGACCAACTCAAGCTTCGACGGACTGTGGGCGGACCTGCAGCCGGTCGGACGCGACCCGCGCACCGACGGCTACCGCCGTTTTGCCTGGACACGGGAGGACGCCACGCTGCGCGAGTGGTTCGCCGGCGCGGCCGCCGCCCGCGGCCTGGAGGTGACGGTCGACCGGGCCGGCAACCAGTGGGCGTGGTGGGGCGACCCGGACACGACCGGCCCGGGCATCGTGATCGGGTCACACCTGGACTCGGTGCCCGACGGCGGCGCGTTCGACGGGCCGCTCGGCGTGATCAGCGCGTTCGCCGCGCTCGACGCGCTGCGAGCGGCGGGGTTCGTCCCGTCCCGGCCGGTCGGTGTGGTGAACTTCGGGGACGAGGAGGGCGCGCGGTTCGGCGTGGCGTGCGCCGGGTCACGGCTGATCACCGGCGCGCTGGCGGCGGACAGAGCGCTCGCTCTGAAGGACGACGATGGCGTCAGCATGGCGGAGGCCCTACGCTGCTTCCCTGGCGCCAAAGGCGACACATCAGGCGCCGACCCATACGCCGTGGGCCGCGACGACGAGGCGGTGCGCCGGGTCGGCGTCTTCGTCGAGCTGCACATCGAACAGGGCCGCGAACTCTGCGACCTCGACCGCCCGATCGGGGTGGGCTCGTCGATCTGGGCGCACGGCAGGTGGCGCTTTTCCCTGGAGGGCGAAGCCAACCACGCGGGCACCACCCGGCTGGCCGACCGCTGCGACCCGATGCTCGACCTCGCCGCCGCGATCACCCGGGCCCGGGAGCTGGCCGGGGACCACGGCGTGCTGGCGACCTGCGGGAAGGTCGTGGTCGAGCCCAACGGGGTGAACGCCATTCCGTCCCGGGTCACCGGCTGGCTGGACGCGCGCGGCGCCGACCCCGCCGCGGTCAGGGCGATGGTCGCCGATTTCGACGTGGGGCTGGTCAGCGGGTCGCCCGCCGGCCCGTCGCTGGTCCGCTCGACGCTGACGGAAGAGTCCTGGACGGACGCCACGGCGTTCGACACCTTCCTGGTCGCCCGCCTATCCGCGCTGTGCGGCGGCGCGCCCGTGCTGGCCACCGGCGCCGGCCACGACGCCGGCATCCTGGCGAACGCGGGCGTACCCGTCGCGATGCTGTTCGTCCGCAACCCGACCGGCGTCTCGCACTCCCCCGCCGAACACGCCGCGCGCGACGACTGCCTGCACGGCGTGGGCGCGCTAGCCGCGGTGATCCGCGACCTCACGTAAGAGCCGGATCACCTGCGGGCGGCTCGCCAGCGGTCCAGCATGTCGTCCATGTGGACGAGGGGAACGAAGACGGGCGGGCCGTCCGGGATGCGCCGCCACTCCAGGATGCGCCGGTTGAGGTCGCCGACGATCTCACGCACGTCCTGCTCCGAGCGCAGGTCCCCGATCGACTCGGCCAGCCGCTCGATCTCCCTGCGCAACCGCAGCGGGGTGGGCAGGAACTCCTCGGGAGACACTCCCTCCCGTCGCGCGTAGTCGCGCACCCAGGCCTGGCCATAGTCCGCGTCGGTGTCCGGCTTAAGGTCGAGCGGCTTTCCGGCGCCGGGCAGGTTGTCGAACACCCCGCGCCTTTCGGCGTCAGCGATCTGCTGGTCGATCCACGAGGTGAAGCTCATCTCGCGTGGCTTGCGCTCGGTCATCACCTCCCACAGTACCCAATCGCAAATTCATCGCTAGCGATGTATCGTTGGCGATATGAATACGGACTCGCGCCAGCAGGCGCTGACCGCCGGGGAACTTGTCATCCTTGGCCGCGAGCTGACCAAGATCGGCGTGACGGCGATGCGCGGGCAGCGCGGGGAGGGCGAGCACCCCGGCGGGGCGCAGATCCCGGCCGGGCTGAGCATGGTGGGCGCGGACGTGTTCGCGCATCCCGCCACCTCGATCAGCGAGATCGCCGACCGCACCGGCCTGCGGCAGAGCTACGTGTCAGAATCCGTCGCGAAGCTCCGCGACCGGGGCGTGGTCGAGACAGCACCAGACCCGGTCGACGGCAGGCGCACGCTGGTGCACCTGGCGGCGGGTCACCCGCACCGGCTCGCCAACGCCGCGGCGGCTTCGGTCGACGCGGCGCTGACCGCGGCGCTTGGCGACGCGGACCGGGCCACGGTGGCCGAGGTCACCGGCATGCTGACCGCCCTGGCCCGCCGCCTGAAGCCGTCCCAGACCGGGGCGGCCCCTGTCGGCCGCTACCTGACCAGCGACGAAGAAGCGTGAGGCAAACCGATGCACGCTGGGCGCCTGTTCATCTACCTGAAGCAGTACCTCGACCAGCGCCTCGCCGGCGCTCCCGGGTGGCAGCGGGCAGCCGCTGGCCTCGGGATCATCGTCGTCGGCCTAGCGCTCATCGCCGCCGGCGCGCTCACCCTGCACATCGGCTTCATCCTCGTCGGCGCCCTGCTGATCGTCGCCACGGGCAGGCAGGCGGTGGCCGCGCTGCGACGCCGGCCCGGCGGAAGGTTACGGGAGCAGCTTGATCGCGCTGTTCCAGTCCAGGCCCAGCGGTCCCTGCAACGTCATGTGCAGGAACTGAAACGCCTCGAGCTCGCGCGCCCGGCGCAGCGGCCCGGTGTCGACCGGCCGCATCCCGCCGTCGTGCACCAGGACCGCCACCTTCTCCTTGGCGTACGGGTCGTCGCCCGCCAGGAACACGTCGAGCGGCAGGCCGCCGACCTGCCCCGCCTCCAGCGCGGACTGGAACGTGGTGTTGAACGCCTTCACCACCCGCGCGGCCGGGTTCGCCTCCGCGATCTCCTCGGCGGCCGACATGCCCGGGCTGGTGAGCAGCGAGTCGAAGGTGGAGAAGTCGACCGGGTTGCAGGGGTCGACCACGATCGTCCCGGCCAGCGCCGCGCCCTGATCCCTGGCCACCAGGCGCCCCTCGCCGTACGGCAGCGCGAGCACCACGACGTCCGCACCCGCGATCGCCTCCGCGATCCCGGCCACGGTAATCTCCAGGGGAGCGCCGCCCGCGTCCAGCCCGGTCCGCGCGGACAGAGTCCCCGCGAGCCACTGCGCCCGACCGGACTCAGCGCTGTTCAGTTCGGAGTCGGACAGGCGTAGTTTGTGGCCGCCGGCCAGGACCCGGACGGCGATCCCCTCAGCTTGCCGCCCAGCCCCAACAATAGTCACAATCATCATGTCCCCCAGTAAGTGACTGGTGTACCCGCCGGGGTGCTTTCCACGCCGCGTGGCGGCGGTCTACTCTCATCGGGTGCGCGTTCTGATCGCCGGAGCCGGTATAGCGGGCCTGACGACCGCGCTCAGCCTGCACGCCGCGGGGATCGAAGCCAGGCTCGTCGATTCCGCGGCCGAGCTGAAACCGCTCGGCGTGGGCATCAACCTGCTGCCGCACGCGGTCCGCGAGCTCACAGAACTCGGCCTCGGCCCGGCACTGGCGGCGACCGCCATCGCCACCGCCGAACAAGCCCACTTCGACCGGCACGGCAACTTCATCTGGAGCGAGCCACGCGGCCGCGGCCTGGGTTACACGTGGCCGCAGTACTCCGTCCATCGCGGTGAGCTGCAGATGCTCCTGCTGGCCGCGGTCCGCGAGCGGCTCGGGGAACAGGCGGTGCGAACCTCAGCGACGGTGACCGGCTTCACGGAGCGTGACGGCGGCGTCGAGGTGCCGCTGTCCTGTCGTCAGAACGAACCGCTCGTTCCCGCCACGGCCGACGTGCTCATCGGCGCGGACGGCCTCTACTCGGCGGTACGCGCGCAGCTGCACCCGGACGAGCCGCCACCGAACGGGAACGGCGTGATGATGTGGCGCGGCATCACGGAAGGGCCGCCGTTCCTGTCCGGCGCGACCGTCGCGATCGCGGGCAGCACCAACTCGGTCAAGTTCGTCGCCTACCCGATCGCGCGCACCGGCCGCGGCACGGTGCTGATCAACTGGGTGGGCGAGGCGACGACCGAGGTCTCCAAGGGAGTGGCGCACTTCGCGGACTGGACGTTCGACTGGCTGGACATCCCCGGCCTGATAGCCCGCTCACCGGAGATCCTGGAGTACCCGATGGTCGACAGGGACCCGCTGCCGTTCTGGGGACGGGGCAGGGTGACGCTGGCCGGGGACGCGGCGCACCCGATGTACCCGATCGGGTCCAACGGCGGCTCCCAGGCGATCATCGACGCCCGGGTGCTGGCGCGTTGCCTGTCGCGGGCGGCGACACCGGAGGAAGGCCTCGCGGCGTACGAGGCGCAGCGGCGTGAGACGGTGAACAAGATCGTGCTCGCCACCCGGAACATGCCGGTCGAGCACGTGCTTGACATGGTGAGCGCCCGCGCGCCAGACGGTTTCGACCGCATCGAAGACGTCTTGAGCGCCGCCGAACTGGCGGCGCTCAAGGACGCCTACCGTGCCACGTCCATGCCGGACGTCGCCGCGCTCAACGCGCGGCCGCCGCTCCTCCCGTAACGACACCCGCCTCTTGCTGTTATCACCCCCGTATGCCGGATGAATGGCCCATGCAGCTGGTGATAGCGAGATGAATGTCCCATTCAGCTGGCTGAAGCCGCGACAAAAGACGCCGTCACGACGCAACCCTGAGGCCGTCGACGTTGTCTAAGTGGTATGGACCTTCGGGGGATGGCGCGCGGCGCTCTCGCCGCAATGGCCATGCTGTTGGCCGGATGCGCGGCGCCGACGACGACGACTGTCCGGTTCGTCTCTCCGGGGCCGGCCGCGCCCGCCGCGGCGGGGGTATACAGCCTCGTCCCCGGCGACGACCCCGCGCTCGCCCAAACGGGCGGCGGCACCTACCTGAGCTGGGACGTCCCACCTTCGCGCGCGGGGCTGCCGCGCATGGTGCTCGCGCGGATCGACGCCCAGACCGGAACGATCGAGGCCACGAACACGTTCAGCGCGGGTCTGCTCGGGACCCCGCTGTTCGCCGCGGGATCGCTGTGGGTGACGGACTCGGCCTCGCTCGGCGAACTGCTGCTTCGCCTCGATCCTGGCACGCTCATGGTGACAGGCGAGCTGAGCCTCGGCGCGGCCCGGTACCCCGGGGAAGCGCACCTGGCGTACGCGGGCGGGTGGCTATGGGCGGACGGCGGCGGCAGGCTGCTGCGGGTGTCGCCGTCCGAGGACGACCTGACCGCGAGCATCGCGCTGCACGGCGCGTCCTCGTCAAACGTGGCGGCCAGCGCGGACGGCTCGGTCCTCATCGTGACCGAACAGGGATCTACCGGCGCGGTCCAGCGGCGCGATCCGCGAACCGGCGCGCTGCTCGCCGCCAGCCCGATCGCCGGGTCAGCAGGCGCGGTCGGGGCCGCCGCGGTCGACGGCTTCGCCGGTTCCGGCGTCTGGGTCACCGCGGCCGCCGGCACGTCCGCCCACGCGGAGCAGCTGTCCGTGCGGTCCATGAAACCCGCCGAGACTCGCCCGGTCTCCGGGCCCGCCGGCCTGCGCGTCCAGGTCGCGCGCGGCCTGCTGTGGGTGGCCGGCGAGCCGGACCGCGGCTACTGCGCCGACGCGGGCACAGGCCGCGCGCTCGCGGAACTGCCCGCCCCCGGGCACGGTGAACTGCTCGCCGTCGGCGACGGCGTGCTCTACTACGCCGAACCCGGGCCGCACGGGACGGGGACGCGGATCGTGCCGGTTCCGATCCCCGGCGGCTGCGGTTAGCGGGACAGCGCTAGCCTGACAGGGGAGGCTGTCATGCAGGAGAAGTCACACGGGACGGTGCGAGCGGAACAGGGCGTGAAGCGGGTCCGCGCCTACCTCGCCGGCCAGCTGGTCGCCGACACCCGCCACCCGGTCCTGGTCTGGGAGATCCCCTACTACCCCGCCTACTACGTCCCTGTCGCCGACGTGGCCGCGGACCTGGTGCCCACCGGAGCCATCGAGCACTCGCCCAGCCGCGGGAACGCGGAGATCTTCGACGTGAAGGTGCCGGGCGCGACCGCCGAGAACGCCGCCAAGCGTTACCCGGACTCCCCGCTGGAAGCGCTGCGGGACGCGGTCCGGCTCGACTGGGCGGCGATGAGCGAATGGCTCGAGGAAGACGAGCCCGTCTACACCCACCCCAGGGATCCCTTTAAGCGGGTCGACATCCTGGCCAGCTCCCGCCACGTCCGCGTGGAGGTGGACGGCGTCACGGTCGCGGACTCCGTCCGGCCGCACATCCTGTTCGAGACCGGCCTGCCGCCGCGTTACTACCTGCCGCTGCCGGATGTGCGCACCGACCTGCTGCGCCCGTCGGACACCCAGACGCACTGCCCGTACAAGGGCACGGCCAGCTACTGGTCGGTGCAGACCGCCGAAGGCCTGCGCGAGGACCTGGTATGGATCTACCGCACCCCGCTGCCGGAAAGCCAGAAGGTCGCCGGCCTGGCCTGCTTCTACGACGAGAAAGTCGACGTCTACCTGGACGGCGAGCTGCAGCCAAGGCCGCGCACCCACTTCAGCTGAGGTCGCCAGCCGCGCCGTCGGGCTCGACTGAGGCGAGCCGCTCGTGCAGCGCCAGCAGCGCGTCGTAGCGCGCGGTCACGTCGGCCTGATCGGCCTCCTCCGCGACGGTGCGCAGGTTTAGCCGCTGGATCATGCCCGCCTGGTCGAGCAGAACCTGGGAACGGCCCGCGGGCGCCGCCGCCATGATCTTGTACAGCACGTCAAGCTGCCTGATCAGCACCGCCGGCATGCCACTGGCCGCCTGCCGAACCTTCTCGAACGACCGCTGCATCAGCCGTTCGTAGCTGACCGGGACGGTGATGAGCCGGATCTCGCCGCCCTGGTCGCGGTGAGCCTGGTGCGGATACCACTCCACGGCGATCTTGGACAAGCTGTCACCTAGCCAGTCGATGCAGGTCAGCGCCGTGAATGTGTCGTTGACCGCCGGGGAAAGCGCACGGATGGCGATCTCTACGAGTTGATCGATGCCGAAGGCGATGTCCTGGCTGAGCGTGCGCAGCGGCCCGGTGATGTGCACGCCCTCCAGGCGGCGGCCGATCGTATCCGCGACCTCGGGCGGCCATACGGTGGCGATTGGGTGTCCTTGGGTGATGAAATGCCCGGGCCGGTAATGCAGCCGGATCACCGCACCGGAGTCCGCCGCTATCCGGACCAGCGTGGCGTTCTTGACGAATCGCAGGTACCCGCTCGCCGGCGCGGTCACCACCCGGCCCGCGCGATCCAGCCTGGCCTGCAGGACATCGAGCGACGGCCCGTTGACCGTTCCGTCGGGCCGGCCGGGCCCGTCGGACTCGACCTCAAGAGCATGGGCGAGGTCGCGCGCGATGCTGGCGATGACCTCAGGCAGCTGGATAGCGGTCGCCGTGTGGTGGATGAAGTAGATCAGAACGCCCAGGTCGATCGCGGTGAGCGCGAGCGCCACGGTCACCGACAGGTGCGGCACGAACGTGCTGCCGATCGAGATCAGCACGAGCATCGCGTAGAAGAACGTCGCGACGAACGTCCCGAGCGTCAGCTGAGTGCCGCGGTCCCTGATGAAGGTGCGCAGCATCCGCGGCCCGAACTGGCTGGACGCGAGCGTCAGCGTCACGATCATGATCGAGAACACCACGCCGACGACGGTGATGATCGCGCCGGCGAGCGAGGACAGGATCTGCCTGGCGGCGTCGGGCGACCCGCTGATCACCCAGGACGGCAGGCTGATCTGGCCGCGCCCGGCGGCCCGGTCGATGCTCAGCGTCAGCGCGAACAGCAAGACCGCCGCCACGCTCTCAACCGCGGGGATCAGCCACAGGTTGGTGCGGAGCGTCTCATTACGCCAGTCCGACTCGACGGCGAACTTCCTGAGCCCCATGAGCCTGCCTGCCTAGTCCCTTCAAGCCGCGCCGACCAGACTTCCCGGCTCACCTGAAGTAAGGATAACGGCTGGTGCCCGCGATGCCAGATTGACGGGCCGCTCGAGCTTGATGACCTCCATGGAGGCGACCGGGCCGCCGGGGATCTGCTGGGTCGCGCCGGCCAGCGTGCTCGCGGTGCGGAAGGCGCTGAAGTTCTCTACGGCGCCCTGGACGGTACCGCCAGTGACCGCGCTGCGGTCCCCGCCGGCCTCGCGGACCACCGGGGCGGACTCGCCGGTGATCGCGGACTCGTCGACGACGGCTATGCCTTCGATGACGTCTCCGTCGCCGGGAATGACCTCGTTAGCTGTGATGACGCAGCGGTCACCGATTTTCAGCTGAGTCGATGGAACGGTTTCGATCGTTCCGTATGGTTTGATCGTGTTCGTCGTGGTTTCCTTGCGGCTCTTACGGAGCGTGTCCGCTTGGGCCTTCCAGATCCCTGAGCAGGCGAACGTTGCGGAATGGCACGCTACGCGCGGACCGGATGAGCGCGGGGAATGCTAACGGACTCTAAGCGAGCTTCGGCTGACTCTAAGCGAGTTCCATGCTTTAAGCTCGGGATCAGGAGCGCGATGGCGATGCGGACGATCACCCGGGATCAGCTGGCGGTGACGGCGGGGCTGCTGGCACCTCTCGCGCTGTCAGCCGTCCTTGTGCCGTTCCGCGCCAGCTTCCCGAACACTGACGCGGCGCTGGCCCTGGTGCTGGCGATCGTCGCGGTCGCGGCGGCCGGGAACCGGCTGGCCGGGCTGCTCGCCGCGGTGTCCGCGGCCGCGTGGTTCGACTTCTTCCTGACGCAGCCGTACGAACGGTTCGCCATCAGCCGGCACACCGACATCGAGACCACGGTGCTGATCCTCGCGGTCGGGGCCGCGGTGACAGAGATCGCGGTCCAGGGTCGCCGCTACCACGCGGCCGCCGCCCGCCGGGCGGGCTATCTCGACGGGATCAACAGCGTCGCCCGCGCGGTCGCCACCGGCGGGGAGCCGCGGCTGGTTATCGACCAGGTAGGCGTCCAATTGACCCGCCTGCTGGCGCTGTCAGGGTGCCGCTACCAGGACGGCGCGGCCGGGATCGGCAGCCCGCCGCGGCTGCTGCGCGACGGCCAGGTGGCGTTCGGCGAATCGATCTGGGACACCGAACGGGAGGGGCTGCCGGCCGGCACCGACACCGAGCTTCTGGTCGAAGCGGGCGGCCTGCTCCAGGGCCGGTTCCTGCTCACCCCGGGCCCCAGCACTCACGCCACCCTGGAGCAGCGGCTCGTCGCGGTGGCCCTGGCCGACCAGGCCGGCGCGGCGCTGGCCAGCGGGCGGCTGGCCCGGGGCCTGGACGCCGTACAGTAGGAGCCGATAGGTTCCGGTGGTCCGGGGCTGGCACAGGCAGGGGGGCGGCACGTGCGCGAGCGTCCCGACAGGCTTCGCCGGATCCTGACAGCGCTTTCTAACGGGAGCGAGGCGTGGACCGCCGCCCGGCTGTGCCAGACGTGCCCCGAGATTGCCGGGGTGACCGGCGCCGGGGTCATGCTGATGTCGGGTGACGTACAGCGCGGGTCGCTGTCCGCTTCCGACGAGGTCAGCCACCTGGTGGAGGATCTGCAGTACATGCTGGGCGAGGGCCCGTGCGTGGACGCCTATCAGCTGGACCGGGTGATCGCGGAGCCCGACCTCGCGGATCCGTCGACCCCGCGGTGGCTGGCGTTCACACCGCCGGCTCTGCGGGCAGGCGTGCGGGCAGTGTTCGGATTCCCCCTGCAAGTCGGCACGGTGCGGCTGGGGGCGCTGAACCTCTACCGGGACAGGCCAGGACCGCTAAACGCCGACCAGCACGCCGACACGCTGGTCCTCGCGGGAGTGGCCGCCCGCTGGGTGCTGGAGACCCAGGCCGGAGCGGCCCCGGGGGCCGTGGCCGGGGAACTGGAAGCCGGGGCTGATTTCCACTTCACGGTGCACAACGCGGCGGGGATAATCTCTGTTCAGGAGGACATCAGCGTCGCGGAGGCGCTCATCCGGCTCCGCGCGTTCGCGTTCACCAGCGACCGCGCGCTCACCGACGTGGCCCGTGACGTGATCGCCCACAGGCTCCGGCTGGGATGACGTACGCTTCCCCGCGGACGGCATGCGGTCAGGAGAGTGAGTGACGATGACTCGAGAATCCGAAGTGGTCCGGTCACTCGTCGAGATGGCCGACACCCTGGTTGACGACTACGATCTCATCGACCTGCTGACCGGGCTCGCGGACCGGTGCGTCAACCTGCTCGACGTCTCCGCGGCAGGGGTGATGCTTGCCTCCCCGGCAGGCAGCCTCGGGCTCGCGGCCTCCTCCAGCGAGGCGATGCGCCTACTGGAACTGTTCGAGCTGCAGTCCCAGGAAGGTCCCTGCCTGGACGCCTTCCGCACCGGCGAGCCCACCGGGCACGAGGACCTGCTGGCCCAGTCCGGCCGCTGGCCGTCTTTTGCCGCCGCTGCCCTCACAGCCGGCTTCCGGTCGGCGTCCGCCCTGCCGCTGCGGCTACGAGAGGTGACCATCGGCGCGCTCAACCTGCTCAGCGTCACCCGGATCCCGATGGATGAAGCGGATGTCATCGTCGCCAGGGCGTTCGCCGACCTCGCCGCCCTCAGCGTGATTCAGCACCGGGCCAGCATGCAGGCCCATCGCCTTAATGAGCAGCTCTCCGCCGCGCTGACCGGCCGCGTGGTGATCGAGCAGGCCAAAGGCGTGATCTCCGAACGCGCGGGCATCACCCTGGCCGAGGCGTTCATCCGGCTCCGGGCTTACGCCCGGAACCGGAACCTCCGCTTCACCGACGTCGCCCAGGCCGCCGTCGACGGCACCCTCGACCCGCAGGCATGGGGCGCTCCACCCGGTCGGCTCGGCTAGTGAACCGCGCTATCGCGGCGAACTGACAGGGCGTCGGGGTTGCGCCGGCGCTGCTGCCGCGAGACAGTCCCCACCAGTGGCGACAGCAGCAGGCAAAGGCAGCCCGCCAGGATCAGGACGATGCCTACGACCCGCACGTCCAGCAAGATCGCCCCGACTGCGGTCAGCGTAATTCCGACGAAAATAGTCATCCGGCGCCCGCCCGCCGATGGCCGAGCGCGATGGCGTCCGGCGGGTGTGTTCACCGATTCGCCCAGCTCTGTCGGCGACCAGCGCCGTCCCCCCCTCGGGTCGGCGCTGGTCAGAGAATCGTCCTTGGGCCGACACTCATAACCAGGCCCCTCACCCCGTAGCGGATCTCGAGAACGCGGGAACCACCGAAAACGCGAAAACTCCGGGCCGCGCGCTTCCCCCCGACTACACGGGGGGTACCGCCAGGGTCCGGAGCAGTGATACTCAGTGTACCCTCCGATAGGCCGTCGCACGGGGGCGTCTGCAATTTCACCGGCCGCCTGAGATCCCCTGCCGGGCAGAGTCGGCCTATTCCCCGCGCCCGATTGGCGTACTAGACATAGAGGCATGACGATGAACACTGGCAGAAGGAGCGCCGCGTGGTTCGCGGCGACCGGGCGGTCCGGGATGAACCACCGGTCGTGGATGCGGAACCAGGGCTTCACCCCCGAAGTGTTCGACGGGCGCCCGGTGATCGGCATCGCGACGACCTGGTCCGAACTCGCCCCGTGCAACGCCCACCTGCACCGGGTCGCCGAATCGGTCAAGCGCGGCGTCTGGCAGTCCGGCGGCTTCCCGCTCGAGTTCCCCGCGATGGCGCTGGGCGAGACGCTGATCCGCCCGACCGCGATGCTCTACAGGAACCTGCTGGCGATGGAGGCCGAGGAACTGATCCGCGCCAACCCGCTCGACGGGGTGGTACTGCTGTCCGGCTGCGACAAGACCACCCCCGGCCTGCTGATGGCGGCGGCCAGCGTCGACCTGCCCGCGATCATGGTCACCGGCGGCCCGATGCTCAACGGCAAGTACCAGGGCACCGACGTCGGCTCGGGCACGGCGGTGTGGCGGTTCGAGGAAGAGCTGCTGGCCGGCCGGATGACCGAGCAGGAATGCGTGTTCGCCGAGGGGTGCATGGCGCGGTCCAACGGGCACTGCATGACGATGGGGACCGCCTCGACGATGGCGTCGATGGCGGAGGCACTGGGCATGCAACTGCCGTACTCGGCCACGTGGCCGGCGGTGGACTCGCGCCGGTACGAGACCGCGCAGCGGGCCGGCCAGGTGATCGTGGACCTCGTCGAGGCCGACCTGCGCCCGTCGGCGATCATGACGCGCGCGGCGTTCGAGAACGCGATCCGGGTGAACGCGGCGATCGGCGGCTCGACCAACGCGGTCATCCACCTGCTCGCGATCGCCGGGCGGCTGCGGGTGCCGTTGGCCCTTGACGACTTCGACGCGCTGGCGCAGGACGTGCCCACGCTGCTGAACCTGCAACCGAGCGGGAAGTACCTGATGGAGGACTTCTGCTACGCGGGCGGCCTGCCGGCGGTGCTGCGTCAGCTCGTTGCGGGCGGGCTGCTGCACGGCGGGGCTGTCACCGTTACCGGGCGAACCGTCGCGGAGAACGTCGCCGACGCGCCCTGCTGGAACCGTGACGTCATCCACACCCTGGACGAACCGTTCCAGGCGGCCGGCACAGGCACCGCGGTGCTGAACGGCAACCTCGCCCCGGACGGCGCGGTCATCAAGCAGTCCGCGGCTTCGCCGCACCTGATGAAGCACCGCGGCCCCGCCCTGGTGTTCGACTCACCCGAGGACTACCACGCGGTCGCCGCCGACCTCGACGCCGACGAGGACACCGTGCTGGTGATCCGCTACTGCGGGCCGATCGGCTACCCGGGGATGCCGGAGGTCGCCAACGTGCCGCTGCCGGCCAAGCTGCTCCGCCGCGGCGTCCGCGACATGGTGCGGATCTGCGATGGCCGGATGTCCGGCACCGCCTACGGCACGGTCGTGCTGCACGTCGCCCCCGAGGCCGCGGCGGGCGGCCCGCTCGCCCTGGTCCGCACCGGCGACTGGATCAGCCTCGACGTGCCGTCCCGGACGCTGACCCTGGAGGTGCCCGAGGAGGAGCTGGACCGTCGCCGGGCGCAGTGGTCGGCGCCGCCACTGCCCGCGAGCCGCGGCTGGACCTGGCTGTACACCCAACACGTCCAGCAGGCCGACAGCGGCGCTGACCTGGACTTCCTCACCGGCGGGAGTGGCGCTCCCGTCGGTCGTGACCCGCATTAGCACGCTGCTGACAGCAGAGGGTTCGGGTTGCGCGGTTGCGTCCATGGCACGATGGGGCGCATGCGAATTCTCGTTCTCGGCGGCACCAAGTTCCTCGGCCGCGCCATCGTCGACGCCGCGCTTGGCCGCGGCGATACCGTCACGCTGTTCAACCGCGGCAAGACGAACCCGGGGCTGTTCCCCGGCGTAGAGACCGTGGTCGGCGACAGGACCGTGGACCTGTCGCCCCTGGACGGCCGGGACTGGGACGCGGTCATCGACGTCGCGTGTTACGAGCCGGAAGTCGCCCGGCTGTCGGCGGCGGCGTTCGCGAACCGGACCGGCCGGTACGTGTTCGTCTCGACGGTGTCGGTGTACGCCAGCCAGAGCACCCGCGCGGCGCAGCTCGAGGACGCGCCGGTCGCTCAGCTGCGCGAGGGCGCGACGGAGCTCGAAGAGGTCTACGGCCCGAAGAAGGCGATCTGCGAGCGCATCGTGCTGGACGCCTACGGCGACCGGGCGCTTGTCGGCCGGCCGGGGCTGATCGTCGGCCCGCACGATCCGACGGACCGGTTCCCGTACTGGCCGCGCCGGATCGCCCGCGGCGGCCGGGTGCTCGCGCCCGGCGACCCGGCCGACCTGGCGCAGTTCATCGACGTGCGCGACCTGGCATCGTGGCTGACCGACGCCTGCCACGCCGAGCGGGATGGGGTATTCAACCTGACGGGAACCCCGGTTCCGTTCGGAATACTGTTTGATCTTTGCAAAACGGCGGGCTACAGCGACGCGCAGCTGACGTGGATCACGTCTGACCGGCTTGTCGCGGCCGGGGTGAATCCTGGCATGGGCATTCCGCTGTGGGTCGCCGAGCCCGGCTACGAGGCGTTCAACGACGTGGACAGCTCCCGCGCGATCGCCGCCGGCCTGGCGTACCGGCCGATGGTCGATACGATCCGCGACACGCTCGCCTGGGACCTGGCGCGCGGCGGGCCGGAGCAGGAGGGCCTGTCGGCCGAGGAGGAGGACCGGTTGCTGCGCGAACTCGCGTCGTGATCATGATGGTGCCTGCTCGTGCCCGGGATTGCGCAGGACGGTCATCACGGCTCTCAGGCCGCTCAGGTATCAGGGACTGTCGGGCAGGCAAGGCGTCACGTCGGCGAGGTACCGCGCTCTAGGCGCTCGGCGATCCAGACCTTGATGATCGACTGGCGGTTGACCCCAAGGCGCCGCGCCTCCCGGTCCAGGGACTCGATCATCCATGCGGGGAAGTCAACGTTCACCCGCCGCTGCTCTAGGCCAGGCCGCCGTGCGGCCGACATGTCCAGCTGAGATGTGACGTCCTCGCCGTCGTCGAAGGCCCGGTCGAACTCTTCAGACTTCATAGATCTCTATCTCCTCATCCCGTGCCCGGCGGACAGAGAT
>DATMKQ010000369.1:0-2610 GCA_035571275.1 Trebonia sp.
CGGCACCCCTTTGTCCCGCTGCCCTACCGGCCAGGCCATGAGGTCGTCGGGGTGATCGAGACGGCGGGCTCCGCCGTCGAGGGCTACCAACCGGGACAGCGGGTCATCGTGGAGCCCGACCTGCCCTGCTGGACGTGCAAGATGTGCACCTCCGGACGCGAGAACCTGTGCGAGAACCTGCAGTTCTTCGGGTGTGGCTACGATCAGGGCGGCATGGCCGACTACTTCACGCTGGCCGCGAACCGCCTCCATCCGGTGCCCGACACGCTGGACGATAACACCGCGGCGCTGATCGAACCGCTATCGACGCCGGTGCACGCCGTACGCCTGGCGGGGGACGTCACCGGCCGGACCATCGCCATTCTCGGCGCGGGGACCATCGGGTTGTTCACCCTCGCGGTGCTCCGCGCGCACGGAGCGGGAAAAGTGGTCAGCACTGATCCGAATCTCGCCAAACGCGAGCGAGCCGAGGCCCTTGGCGCCGACTCGACCATCGACGCCCGCACGCCTGACGTCGCTGGGCAGGTGAGAAAGGCGCTCGGCGGCAGCGCCGACATCGTGTTCGACTGCGTCGCCATCCAGTCCTCAATGGACCAGGCGATCGCCATCGCCGATAAGGGCGGAACCGTCATGGTGGTCGGCGTGCCGGCCCGGGAGGTCACGGTTCCGCTGCCGATCGTGCAGGACCATCAGATCCGCATTCAGGGCAGCGCCACCTACCTCCCCGAGGACTACGCCGAATCGGCCGCCCTGCTCGCCCGGGGAGCGGTCAAGACGGCGGACTTCGTGACCGGTACCCGGCCCCTCGATCAGGTCGCCGAGGCCTTCGAGCTGGCTTCGTCGGGACATCACGTGAAGGTCCTCGTGACCGTCGGCGAGCAGTGACCTGGGGCCCGCTGCGCTCGGCCCTTTCGTCGGCGCTAGTGGCACTCGATTTCGACGGCACGCTCGCACCCATATCGCCACACCCCGACGACGCGCGGCCGCTGGCAGGCGCCGATCAGACCCTGCGCGATGTGCGGGCCACGGGAGCAACCGTCGCGGTCGTCACCGGCCGGAGCGTGGCGTCGCTGCTCCGGGTCAGCAGTTTCGGCGCCATACCAGGCATCGTCATCTACGGCATCCACGGCGCCGAAAGGTGGCAGGCGGGTGAACTCCGCGCTCCGGCGCCCCCGCCAGGCCTGGACGAGCTCCGCCTGAGCCTGCCCGGGCTCTTGACCAGCATCGAGCCTGATCTGTGGATAGAAGACAAAGGGCTGTCGCTCGTCATACACGCACGCCTCACCGCGGAGCCCGAGCGCATGCTCGAGATGCTAAACGCCCGGGTTGGTGAGGCGGCCGCAGCGGCCGGGCTCGGGGTCCGGCCCGGAAAGGAAGTCCTAGAGATCTGCATTCCTGGCATCGACAAGGGCACGGCGATCCGCGAGCTTGTCAGCGATGATCCAGCGGCGGCCTTCTACGCGGGCGACGACGTCGGCGACCTGCCCGCGATCCGCGAAGTCAACGCATGGGCCGAACGAAGCGGCCGGCCGACATTGACCGTCGGGGTGAGTGCCCGCGGAAACGGCCCGCTCGCCGAGCAGGCCGACGTGACCGTGCCAGATCCCCAGGGTCTTGTGTCGCTGCTGCGGCAGATCCTCCCGAACCCGCCGGCTCGACGGCGGTAGCGAAAGGTTGACCACGTCCATGTCCGTTCCTGCTGGGGTCGCCGCACCGCAAAGGCCCGTCCGCCGCCTCGACCGCAAACTGGGCAATATCGCCGCGGGCCGGTATACCCCCGATGACTTCGTGATCGCGGACGCCAAGGACGCGGACATGGCGTTCGGCCTGACCTGCGCGGGACCGGTGCCCGGCGCGCCGGGCGGACCCGGCCGGTACCGCACTCGCGCCGAATACCTCGACGCGATGCATGCCCTCGTCGCTCAAGACGAGCTCGACATCGTCCTGACCTCGGCTTCGAACGGAGAGCGCCTGGCCCAGGGCGGCTCGCTAGGAGATATGACCCTGGCCATCCGGGCGAACGACAGCACCGACATCTGGAATAGCCGAGGCGGCCGCTATACCACTGTGCCCTCGCGCCCATTCCGCACAGCCGACCTGGCCAGCGTCCGCGGGTTCTGCGACCTCGCGCTTTATTCGGTGACGTTCAACAACGATCTCGACTGGGACCTGGCCACGCTCGAGGCGTATGGCACGTTCCGCCAGGAGGCCGTTGCGGCCGGCGTCCGGCATTTCCTTGAGGTCTTCAACCCCAACGCACCGGCCGATCTCGCCCCCGAGCAGGTCGGGGCATTCGTCAACGACTCGATCGTCCGGACCCTGGCGGGGGTCACCCAGGAGCAGCGACCGCTGTTCTTGAAGGTGGCGTATAACGGCGCAGACGCGCTCGCTGAGCTGGCGGGGCACGATCCCTCGCTGGTGGTCGGCGTGCTCGGCGGGTCGGCAGGCACCACACGGGATACCTTCGAGCTTCTGCACCGGGCCGAGAGGCATGGCGCTCGGGTGGCACTGTTCGGCCGCAAGATCCAGCGCGCGGAGTCACAGCTAGACCTGGTCGGCCTGATGCGGCCGGTGCTGCGGGGTGAGCTGAGCCCTGCCGATGCCGTTCGC
>DATMKQ010000370.1:0-10038 GCA_035571275.1 Trebonia sp.
AAGCTGCTGCACGACGTCGCTCACCTGCCCGACATCGCCGAGGCCTTCGTCATCTCTACGTGTAACCGGGTCGAGGTCTACGCCGAGGTGCACCGGTTCCACGGCGCCGTCAACGGGGTGTGCGAACTGCTCGCCCGCCACTCCGGCATAGCGCCCGTCGAACTGACCGGCACCCTGTACGTGCACTACGAGGACGGCGCGGTCCAGCACCTGCTCGCGGTGGCCAGCGGGCTCGATTCGATGGTTGTGGGCGAGGACCAGATACTCGGCCAGGTGCGCACCGCGCTCAAGCTGGCCGGCGAGCACGGCACGCTCGGCCGATCGCTGCGTGACCTCGGCCGGCTGGCGTTGCGCACAGGAAAGCGGGCGCGGGCGGAAACCGGCATCGACCGGCTCGGGGTCAGCCTGGTTGGCGTAGGCATCGAGCTCGCCGCCGCCGCTCTTGGGGCCGCGGAAGACAAGACCCAAACCCCTGATCCCGAACGGTACCGGCTTGCTCCCGCCCGAGACCCGCTGCTGGCCGGGCGCACAGTCCTGATCGTCGGGGCCGGCGCGATGAGCGGGCTGGCCGTGGCCACCGCGGCGCGATCAGGTGCCGATCGCATCATCGTCGCCAACCGCACCCGGGCGAATGCGCAGCGGCTGGCGGCTAGCGTCGGCGGCGAGGTCACCGACCTGGCGGAGTTGCCCGCCGCGATCGCCTCCGCCGACCTGGTGATTTCCTGCACAGGAGCGTCCGGGCACGTGATCACACGGCCCATGGTGCGCGGCGGCATCGAGCGCCGCACGGCGCGGCCGCTTGTCCTGCTTGACCTGGCGATGCCCCGCGACGTGGACCCGGCGGTCGCCGGGATCGCCGGGGTAACCGTGATCGGCATGGACAAGCTGCGGGACAGTGCCGGCGTGGCGGTGGGCGCCGAGGAGGTCGCGGCGGTCCGCGGGATCGTCGAGGAGGAGTTCGCGGCGTACGGTTTCGCGGTGCGCGCCGCATCGGTCACGCCCACGGTGGTGGCCCTGCGGGCCAAGGCCGCTACCGTCGTCGACGCCGAGCTCGCCAGGCTGACTGGCCGGCTCAATGATGACGGCCTGAGCGGGCGCGCGCTCGAAGAAATAGCTCAGACGGTGCGCCGAGTGGTAGACAAGCTGTTGCATGCACCGACCGTGCGGGTAAAAGAACTCGCATCGTCGCCAGGCGGCGAAGAATACGCCGCCGCGCTGCGAGTCCTGTTCGACCTCGACCCCCGTGCCATCGAGGCGCTGACGAGCGCCGAGGTCGAATCCCTGACCGTGACCGACCAGGAGGGTGCTGGTGAAGGCCAACCCGGAGCGTGACCGCGGGAACGCGTTGCGACTGGGCAGCCGCCGTAGCCCCATGGCGGTGGCGCAGTCCGGCGGTGTCGCCAGGCTGATCACTGAGCGCACCGGCCGGCCCGTGGAACTGGTCGGCGTGACCACGCTCGGCGACGTCAGCCGTGCGCAGCTGACGCAGATCGGCGGCACCGGGGTTTTCGTCAGCGCGTTGCGGGAAAGCCTGCTCGGCGGGGAGGTGGACTTCGCTGTGCACTCGCTCAAGGACCTGCCGACCGGGGCAGCGCCGGGCATCACGCTGGCCGCGGTGCCGGCCCGCGACGACCCGCGCGACGCGCTGATCGCCCGCGACGGCGCGAAATTCGCGGATCTGCCGATCGGAGCGCGCGTCGGCACAGGTTCGCCGCGCCGGGCCGCCCAGCTCCTGCTGCTGCGCCCGGACGTGAGCTGCGTGCCGATCCGCGGGAACGCGAATACCAGGCTGACCAAGGTTCGCGACGGAGAACTCGACGCGGTCGTGCTCGCGTACGCGGGGCTCGGCCGGATCGGGCGTACCGACGTGGTC
The DNA here is from genome assembly GCA_035571275.1 of Trebonia sp. Lineage (GTDB taxonomy): Bacteria > Actinomycetota > Actinomycetes > Streptosporangiales > Streptosporangiaceae > Trebonia. The sequence continues at coordinate 1,874 of DATMKQ010000370.1, forward strand.
AGCGAGATCTTCGAGCCGGACGACATCGTCCCGGCACCCGGCCAGGGTGCGCTGGCCGTGGAGTGCCGCGCCGAGGACACCGGACTGGCCGCGCTGCTCGCGGCCATCGATCACCCCGCGACCCGCGCGGCGGTGACCGCCGAGCGAAGCCTGCTGGCCGCGCTCGAAGCCGGGTGCAGCGCCCCCGTGGGCGCGTACGCGGTGCAGGCCGGGGCGGACAGGCTCTGCCTGCAAGGAGTGGTGCTGGGCGTTCCCGCGGCCGCGGCGGACGAGACAGTAGTGGTGCGCGAACGCGGCGAAGCCGATGCCGCGGACGCGGCGCGCCTTGGGCGTGAGCTGGCAGCGCGAATGCTGGCGGCTGGCGCCCGGGACCTGATAGGCGCGATGACCGACAGGGATGATGCGCATGACTGACATGGACGGTTGGGTCGCGTTTGTTGGCGCCGGCCCTGGAGACGACGGCCTGCTGACGATGCGGGCGGTCCGGCTGCTCGGCGCGGCGGGCGTAATCGTCGCCGACCCAGAGGTCGGGGACCGGGTCCGGCACCTGATCGCGGCGGATGCCCACGTCGTCGAGCCGGCTGACACAACGGCAACGGCGCGGACGCTGCTTCAGGCGGCGAAGGCGGGCCGCCTCGCTGTCCGGCTGTTGTCCGGCGACCCGCTGCTCAACGGCGCGGCCGGTGAAGTGCAGGCGTGCGCGAAGGCCAAGGTGCGGTTCGAGGTCGTCCCTGGCGTGCCCATGGCCACCGCGGTGCCCGGCTACGCCGGCATCCCGCTGACCAGTGACGGCGCGGGCGAACTGCGGGTGATCCACGCGAGCGAGGCGAGCCAGATCAGCTACGGCCCTGGCACGCTGGTGGTGCTCGGCGCCGAAACGGCTCCGCAGGACCTGGGCAAGATGCTGATCGCCGCGGGCTGGCCGGACGGGACTCCGTTCGCCATCACCTGGGACGGCACGACCACCGATCAGCAGACGGTCGCGACCACCCTCGGCCGCATCGGACCCGACCTGAAGGCGGCCGGGGTGAGCGTGGCGACGACACGCGGCGGCGCGGTCGCGGTCGTCGGCGCCGCGGCGGCCGCGCAGAACAGGTTCTCCTGGTACGAAACCAAGCCGCTCTTCGGCTGGCGGGTGCTCGTCCCGCGCACCAGGGAGCAGGCCTCCGTGGTCTCGGACCGGCTGCGTGAGTACGGCGCGGTGCCCGAGGAGGTGCCGACGATCGCGGTCGAGCCGCCGCGCACCCCGCAGCAGATGGAGCGCGCGGTCAAGGGCTTGGTCACGGGCAGGTACCAGTGGGTGGCGTTCACCTCGACCAACGCGGTCAAGGCGGTCAGGGAGAAGCTCGAGGAGTACGGGCTCGACGCGCGCGCGTTCGCCGGCGTCAAGGTGGCGGCGGTCGGCGAACAGACGTCGGCGGCGCTGCTCGACTTCGGCATCCGGCCCGATCTGATCCCCGAGGGCCAGCAGTCAGCCGAAGGGCTGGCCGACGCGTGGCCACCGTTCGATGACCTGCTCGACCCGATCAACCGTGTGCTGCTGCCGCGGGCGGACATCGCCACGGAGACGCTGGTGGCCAGGCTGACCGAGCTGGGCTGGGAGGCCGAGGATGTGACGGCGTACCGGACCGTGCGCGCCGCGCCCCCGCCCGCCCCGATCCGCGAGGCGATCAAGGGCGGCGGGTTCGACGCGGTGCTGTTCACTTCCTCGTCCACCGTCAGGAACCTGGTCGGCATCGCGGGCAAGCCGCACGCCGTCACGGTCATCGGTGTCATCGGGCCGCAGACGGCCAAGACCGCGGCCGAGTTCGGGCTGCGGGTGGACGTGACGGCGCCCAAGCCGTCGGTCACCGCGCTCGTCGACGCGCTTGCCGAGTTCGGCGCGGCGCAGCGGGACGCGGCCGCCGAGGCCGGAGAGCCGCTGCGGCGACCGAGCGAGCGCCGCCGCGGTGCCCGCCGTCGGCTCCGTTTAGTGCCACGCCCATGCCCCGTCCCAGCCGATGAATGTCCCATGTAGCTGGCTATAGGCAGATGAATGTCCCATTCATCCCGCTTTTACAGGGAGGGAGAGCTTCATGACCGCTGGGTTTCCTGAAGTGCGGCCGCGGCGGCTGCGCGGCACAAGGGCGCTGCGCGCCATGGTCGCGGAGACCGCGCTGCGTCCGGCCGAGCTCGTCCTTCCGGTCTTCATCAAGGAAGGCATCATCGACCCGCAGCCGATCGGCTCGATGCCGGGCGTGGTGCAGCACACCAGGGACAGCCTGCGCAAGGCGGCCGCCGGGGCCGCCGAGGCCGGGGTGGGCGGCATCATCGTCTTCGGCGTGCCCGCCGAGAAGGACGGGCTGGGCGCCGCGGCCGATGATCCCGACGGCATCTCGCAGGTCGCGATCGCCGACATCAGGGCCGAGGTCGGCGATGACCTCGTCGTGATGGCCGACCTGTGCCTGTGCGAGTACACGGACCACGGCCACTGCGGCATCGTCACAGAAGCGGGCGACGTGGACAACGATGCCACGTTGGAACGCTACGCCAGCGTCGCCGTCGCCCAGGCGCGGGCGGGTGCGCACATGATCGCGCCGAGCGGCATGATGGACGGCCAGGTCGGCGCGATCAGGAAGGCCCTGGACCGGGCCGGGTTCAAGAACACCCCCATCTGCGCCTACTCAGCCAAGTACGCGTCCGCGTTCTACGGCCCGTTTCGTGAGGCCGCCGAGGGCGCGCCCAAGTTCGGTGACCGCGCCACCCACCAGCAGGATCCCGCGAACGCCCTCGAGGCGGTGAAGGAGGTCGAACTCGACCTCGCCGAGGGCGCGGACATGGTGATGGTCAAGCCGGCGCTCAGCTACCTCGACGTGATCAGGCGGGTCGCCGACACGGTCCAGGTCCCCGTGGCCGCCTATCAGGTCAGCGGCGAGTACGCGATGATCGAAGCGGCGGCGGCGAACGGCTGGGTAGACCGCGACAAGGCCATCCATGAAACTCTCACGGCGATCCGCCGCGCCGGCGCGAGCGTAATCCTCACATACTGGGCATCGGAGGTAGCCCGACGCCTGTAGCGGGGGCGGGGCGTTCCAGAGGACTCCCGGGTGCGGAGTACGCTTTGCGCTATCCCATCGACCGGCAAGAAGCGGGTGCTTTGCCATTCCTGCCGGCGGAGTGGGTGGCGGTGGTCGAGTAGAAGTACGGGGCCCGATAGTGACGATGATGCTGCGAAGGGGTCGACGCCGGGCGGCGCAGCGGCTGCCCGAATTTGCTGCGGCCGCGCGGGAGTACGCCGCGATGGGCTGGCCGGTATGCCCCGGAGCGCATCCGAGCCGTGGCATGCACGGGACGCGGGAGACGGGCCGGTCATGTTCATGTGACCGGGTCGGATGCCCGGCGCCTGGAGCCCACCCGGTATCCCCGACCTGGCAGATGCAGGCGACCGTGGACAGCGAGACGATAGAGCAGTGGTGGGAAGCCCGCCCGGAGGCGAATGTGATACTCGTCACCGGGCGGGTTTTTGATGTGCTTGACGTGCCGGCGCTGGCGGGCGCGAGCGCACTCGCCGCCATGGCGGCGGCGCACGTGGCGACCGGGCCGGTCGCGATGGAAGGCGCCGAACGGATGCTCTTTTTCGCCGCCACCAGGGGCGCGCCTGCCGATGAGGAGGAATGGTGGTCCTGCGGTCTGGACAGCTCACCGGACACGTCCACCCAAACCGAGTCGCTGCGCTGGCATTGCCGGGACAGTTACGTGCTCGCGCCGCCGTCGAGGTACGGCACCGGGCAGGACGTACGCTGGGTGCGGCAGCCGACGGCCCATCCGCTGCCGGATGCGCTGCGGCTGCTTGAGTTCCTTGTTGACGCTTGCGAAGAAGGCTGCTAGCTGTGACCGACCGCTCCGCCGAACTGTTCTCCCGTGCGCTCGAGGTCACTCCGGGCGGTGTCAACTCGCCGGTCCGCGCGTTCGGGCCGGTGGGCGGGGTGCCCAGGTTCATCGAGCGGGGCGCGGGCCCGTACCTGACCGACATCGACGGCAGGGAGTACGTGGACCTGGTGTGCTCCTGGGGTCCCATGATCCTCGGGCACGCGCACCCGTCGGTCGTGGCGGCCGTCTCCGCCGCGCTGGAGCGCGGCACGTCCTTCGGCGCGGCCACGCCGGGCGAGGTGGACCTCGCCGCGGAGATCGTGCGGCGGGCGCCGGTCGAACAGGTGCGGCTGGTCAACTCGGGAACCGAGGCGACGATGTCCGCGCTGCGGCTGGCCCGCGGCTACACCGGCCGCTCGCTCGTGGTGAAGTTCGCCGGCTGTTACCACGGCCACGTGGACGCGCTGCTGGTCGCGGCCGGATCCGGGGTGGCGACCCTGGGCCTGCCGGACACCCCGGGCGTAACCGGCGCGTCGGCGGCGGACACGGTGGTGCTGCCGTACAACGACGCGTCCGCGGTGTCGGGCCTATTCGCCGACCGCGGCGACGAGATCGCGTGTGTGATCACCGAGGCCTGCCCCGCGAACATGGGCGTGGTACCGCCCGCGCCCGGGTTCAACGAACTGCTTCGGTCGCTGTGCGATGCCTCGGGGGCACTGCTGATCATGGACGAGGTGCTCACGGGGTTCCGGGTCAGCGCGGCCGGCTGGTACGGCATCGACGGCGTTCGCGGCGACCTGACGACGTTCGGCAAGGTGATGGGCGGCGGGCTGCCCTGCGCCGCCTTCGGCGGGCGCGCGAAGATCATGTCCAGGCTCGCTCCCGTCGGCCCCGTCTACCAGGCGGGCACGCTGTCCGGCAACCCGCTCGCCACGGCGGCCGGGCTGGCGACACTGCGCGCGTGCACCTCCGAGGTGTACGCCGCCGTTGACTCGTTCGCCGCGGCGGTCTCCAAGCTGGTCTCGGCGGCGCTCGCGGAGGCCGGCGTGCCGCATCACCTGTCGATGGCCGGGAACCTGTTCACGGTGTTCCTCGGCCGCACGGACCCGGTCGTGAACTTCGCCGACGCCAAGGACCAGTCGACCGCGGCCTACGCCGCGTTCTTCCACAGCATGCTCGACGGTGGCGTCTACCTGCCGCCGTCCGCGTTCGAGGCCTGGTTCGTCTCCGCGGCGCACGATGACGTGGCGCTGTCCCGCATCGCTGACGCCCTCCCCGCGGCGGCTCGAGCCGCCGCGGCCGTGCTAACCGCCTGAATCACGAAGCGCATTTCTCCCAGATTCCGTCAGGAGTAAACTCCGCTGCGGGCTTAAATCAGCGCATTCAGGGAGAACCATGCGTCTTTTCCGCGCGTCCGCGACCATCGTGCTCACCGCAGCCGCACTGACGGCCGCGGTAACCGCCGCGACCACGGCGTCCGCCGCCTCGACACCTACCGCCTCCGGCCGCGCCGCGGTCACGGTCAAGGTGCAGACGCGGGTGCCGACTTTCACCGTGCCCGCCAGCCGCGAAGTGCATTCCTCGTTCAAGGTTTCCGGCACTGCTCAGCGTCGGGCCGGGTCGGGGTGGACGGCGGCGAGCTCGGTCTTGGTCGACTACTTCTTCCGCGCGCTGCCATCAGGTAAATGGAGTTACGCGGGCACCGGGCGGACGAACAGTCGCGGCGCGTTCAGCTCGCAACTCGACCTCATCAAGTTCGGGCACCTGGCCTGGCAGGCGCGGGTGCGGACACAGACGCAGCATGGCACCGAATACCTGACCTCGAGCGGCGTCACGCGTGACAGCTTCTTCACCGACCGGACTTACGTCACATACTTCGTCGCCTTGCACCTTCACGGCGACACCGCCCTGGGAGCCATCGTGCAGGACTACCCGCAACCGGGCGGCGTGACTTACAAGACCGTCAACGGCGTTGCCAAGTTCTACTACCACGCGAAGGGCACCAGCACCTGGCGCTACCTCGGCTCCGATCGCACGAGCAGCATCGGCGCTGTGGCCTATTCGCTTGGCGGCACGGTCGACGGGTACTTCCGCATCGTCTTTCCAGCCCAGGGCTATTTCCTTGGGTCGGTGAGCCAGACCGAATACCTCGGCTGACTCACGCCCGCACTTCCTGTGCGTCGACGGCTGGCCATCGCAGGCGGGTAAGCTGACGGGGCTATGGCCGAGACAACCACCGTTCACCTGCTCAGGCACGGTGAAGTTCACAATCCGAACGGCGTGCTCTACGGTCGCCTGCCGGGTTATCACCTGTCGTCGACCGGCAGGCTGATGGCCGGCGCCGCCGCGGATTTTTTCTCCGAACGGCCGGTGGCGGCTGTTTTCGCCTCGCCGCTTGAGCGTGCCCAGGAGACGGCGCGGCCGGTGGCCGAGCGCCTCGGTCTCGAGATCGTCACCGACGACCGGCTCATCGAGTCAGGAAACGTGCTCGAGGGCAAGACCATCACGCTGACCCGGCTCGCGCTGAACCCGGTGAACTGGCGCTACCTGTGGAACCCGTTCACGCCATCGTGGGGCGAGCCCTACCAGCAGGTCATGGAGCGGGTGCGCGCCGTCGTCGAGCGCGCGAGGGACGCAGCGCGCGGACGCGAGGCGGTCTGCGTCAGCCATCAGTTGCCGATCTGGATCACCCGGCTCGCGGCCGAGCGCAGGCGCCTCTGGCATAACCCCAAGAGCCGCCAGTGCGCGCTTGGCAGCGTCACCAGCTTCACGTTCACCGGCGACGATCTGAGTCGTGTTTCCTACACGGTGCCGCCCCGGCGACAAGTGCGCGATCCGGATACGGCACAATAGTCGGCGTACTGTACTACCCCCTGTAGGAGACCTAAGGAACCGCCGGTGTTCAGAGCCAAGCGCCGGACGGTCGTCACATTGACGGCCGTTCCTGTCGCGCTGCTGGCGGGCGCGCTGGTAGTGACCCTCACTCAGGGCAACCTCAAGGCCAGCGGCGTCACCTACGTCAACGGTGACACCAACGAGATCGTCTACGCCCAAGGGCACCGCGCGCTCGCTCCTGACTTCACCGGCACGTCGCTGACCGGCACGCCGATCAGCCTGGCCAGCTACCACGGCAAGGTGGTGGTGCTGAATTTCTGGGGTTCGTGGTGTAACCCGTGCCGTGGCGAGGCCCCCACGCTCGCGGTGCTCGCCGAGCAGTACGGCCCCAAAGGGGTGTCCTTCCTCGGTGACGATGTCGGCGACACACCGGCGAACGCCCTCGCGTTCACCCGTAGCGTCGGCATCACCTACCCCAGCGTCAACGACGCTAGCTATTCGGTCGTCCAACAGTTCGGACGGGTGGCGCCGCTCAACGACACGCCCACGACCGTCGTGATCGACCGGACCGGGCACATCGCGGGCCTGGTGATCGGCGCGATCAGCTACCAGGCGATGACGACGATCCTGCGGGACGCGGTGACGACCTGATGACGGACATCCGCACCCCGCGGTCACAGGGCGCAGAAACAGACGCCGCGGCTTCGTTCGGAGACAAAGAAGCAGGCCTGATCGGAACCTCAGGCGGCGATACGGCGGGACCGTCAGCAACCGGGCCCGCCCAGGGCTGGCCGCGCTGGCTGTGGCGGCAGCTGACCTCGATGCGGACCGCGCTCGTGCTGCTGTTCCTGCTGGCGCTCGGCTCCGTGCCGGGCTCGGTGCTGCCGCAGGAGGGCGCCGACCCGGGCGCCGTGCAGCAGTACTTCGCCTCGCATCCCGCGCTCGCGCCGTGGCTGAACCGCCTTGGCCTGTTCAACGTGTTCGCGGCGCCCTGGTTCGCGGCGATCTACCTGCTGCTCTTCGCTTCCCTCGTGGGGTGCGTGGTCCCCCGCACGTTCCGGCTCGCGGGGTCGGCGCGCACGCCGCCGCCGAGGGCGCCGCGGCACCTGCTGCGGCTGCCGCACTCCGCCTCTTACCCCTCGGCCCTGCCGCCGGACGCCGCGGTCGGGGTCGCCGCCTCGCTGCTCGCCGGGCGCCGGTTTCGGCTGCGGCGCGCCCAGGGCGGCGACTCGGGCCACTGGGTGTCCGCGGAGAAGGGCTACCTGCGTGAGGCAGGCAACCTGCTGTTCCACCTGGCGCTTCTGGGTGTGCTTGTGTCCATCGCGCTGGGCGGGCTGTTCGGCTACAAGGCGGACAAGTTGCTCGTCGAGGGACAGCGGTTTGCCGACACGCCGGCCGCCCTTGACGAGATCCACCCGGGCCGTCTGGTGTCAGGATCCGACTTCGCGCCGTTCGCCCTCACGCTGAACTCGTTCTCCGCG
>DATMKQ010000371.1:0-20866 GCA_035571275.1 Trebonia sp.
CATCCACTAGCAGCCCAGCGCTGGTCATGCCATGCCTCCACGTCCTCCACGGAACCACGGCGCCCCGTAAGACAATACGACGGCCGCCCGACACCCCGCCGTCCCCGGTCCCCCGTCCCCGGTCCCCCGGCCCCCGGCCCCCCGTCCCCCCGGCCCCCCGTCCCCCGGCCGTGGCGGCAAGCGCGACGCGATTAACATGGATCGGTTTCCATGCCCCGACTGGTAAACCGATCCAGCTAATGGCCGCGTGCGGCGAAACGGCCGCGGCGCGGGCGGCGAAACGGCCGCCGCGCGGGCGGCGTCTTCGGCGGCGGCTTACGCTGGCGACATGACGGGAGAGCCGACCGCGGCCGAACGCTTCGAGGAACTCCTCGGCGAGTTCAATGACACTGACGGCGTGACGCTGCCGCACGGCGGCAGCGGTTTCGGTCGCAGCGCGCTGCGCTACCACGGGAAGATCTTCGCGATGTTCGTCCGCGGCGACCTAGTGGTGAAGCTGTCCGAGCAGCGGGTCGACGAGCTCGTCGAATCCGGCCACGGCGAGCGGTTCACCGCTAACAAGGGCACGCCGATGCGCGAGTGGTTCGCCGCCGCCGCGGACTGCCCGCTGCCCTGGTCACAGCTCGCCGCCGACGCGCTGACCTTCGCCAAACGCTGACGTCGGCGCTGGACCGCGCGTCACTCGAATTGCCAGGGCGGCGAGACGGCGGCCACGTCCGCCACCGCCTCGGGCAGCCGCCGCATCGCCGTGACCCGGCGTTCGGCGAGCTTGGCCGGGTGCCCGGTGAGGTCGCGGTCCACCCACACCGAACGCACTCCCACCCGCGCCGCGGGCAGGATGTCATGCACCCAGCTGTTCGCCACGTGGATCCAGTCGGAAGTGCTCACGCCAGTTATTTCAGCAAATTTCCAGAAGTGTCCGAGATCGGGCTTGTACGACCGTACCTGCTCGGCCGTCACGACCAGGTCGAACGGCACCGGCAGCTTCGGGGACGTGGTCGCGAACAGGTCGTCATCGCAGTTGGTGAGGATCGCCAGCCGCCACCCGCCGAAGTCGATAAGGTCGCGGAGCGCCTCGGCCACATCGGGGAACACTGTCATGTCCGCCCACGCGTCCACGAGCGCCGAGGCCTGCCCGTCATCAAGCGGAACCCCGGCCCGGCCCGCCGCCGCGCGCAGCCCGGAGCGGAGGACCTCCCGGTACGGCCGCCACGCCGGCTGCGCTTCCAGGGCGAGTTCCGCCTGGTGGTACGCGGTGAGAACGGAACCGGCAGCGGCGCCCGCGATCGGCTCCAGGGCTCGCCGCATACACGTGTTCCAGTCCGCGATCGTGCCATAGCAGTCGAACGTCAGCCATCTGTCGGCCATCGGTACCTCCCAGGCGAAAAGTAGCCTCTGGTTTAGTCCTGATTAAACGCGTCTACGTTAACTGGTGTTAACTCAACCTGACCGGTGAAGCCGGTGAAGCCGGTGAACCCGGCGGTCCGAGCGAATCCAGGGAACCAAGCCACGGAGGGGGAAGGCGATGGCCGACGACGAGTTCCGCTACTGGAGCGGGTTCGGGAACGATTTCGCCAGCGAAGCGGTCGAGGGCGCGCTCCCGGACGGCCGCAACTCCCCGCAGAAGGCTCCCCTCGGCCTCTACGCCGAACAAATCAGCGGCACCGCCTTCACCCAGCCGCGCGCCGTCAACCGCCGGACCTGGGTGTACCGGATCCTGCCAAGCGCCAAGCACCCGCCGTTCGGGAGAATAGACAACAAGAACCTCAAGGGCACGCCGTTCGATGAAATAGAGCCGGACCCCAACCGGCTGCGCTGGGACCCCTTCCCCCTGCCCGTGCAGGACAGCCCGGCCGACTTCGTCGACGGCCTGTACACCGTGGTCGGCAACGGCGACATTAAGACCCGCAACGGTATGGCCGTGCACATATACGCCGCGAACGAGAGCATGCGGGACCGTTATTTCGTCGACGCGGACGGAGAACTGCTGTTCGTGCCGGAACTGTCCACGGTCATCCTGCACACCGAACTCGGCCCGCTGCGCGTCAGCCCCGGCGAGATCGCGGTAATCCCGCGCGGCATCAGGTTCCGCGTCGAACTGCCCGACGGCTACGCCCGCGGCTACCTGTGCGAGAACTTCGGCGCCGCCTTCACCCTCCCCGAACGTGGCCCGATCGGCGCCAACGGGTTGGCCAACGAGCGGGATTTCAAGGCGCCGCACGCCGCTTTCGAGGAACGCGCCCACCCCGTCCAGGTCGTGCAGAAGTTCGGCGGCAATCTCTGGGCCGCCGACTACGACCACTCGCCGCTCGACGTCGTGGCCTGGCACGGCAACTACGCGCCGTACAAGTACGACACGGCGAACTTCATGGTCCTCGGCACGGTCAGCTTCGACCATCCGGACCCGTCGATCTACACCGTGCTCACCAGCCCCAGCGACACACCGGGCCTGGCCAACGTGGACTTCGTGATCTTCGCGCCGCGCTGGCTGGTCGGCGAGGACACGTTCCGCCCGCCGTGGTTCCACCGCAACGTCATGTCCGAGTTCATGGGCCTGGTCCGCGGCGCCTACGACGCCAAGGCCGAGGGCTTCACCCCGGGCGGCGCCAGCCTGCACAACACCTTCGCCTCGCACGGCCCGGACGCGGACACCTACGAGAAGGCGAGCACCGCCGCACTGCGGCCGCAAAAGCTCGACGACACGCTGGCGTTCATGTTCGAGAGCCGCTGGACGATGATCCCGACCCTGCAGGCGATGCGCGCCCCGCACCGGCAGCAGGACTACGACGCCGTCTGGTCGGGATTGTCAAGGAATTTCCGCTAGCCGCGGGGTGCAAATCCTCCCGCATCGGGAGTAAATCAATGTAATTATACCGAACGGTGGCCCAATGACTCGGCCCGGGTCACGGAATTACGCGAGTCGTTGATGCTAATCTCATGACGGCTGGGACAGCCCTTGGTCAGCGTGTAGGTCAGGTCGGCGAACGAGTGCCCCAATCGTGGCCTCCGCCCGGTAAATCATGATCGGGAACCTGTTTCCGGATTATCCAAGCCCAGGAAGGGATGTCCATTCGACGGACGGCCACGTCACGGGCGCTGTGCTGACCACCAGGCTGCACCTTTCATGACTGTTCGACACGGTGAAAGGACTTTACCCAGGTGGCGCGTGCGTCGTGCGGCGCGTTCCGCGGCGCGGCATTGACGACCGGACCCGACGACGACAGGTTGTTACCGGTAACATCCGATGTATCAGTGAGGTGTCGTGATGGGCTGGGAATTCTTCCGCAAGCCGCATCGTCGCTGGGGCCTACTCGGTGCCACCGCCGCCATGCTGCCCGCCGTCATGCTGGCCGCCATCGCCTTCGTTTCCGCCCGTCCGGCCTCCGCCGCCGCGGGCTGCCAGGCCAGCTACAGCATCAGCAGCCAGTGGACCGGCGGCTTCACGGCCAGCGTGTCCGTCACCAACCTGGGCAGCCCGGTCACCTCCTGGACCGTGGTTTGGACGTTCCCAGGCAACCAGCAGATCACGCAGATCTGGAACGCCACGGACACCGAGTCCGGCGAGAACGTGACAGCGGTCAACGCCGGTTACAACGGCTCGGTCGCCACGAACGCCGCGGTGACCTTCGGCTTCAACGGCTCCTTCTCCGGGACCAACGTGGTGCCCGCGCAGCTTTCCTTCAACGGCACGGCTTGCACCGGAACCGTGACGCCAACGCCGACTCCCACGCCGACGCCGACCCCGGGCCAGGGAACGTGGGTGGCAGCGCCTGTCAACCCGGCTACCGGCGGTGCGGCGACGTTTCTCTGGCTGCTCTCGGACGGCACCATCTTGTCGAACGGATCCAGCCTCAACCAGTGGGTCAAGCTGGTGCCTGACGCGCAAGGCAACTACGCCGACGGCACCTGGCAGACACTGGCCGCGAGCCCGTACGCCATGGGGGCGGCGCAGGACCACATCCTGCCCGACGGGCGGTTCTACCAGGCGGGCGGCGAGTACATCTATGCCTATCCGTCGGGCAGTTCGGCCAGCGACCACGACGCCGTCCAGCTGTACAACCCGGTGACCAACACCTGGACCCTCGGCCAGCAGGGGCTGTACGGCAACCTGGACGACAGCGGGAGCGCGACGCTGGCCAACGGAAGCATCGTCGCCAGCGACATCTCCGCCGCGCAGACGCAGATCTTCAGCCCGACCACCAACACCTGGACCGGGGTCGGCCCACGGCCAGCCCCAGCGGGGGAGGACGGCTGGGTCACGCTGCCGGATGGTTCGGTGGTGTCGATGAGCGCCAGTGGCCAGTACCGCTTCAATCCCTCAGGAAACACGTGGATCACGCTTCCGGCCGCACCCTCCGGCTATCAGAACGGCAGCGTCGACCCCGCCACGACGACGTTGATGTACAACGGCAAGATCCTGGTCATGGGAGGTAACAGCTCGGCCGTCTACACCCCCGGCGCCACGCCAGGCTCACCGGGAAGCTGGGCCCAGGGACCCGGCATGCCGCAAGGCAGCTACGTCGACGATTCCTACGCCGATCCCGAGCCGAACGGGAACGTCATCGTCGACACGATCAGGTGCAGCTGGATCACCAACGCGTGCGGATCCGCCTCCGGCCCCGAAGTCGTCGAATACGACCCCGCCACGGACACGATGACCCCGATCAGCGAACCCCCCGACCCGTCTGGCCAGGCGGTGAACTTCATCAACCTGCCCAACGGCCAGGTCCTCGCCGCGGCGGGCGACCGGGACTGGATCTACACCCCCGTCGGCACCCCGCAGGACTCGTGGCGGCCGACGGTTACCTCCGTCACCGCCAACGGCGACGGCTCGTACCAGCTGACCGGCACCCAGCTGACGGGGTTGGTGACGGTGGGAGAAGACGACTACCAGGACCCGCAGAACTTCCCGATCGTCTACCTGAAGGACTCGGCAGGCGACGTGTACTACGCCCGCTCGTTCAACTTCAGCACCATGGCGCCCAGCACTCCCGGCGAGGTGGAGTCAGCCGACTTCACGCTTCCCTCCGGGCTGCCGCACGGGACATACAGCCTCTATGTGTCGGCCTGCGGCGTCTCGTCCAGTACCGGGTACTCGTTCAGCTACTGATACCGACCTGTGGCCGCCGCTACAGGTCGGCGGCCACAGGGATGATCTCGCTGCCGATGAACTCGACCGGCGTCACGTCCCACACGCCGGACACCGAGCCCATCGCCGCGTCGAAGCCGAGTTCGGCGAGCGCGCCGAGTTCGTCCAAGATCTGCCCCGCGCCCTTGGAGGTGTCGAACGCGTAGTAGGCGGTCTTGAAGATCGTGTCGTAGTCGCGGCCGACCGCGTCGCAGTGCTGGCGCAGGATTTCGAGCTTGCGCGCCTCGTCCCGGCCGGCGAACAGGTTGCAGGCGTCCGCGTACTGCGCGACAAGCCGCAGCGTCTTCTTCTCCCCGCCGCCGCCGATCATGATCGGCGGGTGCGGCCTGGTCAGCGACTGCGGCGAGTTGAGCGGCCGCTCGAGCTGGTAGTGCTTGCCCCGGTACGGGGACTCATCGCCGTGCCACATCTGCAGGCAGATCTGCAGCGTCTCCTCAAGCCGTTCGAAGCGTTCGGCGACCGGCGGGAACGGGATGCCGAGCCCCCGCGACTCCTCGGCGTTCCACGCCGCGCCGATCCCCAGCCAGGCGCGGCCGTTGGACAGCACGTCCAGCGTGGTCACGATCTTGGCCAGGACGCCCGGCTCGCGGTAAACGGCGCCAGTGACCAGCATGACGAGCGTCGCCCGGGAGGTGCATGCCGCCAGGTACCCCAGCGTGGTGTACCCCTCGAGCATCTCGTTCTCGGCTGGGCCCACGGCCGGGATCTGGAAGAAGTGATCCATGACCGCGATGTACTCGAACCCGGCGTCGTCGGCGACCCGGGCGACGGTGGCTAGCTCGGCGCCGAGCCGTTCCGGCCCGCGCGGCGTGCTGAAGTCCGGGATCTGCAAGCCGATCTTCATTCGTGGAAACCTCCCGCGCCCAAGCCTCTCACGCACAGCCTCTCACGCTCGCACGCCCCGGATAACGCGGCCCCAGACCGTCCGTAACGCATCCGTGACAAGCGTCGGGAAGCGGTTCACCCGCGGGAAACACCGCTGACCTACGGTCGCGATATGCGACCGCCCCCCGGGACCAGCACAGCGGGGGTCAGCCAGTGAGCTCGGACGCACGCCCCCGCCCCGCCGTGACCAGCCCCGTGCTGCTCGTCGTCTCGGGCGCGATGGTCTCCCGGCCAGCGATAACCCGCACCGCGCGACTAGCGGCAAGCGCACCCGTGATCGTCGTCGGCCTCGCCGGGGAGTCTCCCGCGGAGATAGAAGAGGCGCGGCGGGCGGTCGCCCTGGCGATGACCGCGCTGGGGAATACTGGTGTGATGGCATACGCGCACATCGCGGCCACCGGCTCGCCCGCCCGCGCGATCGCGCGCGTGGCCCGGGCGCGCGGCGCCCGGATGGTGGTCCTGGACCAGCACGTCGGGCTGGCCGCCGAACTGCGGCGCCGGATGTACGGCGCGGGAATCACCGTCTTGTCCGTCACCGCACCCACCAGCCGCCGGCCTGGCCCTCGTGACCTCGCGCGCTGACCTCATCGTGGTCGGCGCCGGGCTGGCCGGGTCGGCCACCGCCTGGGCGGCGTCGGCCCGCGGCATGTCCGTGGTCGTTCTCGAGGCGTTCGGTCCCGGGCACCGGCGCGGCAGTTCGCACGGCAGCGCGCGGATCTTCCGGCGCGCCTACCCCGACCCGCTGTACGTGCGGCTGGCCGGGCAGGCCGAGCCGCTGTGGCGGCGGCTGGAGGCCGAGGCGGGCGAAACGTTGCTGCAGCTGACCGGCGGCGTCGACTTCGGCCCGCTGCGCGACCCCGTGATCATGCACGAGATGCTGATCTCCTGCGGTGTCCCCGTCGAGCTCATCGAACCCGATGAAGCAGCCGAACGGTGGCCGGTCATCTCCTTCGATCCGCCCGTCGGACCGGTCATGTTCCACGCCGACGCCGGCGTGCTCGACCCGGACCGCGCGGTGGCCGCGATGCTCCGGCTGGCCGCCGCGCGCGGCGCCGACGTTCGCTTCGACACGCCGGTCACGCACCTGGAATCGACCGCAGGCGGTGACGGCGCGCTCGTGCGCACTGACAGCGGCACGTTCACCGCCCCCGTGGCGGTTGTGGCGGCCGGCGCCTGGCTCGCGCCGCTGCTCGACGATCTGGTCCGGCTGCCCCCGCTCATGGTGACCCAGGAGCAGGCGTTCCACTTCGCCCCGCGCGCCGCCGGTACCGGCGGCGCGCCATCCGCGGCCCGCCCCTACGGCGAGGACCCGTGGCCGATCTTCATCTACCGCGACGCCGCCAGCACCTTTTACGGCCTGCCCGCCGGCCGCGACGGTGAGGTGCCCGGCGCGGTGAAGCTGGGGGAGCACCACGCCGGCCCGGCCACGACCGCGGCCAGCCGCGACGGCGTCGTCGACCCGGCCGGCCGTGCCCGCGCGATCGCGTTCGCGGCCAGCCGCCTGCCCGGGCTCGACCCCCGCCCGGTCGGCGAGATCACCTGCCTGTACACGACGATCGTCGGCGAGGACTTCATCCTGGACCGCCACGGCCCGTTCGTGATCGCCTCGCCCTGCTCAGGCCACGGCGCGAAGTTCGCGCCGCTCCTCGGCGAGATCATCACCGGCCTGGCCGCCGGTCACCCCTCCCCGGACCCCCGCTTCACCCTCGCCGCTCACCTCGCTGCGCGATAAGCCGTCCCGAGGCGCACGCGGCCGTCAGCGCTATCCCGCGTCAGGGAAGGCGAGCCGGGCGGACCTGATCACGCCGACGGGGTTGCCGCCTCCGGTGACCACCGTCGTGGCGAGTTCGGCTGGCGGTTGCGCACCCAGCATGGCGAGGATGGCGACCGTCACGGGCGTGCGGGCACGGGCCGCGCCGTCCTCGATCTTCAGCGCGGCGGCACTGCCGTCCGGCAGCGCGAACGCGTCGATCCCTTCGGCCCCGCCCTTGAGGAGCAGCCCGGGGACGTCGGTCATCAGCCGGTTCTCGTCCCGCGCGGTGCCGCTCGTCCATTCGGGGAACTTGCGGATCGCGTCGGCGACCTTGCGCTCGGGGGTGCCCGGCTCGGCGAGCACGAGCGAGCGGAACGCGCGGGCCAGGCCGCCCAGCGTCAGCGCGAACAGCGGCGCACCGCATCCGTCGACGGCGATCGCGGACACCGGTTCTTTGGTCAGTTCCTCGATCGTCTTCCTGATGTGGTGCTGCAGCGGGTGTGCCGGGTCCAGGTACGTCTCCGTCGGCCAGTCGTTGGCGATGCACGTGGCCAGCATCGCCGCGTGCTTGCCGGAGCAGTTCATCCGCACCCGCGACTCAGGCCTGTCGCTCTCCCTGATAAGCCTGCGTGCCGTCGGCTCGTCTTGGGGAAGCGCGGGCGGGCAGCGCAGGTCGCTGGCGGTGAGCCCGGCGACATCCAGGATGTCGTACACGCCGCGGGCGTGGAAATCCTCACCGGCGTGGCTAGCAGCGGCAAGCGCGAGCAGTTCGCCCTCGAGCGGCAGGCCCGCCCGGAGCATGGCCGCGGCCTGCAGCGGCTTGTTGGATGAGCGCGGCAGCACGGCGGCGTTGGCGCTGCCCGCGATGAAGGCGAACGTCCCATTGGGAGCGAGGGCCACGATCGTGCCGCGGTGCCGGGACTCGACGTACCCGGACCGCACGACTTCGGCGAGCACCGGGTTCGCCGACATCTCGCCGGGGGACAACTGCTCCAGACTCACGCGCACATTATCCACGCTCGCGCCCACTGACCTGTCCCAATCGCTCCGTACGCCCCGTCTCGCGACCGCCGCCCCGCCAACTCCGGCTAGGCTGGCACCTCGTGCGAGCGGTTGTGCAGCGAGTGAGTCAGGCGAGCGTCACCGTCGACGGCCGGATCGTCGGCTCGATCGAGGAACCTGGCCTGCTGGTCCTGGTCGGCGTCACTCATGACGACACGCGCGACAAAGCGGCGAAGCTCGCCGCCAAGCTGTGGGGCCTGCGCATCCTCGACGGCGAGAAGTCCTGCTCCGACCTCGGCGCGCCGCTGCTCATAATCAGCCAGTTCACGCTCTACGCGGACACGAGCAAGGGCCGCCGCCCGACCTGGCACAACGCCGCACCCGGCCCGGTCGCCGAGCCGCTGGTAACCGCCGTGACACAAGAACTCGCGAACCTGGGCGCCCACGTGCAGACCGGCGTATTCGGCGCCAACATGAAGGTCGCCCTGGTCAACGACGGCCCCATCACGATCGTCATCGACCTGTAACCCGGAGACCTTGGCCTTGGTCAGCCCCGCCAGCACGCACTGCGGGCGGGCGAGCAGCGAGATCCGGTCCGAGGACGCGTAGGCCGACTTGCAGAACGACTTCGCCTGCGTCCCGCAGTAATGCAGCGTCGCCCCGCCGGTGGCGCCAGGGACGGTGACGCTCACGCACCCGTTCGCCGAAGTCGTGTAGGGATCGTTCCCCACCGCGCTCCAGATAACGAGCCCGGCAACGGCCGCGGCCACCACGCCGAGCACGGAGAACACGGTCCACTTGCCTCGCCGGCTGAGCTTGGGCCCGCCGGTGAGCTGGTCAGAGCCCAGTCTGGTCTTGCTGTACATGATCGCCCCATTGTAGGGACAACCGATCACGGGTGTACCGTCAGCGATAACACGGTCCGCGACAGCGCGTGCCGACTTGGATACGGAGGTGAGATGTGGTTACCCGCGACACCCCATGGCCGGCAGGGACGCCGTGCTGGGTTGACCTCGGTGTCGGCGACATACCGAAGGCCATCGCTTTCTACACCGCGCAGTTCGGCTGGAACGTCGAGCAGGGCGGGCCGGAAGTTGGCGGTTACTCGATAGGGAACCTGGATGGCAAGGCCGTCGCCGGGATCGGGCCGTTGCAAGGCCCGCCGGGGACGCCCGCCGCCTGGACGACCTACCTGGCGACCGAGGACGCCGACGCCACCGTCGCGAAGATCAAGGGAGCCGGCGGCCAATTGCTGACGGACCCGATGGACGTCATGGACGTTGGCCGGATGGCGATCGCGCTGGATACCACGGGCGCCGCGTTCGGCATCTGGCAGCACCGTGCGTTCTTCGGCGCGCAAGTCGCCAACGCCCCAGGCGCGCTGAGCTGGAACGAGCACATGAGCCGTGATTTCGAGGGGGCCAAGGCGTTCTACGCGGCCGTGTTCGGCTACGAGTTCGGTGACATGAGCAGCGACGGGTTCAGCTACGCGACGCTGCTGCTCGGCGGGCACGAGGTCGGCGGCATCGGCCAGTACCCGGAGGGGACGCCCGCGGTTCCCGCGGCATGGACGACGTACTTCGCCACCGCCGACACCGACGCCTCGGTCGCGCAGGCCACGAGGGCCGGCGGCAACGTGATAAGGCCGGCCGAGGACAGCCCGTACGGCCGCCTCGCCACGGTCACAGACGACCAGGGTGCCGTGTTCTCCCTGATCTCCCTTCCGCCCGGTGAGTTACAAGGCTGCCCCGGGGACGCCGCGCTCCTTACCGCGGAAACACCGTTCCGTCGAACAGCTTGCGTGCCGTCCGAACCACCCCGGATCGCACCACGGCCGGCGGCGTGGTGGTGGTGTCAAGTTCCACCTCGACCTGCAGCGCTCCGCTCGGGTGCTCGATGCTCAGCCGCGAGCCTCGCGGCGGGGCGGCGAGGTCGCTGCCCACCGCGCCGGGCAGCATGACCGCGGTGCCGACGCTGACCGCGCCGAGCACCCCGATGGACTCGTGCACGCGGACTGGGATGAAGGTGCGCGTGCAGATCGTGCCGCCCGCCGCCGGCGGGGCCACCAGCGAGATCTTCGGGACCGTGGTGCCGCTGACGTCACCGAGCCCCATCGCCTTGCCCGCTTCCAGGCGCAGTTCCCGCACCCGCCTGTTCAGTTCCTCGTCGGCCTCGAGGTCGGCTACCGACTCATAGCCAGTCTTGCCGAAGCTGCTCGCCGCCACCACGACGACGGGCATCCCGTTGTCCACGCAGGTCACCGTGACCCCGCCGAACACGTCCGTGACATTTCCCGTCGGCAGCACTCGCGCGCTAGCGCCTGAGTCCGCGCTCTCCTCGAAGTCGAGCACGACCGGCGCCGCCGTGCCCGGCACGCCGTCGATCGCCGCGTCCCCGGAGTACCGCGGCCTGCCACCGGGTGTCGGGAACTTGGCGGTCACGATCCCGTCGGTGTTCACCATGCGGATGCGAACCTTGGTCTCTTCCTCGCCCCCGGCGACCAGGCCGCGCTCGACCGCGAACGGACCGATGCCGGCCAGGATGTTTCCGCAGTTCTGCCGGTCGGTCACGACCGGCTGGTCCACCACGACTTGCAGGAACAGGTAGTCCACGTCGATGCCGGGAAGCTGGGACGGCGACACCACGGCGACCTTGGAGGTGAGCGGGTGCGCGCCGCCGATGCCGTCGATCTGCCGGGGGTCAGGGCTGCCCATGATCCGCAGCAGCAGGTCGTCCCGTTCGTCGCGGTCGGCGGGCAGGTCCTGCGCTAGGAAGTACGCGCCCTTGGAGGTGCCGCCGCGCATCAGCATGCAGCGGATGCCGCCGCTGGTTACATCGCCGCTGGTCATGAGGTCCCCTCGCCCGCCCGGCGCGCGTACTCGGCGGCGGTGATGTACTCGACCTTCGCGAGCTTGGCCCGCAGCCCGTACATGTCGAGACCTAGCTGCCCCTCGGCCAGCGCCTTCCGGTTGGTGTCTTCCTTGGCGATCCTGGCCGCCGACGCGCTGACGGCCGTGCCAACGTCGACTCGCGGCACGCAGGCCACCCCGTCGTCGTCGGCGACGATCGCGTCGCCCGGCCTGATGACCTGCCCGCCGATCGTCACGGGAACGTTGACCGCGCCCGGTGTCTCCTTGACGGTGCCCTGCGCGCTGACGTTCGCGGTCCAGGCGGGGAAGCCCATCTCGCGCAGTTCGGCGCTGTCCCGCAGGCCGGCGCCCATCACGATGCCGCGCACACCGTGCGCGGCGAGCGATGTCGCGAGCAGCTCACCGAATAGTCCGTCCGTACACGACGACGTCGTCGTGACCACGATGATGTCGCCTGGCCTGGCCTGCTCCACCGCGACGTGCAGCATGAGGTTGTCGCCCGGCCAGCACAGCACGGTCAGCGCGGTGCCCGCGATCCGGGTGCCGCTCTGGATCGGGCGGATACCCGGCCCGAGATAGCCGTTCCTGCCGATGGCCTCGTGCACGGTGGCGACCCCGTACTCGGCGAGCTTATCGACCTCGGCGAGGTCGGCGCGCGGCGAGTCGGTGACGACAACGTTCAGCATGGCTGCTCCTCACATATTTCCCTGTTGGCACGAACCCCTCGGCTACCCGCGCCTGCCGTCGCCATCCCCAGCCGCCCGGAGCGCCTCGATGACGCTGCCGAGGTGCCGCCGGGTAGCCAGCTCGGCGTCCTCGGGCTTGCGGTCGGCGATCGCGTTGATTATCGCCAGGTGCTCGCCGAGGGACGTCTCCGGCCTGCCGGGGCGCAGCGCGAGCTGGAACTGGTGCCGGACGATCTGCGCGTGCAGCCGTTCCAGCAGGCTGACCGCGACCGCCTGCCGTGAGATGACCCCGACCCGGCGGTGCAGCTCCCTGTTGAGCTCGGAATACTTGAGCGGGTTGCCGTCGGCGACCGCCCGCGACAGGTTCGCGCCGAGCTCGCGAAGCTGCGCGGCCTCCTCGTCGGTGACGTTCTGCGCGGCCTTGGCGGCGCACAGCGCCTCGAGCGCCATCCGGCACTCGGTGATCGCGACCGCTTCCTCGGTGCTGACGACGCGGACCCGCGCTCCCCTGTTCGGTACCCGTTCGACGAGCCCCTCCGCCGCCAAGTCGATCAGCGCCGCGCGCAGGCTTGCCCTCGTCACCCCGAGCATGCCGGCCAGTTCCTCTTCGACTAGCCGCTGACCAGGCGCGACGTCACCGCTGAGGATCGCTACCCGGAGCGCGGCAAGGGCATGCGTACGTGCGGGTTCCCCGGCCTGAGGACCGCCCGGAGTAGGTCTGGGCATGGCGGGAGGCTATGAAATCGCCGACACATTGTCAACAATCCGCGAAGCCTTCTGTTGCCCCCTCCGATCTAGCCACCGCCCACTTGGCCCCGACCACAATCCCGCCCCCGCCCTCCGCGCCGCCCCTCCGCGCCGCCGCCGCCCCGCGCCGCCGCCCCGCGCCGCCACCCCGCGCCAGCACATTATTCGGATGCGTTTCGCGTTACCTGCGTGGAAGCATGGCCGCATGGGATGGGTGACGACCGGCGACGCGGCCGGGTTCCTCGCGGCGGCGGGCATTTTCCTGCGCGCGGAGCGCGCCCGCAACACCGTCCTGCTCACCGTGACGCAGACCGCCACAGCCGATCCGTCGACCCTTGCCGCCCCCGGCGAGGCCGACCCGGACAAGTGGCCGCTGTTCGGCTGGTGGACGGCCGACGACGGGGCGGTGGGCGGAGCGTTCCTGCACACCCCGCCGTTTCCCGTCGTGCTCACCGCCATGCCGTTGCCGGCCGCCACGGAACTCGCGGCGAAAACGCTCAAGGACCGGCCGCTCGCCGGAGTCAACGCCCACGACGAGGTGGCAACGGCGTTCGCCACGGCCTGGGCGAACGCCACCGGCGGCCAGGTGACCGTGCACCGGCACATGCGCCTGTACCGGCTCGCCGGCCTTGTCTGGCCCGATCCGGCCCCGCCAGGCGCGCCGCGCACGGCGGGGGACGGCGACGCTGCGCTGCTGACCGAATGGGTCACGGCATTCTCCAACGAGGTGGAGGAGACGGAAGGCGCTGACCACGCGGCCGCGGTGCGGGAGCGGCTGAGCTACGGCGGGCTCCTGCTCTGGGAGACCGACGATGGACCGGTGAGCCTGGTGGGCTTCACCCGGCAGGTCGCCGGCATGGTGCGGATCGGCCCGGTGTACACGCCGCCGCGATTTCGGGGACACGGTTACGGCAGCGCCGCGACCGCCGAGGTGAGCCGGGCCGCGCTCGCGGCGGGTGCCGACGAGGTGCTGCTGTACACCGATCTGGCGAATCCGGTGAGCAACTCCATCTACCAGCGCATGGGTTACCAGGAAGTCGAGGACCGGCTAGCGCTTTCCTTCACCAGCCAGTAGCCAGGTGATCGCTCAGCGAGCTTGCGTTTCCCGCGCCGGTCTGCTGATACTTGGAGGCATTATGGTGCGCTGCCGAGAGTTTTCGGTCTTGCTCAGCAAACTCACCGCCTTAGCGAGCCGCGGCATCCGAGTAGACCCCACACCCATGCTCATGCCGGTCCACCCTGGTAGCACCGACATGAGCGTACGACGGGAAGCATGAACGCATGGGCTGGTGCATGACC
Source organism: Trebonia sp. (assembly GCA_035571275.1). Classification (GTDB taxonomy): domain Bacteria; phylum Actinomycetota; class Actinomycetes; order Streptosporangiales; family Streptosporangiaceae; genus Trebonia. The sequence continues at coordinate 14,392 of DATMKQ010000371.1, forward strand.
TCCGACCTTGATCGTTTTTACGAGGCGGCTGGCGGCTACCTCCGGTCAAGAGCGGCGGAGAACACCATCCTGCTCTCGGCCGCCCAAAACGCTCGAAATGCCCGAAACGCCCAGACCGCCCAGACCGCCCAGACCGCCCAGGCCGCTCAGGCAGGCAACGCCGGTCTGCTCTTCGGCTGGTGGGACCCGCCGGAGGGCAGCGGCCCGCGTGCGGCTTTCCTGCACGACGAGGCCGCCCCACTGCTCGTGGCCGGCCGGGCGCCGGAGACGGCCGCCGCGCTGGCGGCGGCTCTCTCGCGGACCGGACGCGCGGTCCGCGGCGTGGACGCGCCGGCCAGCGCGGCCGACGCGTTCGCCGCGGCGTGGAGCCAGCGTGTCGGCGTGGGCGTCCAGGTGCACAGCCGCAGCCGGGTGTACCGGCTGGCGGGGCCGGCGCCGTACCAGATGGGACCGGCCGGCCGGTACCGGGTCGCGACCCGGGCGGACCGGCCGCTGCTCGTGAAGTGGCTGACCGCGTTCGGGACTGAGGTCGGAGAACTCGCGGGCGCGCCGGAAGCGGACGCCGACGACCTGCTCAGCTTCGGCGGCGCCGCCTTCTGGGAGGCCGACGGCCGCCCGGTGGCGATGGCCACGACAACCAGGCCCGTCGTGGGGACGGTACGGATCAGCATCGTGTACACCCCGCCGGAGCAGCGCCATACCGGCTACGCCACCGCCGTGATGCTCGCCGCCAGCCGCGCGGTGCTGGCCGGCCCGAGCGCGGCCGGCTCGGTCAGCGAGGTGGTCCTGATCACCGACACGACCTCACCCGACCGGCAGGCGTCGCGGCTGGGGTACCAGCTGATCGGCGAACGCACGGTGCTGCGGTTCGGCCCGGCGACCGGCCCGATCCCGCGCATCGCGACCGGCCCCATGGCGCGCGTGACCACCGGCCCGCTGCCCCGGATCCCGGGCTAGCTCTGTTTGTTTCCCGCTCGCGATTTCCCGCTCGCGGTGAAGCCAGCCCAGGACCCGGGGACTAACTTCAGGCGCGAACGGTCACGCTGACACCGTTCTCCCGCGAAGCGGTGCCCATCGTCGCGGTGGCGTGCACCACAGCGCTGAGGGCGGGTGAATCGGCGGCCACCCTCACCCGGAAGGTAGCGGCGATCGCCTGTCCCGGCCGGACGTTGTTGAACACGGTCTTGCTAGCCGGCACAGCACTCCAGCCCTGCGGCAGTTGCAGTGCCAGCCGGACGCCTTGCAGCGTCTGGGTGCCGCCGGCGACCAGCGTTACCCGGGCGGTGAAGGTCTTGCCCGCGGTCACCGTTGGCGGCGCGGTCACCACGACCTGCCGGGCGCCCGGCGTCGCGGTCACCGCGAATGTGTTGCGCAGCGGCAGGTTGGCCAGCGCCGACGAGTCGCCGACGTAGACGCGGTAAGTGCCCGGGGTCTGCGTCCAGCCGTTGGCGGTGTCGCTCCACCAGGACAGCTGCTGCGGCGTGACGGTGAACGACACCCGCGCTGACCTGCGAGGTGCCAGCGTCACGCGCTGGTACCCCAGCAGCGAACGCGGCGGCTCGCCGGTCGAGGCCGGGTCGCCGACGTAGAGCTGAGCGACGTCGCTGCCCGTCCGGGATCCGGTGTTCGTGATCGTGGCCGACACCTGTTCGTTGCCGGTACCGGTCAACGACGGCCGGCTGATCCGCAGGTTGCTGAACGCGAACGTGGTGTAAGACAGGCCGTACCCGAACGGGAACAGCGGCGTCTCGCTCTTCGCGTCGTAGAAGCGGTAACCGACGTTGACGCCCTCGGAGTAGAAGACGTCGGTGCCATCGCCAGGGAACTGCGCGGTGGTGGAGGCCGGCACCTGGCTCAGCGACGTCGGGAACGTGACCGGCAGGTGGCCACCCGGATCGGTCATCCCGAACAGCACGTTCGCCAGCGCAGTGCCGCTCGTCTGACCCGGGTACCACGCGTCCACCACCGAAGCCACGCTGCTCAGCCACGGCATCGCGATCGGCGCGCCCGCGTTGACGACCACGACCGTATGCGGGTTGGCCGCGGCGACGGCCTCGATCAGCTCGTCCTGGGCGGACGGCAGGTTGAGGCTGGGCCGGTCGGTGGCCTCGGACTCGGTGTCGTCGGAGACGACCACGACGGCGGTGGACGCCGACTTCGCCGCGTTGACCGCGGCGGCGATGTACGGCGCCAGGTCGGACGGGGTCGCCCATAGCAGCGCGGAAGAGTCACCGCTGATGGACAGCGTGTAGGTCTGGGCCGCCGTCAGGTTCACGGCCACCGAGTAGGTGTGCACCGGCGGTGTGCTCGGGTTGTCGATCACCTGGGTGCCGTTCACCGACAGGTAGGTGGGCGTGTAGCAGCCGCACGAGTTGGTGATGGCCAGCACGTACGTGCCGCTCTGCGGCGCGGTCAGCGTCCCCGTGTAGCTGCCGCCGAACGGCGTGCCACTCGACGGGTAGGCGGGGGACAGGTCCGACGACGGGATCGAGGCCAGCGACGTGTCGGTCGGCAGGCCCTGCGTGTACGTCGCGCTGGAGTCGACCGCCTGGATCCCGGCCAGCGGGCTCACCGACGAGGACGGCAGCACGTACGCGCTGCCCCCGCCGGCGTAGGTCGGCGACGCCGAGGCGGACGGCCCGATCACCGCCACCGACGCGTGGGTCGACAGCGGCAGCGTGCCGGAGTCGTTCTTCAGTAGCGTGGTGCCGGCCTCGGCGACCTTGTTGGCCAGCGTCTGGTGTGCGGGCGTGGTGACCGTATCCGACGGCGACCCGGTGCGCGGCTGGCTGAACAGCTTGAACCGGAACATCTCGGTGAGGACCGGCGACACCATCGAGTTGAGCACGTTCACAGGGATCACGCCGTCCTGCACATAGGTCTGCAGCGTGGCGCCGAAGTTCGAGTTGAACGGCTGCTCCTGGTCGGTGCCGTCGAGCGCGCCGTCCGTGCCGTGCAGCGCGGCGTAGTCGGACATCACGAACCCGGGGAAGTCCCAATCGTCGCGCAGGACGCTGGTCTCCAGGTAGGAGTTGTTGCAGCTCGCGTTGCCGTTGACATACGAGTAGGCGCACATCACCGACGCGGCGTCCGCTCCCGTCACGGCGGCGTAGAACGAGGGCATGTAGATCTCGTGCAGCGCCCGGTCGCTAACGATGACGTCGTCCGCCGGCGAGTTCCTGTACGTCTCCTGGTTGTACGCGTCGTAGTGCTTGACCTGATCTTCGACGTCCTGGCTCTGGATGCCGTCGATCTCGGGAACGTCGAGAGACGCGTTGAGGAACGGGTCTTCCGACAGCGCCTCGAACGACCGGCCCCAGCGCGGGTCGCGGTCGATGTTCACCGTGGGCCCGAGGTTGGCGCTGGCGCCCTTGCCGTTCTCCTCGGCACCGATCACCGTCCCGTACTGCTTAGCCAGTGACGGGTTCCACGAGGCGGCGAGCGAGACCCCCGCCGGAAGCTGCGTGACTCCGGTCATGCCATCGGCGACCCCGGCCGGGCCGTCTTCCAGGCCGACCGCGGGGATGCACAGCGAGGGGATCGCCGGGGTGTAGAACACGTACGGGTTGCTGGTGCCGTGGCCTTCGACCATCGTGATCTTGTCGACCAGCGTCATCTGGCTCATGAGCTGCGCGACCCGCTGGTTGATCGGCGCGGTAGAGGTCACCCACGGGCAGCTGGTGTCCGTGGCGGCCCGGGCGGTCCCCGCCCCGGTGGCGCTCGCCGGCGACCAGGTGGCCGGCAGCACTATCAGCGCCGCCAGCGCCGCCGCGCCGACGATGGTGAACCGCCATTTGCGATGCTGGAACTTCCATAGGTTCCTGGCGACATTGCCGTTATGCATCCTCGCACCTCCGATGCGTAGCCCGCTCCCGGCACACCCGCTCCCCTCGTCTCAAGATCGATAAACGGCGATGACCACGATTGGCGACAAGGCAGTAACTGAAATGAGACACAACCGTCACATTGACCGTCGAACGGCGCTCGCCCGATAGGCTCATCCCGTGTCTTTGATCCAGCGCATCGCCGCCGAACTCGGCGTCCGTGACGGTCAGGTCGCCGCCGCCGTCGACCTGCTAGACGGCGGCGCCACCGTGCCGTTCATCGCCAGGTACCGCAAGGAGGCGACCGGCACGCTCGACGACGCGCAGCTGCGAACGCTCGAGGAGCGCCTGCGGTACCTGCGCGAGCTCGAGGAGCGCCGCGCCGCGATCCTGGCGTCCATCCAGGAGCAGGGCAAGCTGACCGATGAGCTCAAGGCCCAGATCGAGGCGGCGGACACCAAGGCACGCCTGGAGGACCTCTACCTCCCCTACAAGCCGAAGCGCAGGACCAAGGCGCAGATCGCCCGTGAGAACGGCCTCGAGCCGCTGGCCGACCTGCTGCTCGCCGACCCGGGCAACGACCCGCACCAGGCGGCGAACGACTACGTGAGCGAGAACGTCCCAGACGCGGCCGCCGCGCTCGACGGCGCCCGTGCGATCCTCGTCGAGCGGTTCGGCGAGGACGCCGACCTGATCGGCCAGCTCCGTGAGCGCATGTGGGGACAGGGCCAGCTCATCGCCAAGGTCCGCGATGGCAAGGAGGACGAAGGCAAGAAGTACTCGGACTACTTCGACTTCGCCGAGCCGTTCGGACGACTCAAGGCGCACCGGGTGCTCGCGATGTTCCGCGCGGAAAAGGAGGAGGTCCTCGACCTCACCCTGGACCCGAACGAGCTGGGCGACACCCTCAACCCGAACGAGTTGGGCGAGGACTACGCGCGGCCGATCGCGGAGCGGTTCGGCATCACGGACCGTGGCCGCCCCGCCGACCGCTGGCTCCTCGACACCGTCAAGTGGGCGTGGCGTACCCGCATCCTCGTGCACCTGGGCGTCGACCTGCGCATGCGGCTGTGGCAGGCCGCCGAGGCCGAGGCCGTCGACGTGTTCGCCAACAACCTCAAGGACCTGCTGCTCGCCGCGCCGGCCGGCCAGCGCGGCACGATGGGCCTGGATCCCGGCTTCCGCACCGGGGTCAAGGTGGCGGTCGTCGACGGGACGGGCAAGGTCACGGCGACGCACACGATCTACCCGCACGTCCCGCAGCACAAGTGGGACGAGTCCCTGGCGATCCTCGCCCACCTCGCTAAGACCCACGACGTCGAGCTCATCGCGATCGGTAACGGCACCGCGTCACGCGAGACCGACAAGCTCGCCGTCGACCTCATCGCGGCCAATCCCGACCTGAACCTCACGAAGGTCGTCGTCTCCGAGGCCGGCGCGAGCGTCTACTCCGCGTCCGCCTACGCCAGCTCCGAGCTTCCCGAGCTCGACGTCTCGCTCAGGGGCGCGGTCTCCATCGCCAGGCGGCTGCAGGATCCGCTGGCCGAACTCGTCAAGATTGACCCCAAGTCCATCGGCGTCGGCCAGTACCAGCACGACGTCACCGGCACCAAGCTGGAACGGTCGCTCGACGCCGTGGTCGAGGACGCGGTCAACGCCGTCGGGGTCGACGTGAACACCGCCTCCCGCCCGCTGCTCGCCCGGGTGTCCGGCATCACCGACGGCCTGGCCGGCGCGATCGTCGCCCGCCGAGACGCCGCCGGGCCGTTCACCGCCCGCCGGCAGCTCATGGACGTCCCGCGCCTCGGCCCGAAGGCGTTCGAGCAGTGCGCCGGCTTCCTGCGCATCCGCGGCGGCGACGACCCGCTGGACGCGTCGGGCGTGCACCCCGAGTCCTATCCGGTCGTCCGCCGCATCCTCGCCAGGACCGGCGCCGACGTGCCCGCCCTCATCGGCAACACCGCCGTGCTGCGCGGACTGAACCCCGCTGAGCTCACTGACGACGCGTTCGGCCTGCCGACCGTCAATGACATCCTCCGCGAGCTGGAAAAGCCGGGCCGCGACCCCCGCCCGGAGTTCCAGACCGCGACGTTCGCCGAGGGCGTGCACACCCTCGAGGACCTCGAGCCTGGCATGGTGCTCGAGGGCGTGGTGACAAACGTCGCGGCCTTCGGCGCGTTCGTCGACATCGGCGTCCACCAGGACGGCCTCGTGCACGTGTCCGCGATGGCCGCCGGCTTCGTCTCCGATCCCCGCTCAGTGGCCAAATCCGGCGACGTGGTCCGCGTAAAGGTCCAGTCCGTTGACGTCCCGAGGAATCGCATCTCCCTCACCATGCGCCTAGACGACCCGGCGGAAGGCAGTGCGAGCCCCAACAGGTCCCCGCGTGGATCCCGCCAATCTTCATCCAGAACGGACCGTGCCGCCCCCCCAGCGCAGCCTTCCTCCCCCCGCGGCACAGACCGCCCAGGGCCCGCATCCGCCCCGGCCACTGACCGCCGGAGTAGCGGCCCCGGCCAGCCCGCGGACCGCCGGGATAGCGGCCCCGGCCAGCCCGCGGACCGCCGTAGTGATGGCGCAGGCCAGCGCGACGCCCGCCGAGGCACCCCCGGCGCCAGCGACCGCCGAGGCACCCCCACTGGGGGCGACCG